>UQPQ01000007.1 GCA_900542985.1 uncultured Bacteroides sp.
AGCATAACCTTGCCAAGGTTAGGGTCGCGAGTTCGAGTCTCGTTTTCCGCTCAAAATGATTAGTAGTAATCCTTGCAATCAGCTTTAAGAAGATTGTGAGGATTTTTTTTATTTCTTATTGTGGTGCTTCGTGTATTTTGATATATTTGCGGCTGTTTTATTTATATACAGACAAGATGAAAACATACGATATCTATTTTACAGACGGGAGATCGACTGATAACAAAGGTTTTTCAATAAAGACTGAAGAGAAGGCGATTCATATGGCTGAAGATATGCTGGAAAAAGGAAACAGTTATATTAGAGAATACGCCGGAGGTACAATTATGGTAGTCGATTCGGAGGGAGAGATGGTTTGGAGCAAGCCTATTCCCGATTGATGAATAAATAACAGAAATAATAATATTAAAAAATAGAATTAAGCTTATGTTCTCAGGAATAGTAGAAGAATATGCAGAAGTTGTTAAGGTGGTAAAAGATCAGGAAAATCTTCACCTTACTTTGAAGTGTTCGTTTGTGGATGAATTGAAGATAGACCAGAGTGTATCTCATAATGGAGTATGTCTTACAGTGGTCAGCATTCAGGATGGTACTTATACTGTAACAGCCATGAAGGAAACCATTGAACGCTCTAATATCGGACTTTTGCAGGCGGGAGATAAGGTAAATGTAGAACGCAGCATGATGATGAATGGTCGTTTAGACGGTCATATCGTACAGGGACATGTAGATCAGACTGCCACTTGTGTGTCAATCGATGATGCAGAAGGAAGCTGGTATTTTACATTTAAGTATGATTTCAATCCCGAAATGGCCAAACGTGGATATTTTACCGTAGATAAAGGTTCGGTTACTGTCAACGGAGTCAGTCTTACTGTATGCAATCCTACAGAAAATTCATTTCAGGTAGCCATTATTCCTTATACATACGAACATACCAACTTCCATACTTTCAAGGTAGGAAGTATTGTAAATATTGAGTTCGATATTATCGGCAAGTATCTGAGCCGTATGATGCAGCTCACCAAATAAAGAGAATATCAGAGATCTTTCAATAAAATCTGATTGTTATGGTAAATATACTCGTCGCGGGCTTTTACCAAAGCCTCCCAAGAAGCTGAGTATTGTTTACGATCTATTTTGAATGCTTCTGAGCCGGTTGAATCCAGTCGGCTCAGGAGCATTCCTACTGTCAGACGGTTGATATCCATTCCCGGTATATAACCGGTATCTTTCCGGTTGTCCTCATTTCCTGCTTCGTAGATGAGATGCATATCCTGCAATTCATACAGAATCTTCTTGGTCAGACGGATTGGTATTTTATGTTCCTTGCTTATTTCTTCGGCTGTATAAGGCTGTTTCCCCTGAGCGAACTGTTTGCAGATAGCAGACAGGATGATGGTGCAGAAAAAATCATGGTAACGCCGACTGATATTGGCGGTTTCCTTGCCAAATTCAAAAGAAGTGAGATTCTGGCTTACATAACTCATTTCTGCTCCAAACAGGCAGATGGTCCATGATATTTGTGCCCATAACAGAAACATGGGGATTGCTGCAAAACTTCCATAGATGGCATTGTAGTTTGAAAGCCATATCTGACTGTTGATATAAATGTATTGGAATGCCTGAAAAGCACTTCCTGCCAGAATACCAGGCAACCAGCTATGCCGCAGGCGTACTTTGGTATTAGGAATAAAGATAAATAAACCGATAAACATTCCCCATGTAAGTATATAAGGAATCATGCGTACCACAAACTTTAAGATGGGGGTCAGCAGCAAAAAGTTATCCATGCTTTTGATATAGGTCGTCATAAAGATTGTCAGACCACTGGAGATGACAATCAGCAACGGCAACAGAAGAATCATGGAGAAATAATCGGTAATTTTACGGAATACACTTCTGGGATGTTTTACCTGCCAGATAGCGTTGAAACTCCGTTCGATATTGTCTGTCAGAATTAATATAGTCCACAGCAACATAATCAGACCTACTCCAATGAATACTCCGCTCTTGGCATGAAGCAGATACGAATTAATCCATGAGATGATAAGTTCTGCCTGCTGTTCAGTCATGCTTTGACGCAGATTGTTCTCGATAATCAAATCGAATCCGAACCCACGGGCAATGGCAAAAAGTATAGCCAATATGGGAATAATGGATAACAGAGTACTATAAGTCAATGCAGCGGCACGTACCTGAATTCTGTCATTCAAAAATTGTCGAACCGATAAAATGGGGATTTTGATGCAAGCATATAACTTTCGTTGGATAGGATTCAGCTCGTCATCTGTGATTCGCCAGATATCGTACTGGAAGAAATGCAGCCATTGGTTTATTCGGTTCTTGTTCATAGTAGTGAGGGGATGAAATTAAAGAAAAAGCAGTCAGTCTATAAGCCGGGTTCTGTTCCTTAAAAATAAGGTGTCTGTCATTTATCTACGCCTGCTGTCACCAGCAGGCTCTAGCGGTCTACCCTCCGACGTGGGGCGAGCAACCCTCATTAATGCCGGTTTACATGACCTTACAACTCCTAAGATGCACAGCCCGCATATCGCTATACGGCTGGTAGGCTCTTACCCTACCTTCTCACCCTTACCTTTTCCCGAAAGAAAAGGCGGTTATTTTCTTCTGCATTACTCCACCCTCGCGGGCAGCTTTCTGTTAGGAAGTAGGATGCTCTGTGTTGCCCGGACTTTCCTCTTGTACACACATGTACCAGCGACAAACCGACCAACTGCTTTTCACTGCAAAGGTACGCAAATAAACCGAAATGGCGACATAATTGGCAAAATATCCTGTGATGCTGACAAAAATAACTGATAATGAATGTAAAATTGGCAGAATTGCCCGTTAATTGCGGTTAATGGGTACTATGCCTTTGTTAAAAGAGAGAAAAAAGAACTGACAAGGAGTACAACCGTATAAATTTTGTTCTACTTTAGCAAATGAAATGTTAAACAAATAATGAAATTAACAATATAATAAGAATAGAATTATGAAAAGAGTAACTAAGTATGTAATAGGAACAGCGGCAATGTTGGTTGCCAGCGCAGGTGTAGCAGGAGTTACTGCTTATACCGTATTACAATCAAAAGATAATAAAGGTGAACTTTCCTTCAATGATGCATTCCAGACTAATCTGAATGCCCGGACAGCTGCCTTGTCGCCTGCAAACATGCAACCTGTAGATTTGACAAAAGCTGCAGAAAGTTCTTTGAATTCTGTTGTGCATATCATGGCTGTACAGCGCAGTAAAGTACAAACCATTCAGACTCAACCGGATTTCTTCGACTTCTTCTTTGGAGACGGTCAGGGACGTCGTCAGCAAGTACAGACTCCGGAACGTCGTGGTTTGGGTTCAGGTGTGATTATTTCGAAAGACGGATACATCGTAACCAATAATCACGTGATTGAAAATGCCGATGATATTTCTGTAAAACTGCATGACGGACGTGAAATGAAAGGCCGTATGATTGGTACAGACCCTTCTACCGACTTGGCTTTGATTAAAATCGAAGGTGATGATTTCCCGGCTATTCCGGTAGGTGATTCCGACCAGTTGAAAGTGGGAGAATGGGTATTGGCAGTAGGTAATCCGTTTAACTTGGGTTCTACAGTTACAGCAGGTATCGTTAGTGCCAAGGCCAGAGGCTTGGGAGCAAACGGTGTGGAATCGTTTATTCAGACCGATGCGGCCATCAATCAGGGTAACAGTGGAGGCGCTTTGGTAAATGCAGCAGGACAGTTGGTCGGTATTAATGCGATGCTTTATTCTCCTACAGGAGCTTATTCGGGATATGGTTTTGCCATTCCTACCAGTATTATGACGAAGGTGGTAACCGACTTGAAGCAATATGGTACTGTACAACGTGCGTTGTTGGGTATTGCCGGACGTGATATGGGTAACGAAGTATATCCGGATGAAATCAAGAAGGAACAGAAAGAACTGGGTGCTACAGAAGGTGTACAGATTGTAGAAGTCACAGAAGGTGGTTCTGCTGATGGATTGCTCCAGAAGAACGATGTCATTATCGCAATGGAAGGTAAGAAGATAAAGAATATGGCCGAATTGCAAGGTACATTGGCTAAATACCGTCCGGGAGATAAGATTAAATTGACTGTATTGCGCGATAAGAAAGAGAAAGAATTTACAATTACCTTGAAGAATGCGCAGGGTAATACAAAAATCGTGAAGAATGTGGATATGCAGATTTTGGGTGCTGCCTTCCGTGAAGTGCCTCAAGATTTGAAACGTCAGTTGAACTTGGGTTATGGAGTGGAAGTAACCGGAGTCTCAGACGGACGAATGAAAGATAGTGGTATCCGTAAAGGATTCATTATTCTGAAAGCGAACAGCAAGCAGTTGAAAACTGTACAGGATTTGGAAGATGTAATGAAGGCAGCTTCACAATCTCCTGATCAGGTATTGTTCATGACTGGTATTTATCCGTCAGGAAAACGTGCAAATTATGCTGTAGATTTGTCACAAAATTAATAGGTATATAGATTGTGCTGATTGTTCATCTCGAAATCAGACGAAAGAAAAAGCCCGACATGCAAGTCGGGCTTTTTCTTTGAGTCTCATCCTTTTTTCTGAGATTACAAATCTCATCCCGTTTATATTCTTTTGCCCGGTACTTTCAAGTGATGAGTGCAGTTTCTTCTTGAAAGTAGTATAGTTTTTTCAAGGAAAAACTGCACTCATCACTTGAAAGTACTGGAAATTCGTCTAATAAGGCAAGGCTATCTTTGAAGGAGCTGAAAAGATTACGTCGGGTTGTTTCCTTGCTCAGAAAGTTCATTCCAAACATATGTGCTTCGATGCGGAAATCCCAATCGTTTTTCTCTAAAAATATATTTTATCTGGGTATGAAGACTGATGGATGAAAAATAAAAACAGAATCAACTGTCGTGTATCAGTAGATCTTCGTTTGTATTTAAACCTTCGAAGTACCGACAAGACAACTGATTCTGTTTCAGCCTCTGATAGAGTAGTGATTTATCGGATACGGATTGATTTTCCAGCCCGTATATTGCTTCCTTTTATTCCGTTCAGGCGGCGTAGCTGACTTACGCTGACACCATATTTTGCTGCAATACCGCCCAATGTTTCTCCGTTGCGTATTCTATGGTATACGGCTTTACCCGAAGAAGATGATTTTGGAGTTGCAATAGCTACTGTAGAGCGGCGTTTCTGGTATACTTCCGGCTTATAGTTGTAGATGCTGTCTTCGTGTTCGATGAAACAGCTAATCATGTTGTTAGGCAAACGTAATGCATAAGGCTCTTCGTTGCCCGGAATAATGTCTTTCTTAAATTCCGGATTCAAGGCACGCAACTGGTCGATGTTGATTTTACAAACATCTGCTACTTGCTGCAAATGCAGGTTTTTAGATACCTGAATAGTATCGGTTCCTTCGGGCATGCGCATTTCCATCGGACTGATATTGTGTTCACAATAATATGTCATGATATAATTGGCAGCAATGAATGCAGGCACATATCCTCTGGTTTCCTTAGGCAGATAGTTGTACAAAGTCCAGAAATCTTTTTCTCCTCCGGCACGGCGGATGGCTTTATTGATAGTACCCGGTCCGCAGTTGTAGGCAGCCAATACCAGATTCCAGTCGTTGTATATTTCGTACAAATCTTTCAAGTAGCGTACAGCAGCACGGGTCGACTTGATAGGGTCGCGGCGTTCGTCTACCAGACTGTTGTTTTTCAACCCGTATATTTTGCCGGTAGTCAGCATAAACTGCCAGAGTCCGACTGCTCCTGCGCGTGAAGTTGCTGTAGGGTTGAGGGCCGATTCAATGACCGGCAGGTATTTCAACTCTTGTGGAAGGTCGTACAGGTCGAGTGCTTCCTCGAAGATAGGCATGTAGAAATTGTTTGCACTCAGCATAAATGCTACTTTCTGTCTCAAGCGAGTAGCATACATGTCGATGAATTTTCTTACCACTTCGTTGTAAGGCATTTCAATAATGGCAGGAATACGCTGCAGACGGTCGATATAGACCGAGTCGCTGACAACAGGATTGGTGGCGGTGCTTGTGCAGTTTTCCCCTAAATTGATATAGTTCTTGGATATCCAGTCTAAGTACAAACTATCTGTAGTAGACAACATACCTTCCGGTAAGTCAATTACCTGGTCAGTTCCACTGGCCGAGCGGACCGTTATGCTTTGTTCTGTCTGTTGTGCATACAGTGCAGAAGTACTTAGCAGAGTTAGTAAACCGATAAATATTTTTTTCATGGATTAAAATTTAATATTGCATTGTATGCCTATACCTTGCGGTCGGCCACGATATGCATCATTGAATATAGTAGGTTCCAGTGTCATGCTTAAGTCGTCCGAAATATCAAAGTTTGATAGTTCGGCATCTACATAAGCATCAACTACTGAAAGCAGATATACAGCAATAAAGGCAATGATACTTAAGTCTCGCTGACGTCGGAAAGCATCCTTGCGCTGGCGGAATATATTCTGATAATAGTCCAGATTATTCAAGACATCTTCCTTGGTTATACCGTTTTTAATGACATCCATGTAGCTATCGTTTTCCGGATTGTCGCTCATGATGTCCTGATAAGCCTGTGAGTAATCTTTGTACATTTTGGTATTCCAGGTAAGGGCATAGGTACATCCCAGGAATCCTCCGTAGATGATGGGGAGTTTCCAGTATTTATGATTGTAAATCTGTCCTGCACCGGGAATTACCAGTCCCAGCCAAATGGAGTTGTTGGGGACGGGCAACCAGCGTTTTTTCTTGGTTTCTGCAGGCTGTTGTTGTAACATTGTTTGCTGGATGGAATCGTTTTGGCGGATGAGTGCGGCTGTATCTACCGGAGCTTCCAGTTTTTCCAGTTCTTTTTGGTGGATATCCGACCATTCGCTTCTCACCGTATCCTGCAAAGCAATGCTGTCTGTACGATGATGCACCTGTATAGAATCTCCCCACAAACCGGATAGATTGGTTTGCCGGGCAGAAACTTCTGTTTGTGCTCCAAAGATGAAACACAAAATCAGAATTACAGATGATATGTATAGATAACGTTGTTGTCTCAATTTGTTCTTCTTTTATTCAGCCTTTAGTGTATCCAGAATTTCCATGATACGTTCCAAGTCGGCTTCGTTATTAAATGGAATACTGATTTTCCCTTTTCCTTTGGCACTGCATGACAGCTGTACTTTGGTTCCGAAAAAACTGCACAGATGGTTTTGCAGCATAGTATATTCTTCAGAAAGCTTTGCACCTTTGGGAGCGATTTTCTTTCCCCCCGATTCGATGCTTTCTCCCGAAGTGAGTGCTTTTACAATTTCTTCTACTTTACGAACCGAATATCCTTGAAGCAGAATTTCGTTGAAAATGCGGATTTGTGTCTTGGGATCGTCCAGTGCCAGCAAAGCACGTGCATGTCCCATGTCTATTTCCTTGTTCTTCAGAGCAACCTGTATCTGAGCAGGTAGTTTCAGCAGGCGCAGATAATTGGCTATAGTAGTACGTTTTTTTCCGATGCGTTCGCTCAAACGTTCCTGAGTCAGTTCATATTGCTCTATAAGATGCTGGTAAGCCAGCGCTATTTCCAGTGAATTAAGGTCTTCACGCTGAATGTTTTCTATCAGCGCCATTTCCATTACATTCTCATCGTCTGCCGTACGGATATAAGCAGGAATCGTTTTCAGTCCGGCCTGTATAGAAGCGCGGTAGCGTCGTTCTCCTGCTATAATCTGATAAGAATCTTCACTGAGTTTACGTAATGTGATAGGTTGGATAATACCTATTTCCGCGATGGAGTCTGCAAGTTCTTGTAAGGCTACCGGATCAAATTCGCGGCGAGGCTGATTGGGATTGACAGAAATCTTATTCAGCTCAATTTCGTTGATAGAAGAGGAGCCCGAAGTCTTTACTTCTTCGGTAGAAATCAATGCGTCAAGTCCTCTGCCTAATGCAAACTTTTTCTGTACTGCCATAGTTTTTTACTTGCTGTTTTTATTTATAATTTCGTTTGCCAATGCCAGGTGGTTCTTTGCTCCTGTAGAGTCTGCATCATACAAGATGGCCGGAATACCATGGCTTGGAGCTTCACTCAGTTTTACGTTACGCTGTATAATGGTCTTGAATACCAGTTCCTGGAAATGTCGTTTTACTTCATCATATATCTGGTTGGCCAGACGCAGACGAGAATCGAACATGGTGAGAAGGAAGCCTTCTATTTCCAATGCCGGATTCAATTTTGTTTTTATTATTTTAATGGTATTCAGCAATTTGCTGATTCCTTCTAGTGCGAAGTATTCACATTGCACCGGGATAATGACAGAATCGGAAGCGGTAAGCGCATTGATGGTAATCAGTCCCAACGAAGGTGAACAGTCTATCAGAATATAGTCGTATTCACTTTTCATAGGTTCTAAGGCCTGTTTCATAATCTTCTCGCGATTTTCCAGATTCAGCATTTCAATTTCTGCACCGACAAGATCGATGTGCGAAGGAATGATATCCAATCCGTCAATATCGGTTGTATAAATCGCTTCTCTTATATCAGCTTGGTTTATCAGACATTCGTATATGGAGCAATCTATGTCTTTTAAGTCTACTCCCAAACCGGATGAAGCGTTTGCCTGTGGGTCTGCATCGACTACCAGAACCTTTTTTTCCAGGGTAGCTAATGATGCAGCCAGATTAATAGTTGTCGTAGTTTTGCCTACTCCGCCTTTTTGATTGGCTAAAGCAATAATTTTTCCCATATTAATCAGTTTATTCTGACAGCGAAGTAACTAATAATAGCGGAGAGTACCTATCATCTGACCCTATATTTCGTAAGATGTGTTGATAACTCACTGCTTTTGTTAATAACTTGAGCAGGGCAAAGATACATATTTTTACTTAATTATGCTTCTAAGTTTGAGAAGATTAAGATTTGTAAACGCAATGTAGTCTGAGGATTGCTTGGGCAATCGCCTGAAAGATTGTACCTTTACTGCCATAAATAAAATAAGTAGAATTATGGCTAAAGAAAGACCGCTTTTATTGTTGTCGAATGATGATGGGTTTAATGCAAAAGGTATACGTGAATTGATAAAGGCTCTACGTCCGGTTGCAGATTTGGTTGTGGTAGCGCCAGACGGTCCTCGCTCAGGATCATCGGGAGCAATTACTTCTGTGCAGCCCTTGCAGTATTCGCTGATACAACAAGAACCGGGATTATTTATTTATAAATGTACAGGGACGCCTGTAGACTGTATTAAGCTGGCTTTGTTTGATATCGTAACGCGTGTTCCCAGTATGGTTATCGGTGGTATTAATCATGGAGATAACTCTTCTGTCAATGTACATTATTCGGGTACTATGGGAGTGGTAATAGAAGGTTGTCTGAAGGGGATTCCTTCGGTAGGCTTTTCGTTGTGTAATCATGCGGCAGATGCCGATTTCTCACCAGTCCTACCTTATGTACGTTCTATTGTAGAAAAGGTGCTGGAAAAAGGTCTTCCCAACGGAACTTGTCTGAATGTAAACTTCCCGGATACAGCGGAAATAAAAGGTGTACGCGTTTGCCGTCAGACCAATGGGGTGTGGATTAACGAGTTTGTAAAGACTGAAAACCCACGCGGAGGACACAGCTTTTGGCTGACAGGGGACTATTGTAATCTGGAAGTGGGAGCAGAGGCAACAGATCATTGGGCTTTAGACAACGGATATGTGGCAATTACTCCGACAAAAGTGGATGTGACGGATTATAAGTTGATGGAAGAATTGAAAACCTGGAACTTATGAAATATTACCTGATTGTAGGAGAGGCATCGGGCGATTTGCATGCTTCTAATTTGATGAAGGCTTTGCAGCAGGAAGATCCACAAGCTGAATTTCGCTTTTTCGGAGGTGATTTGATGAAAGCGGTAGGAGGTACCCGTGTGAAGCATTATAAGGAATTGGCTTACATGGGATTCATTCCTGTGCTGTTGCACTTGCGTACTATTTTCCGCAACATGGATTATTGCAAGCACGATGTGGAAGCATGGCGTCCGGATGTCTTGATTTTAGTAGATTATCCGGGCTTTAATCTGAAGATTGCTGAATATATCAAAAAGCATACACAGATTCCAGTGTATTATTATATCTCTCCTAAAATCTGGGCATGGAAAGAGTATCGCATCAAGAATATAAAACGGGATGTAGACCGTTTGTTCTCCATTCTTCCTTTTGAGGTCGATTTCTTTAAGAAGCATCAGTATCCGGTATGTTATGTGGGTAATCCGTGTGTAGATGCTGTAGACGAATTCCGGAAAAAAGGACAGGAAACTGCAGAAACATTCCGAACAGTCAATGTTTTGGACGGACGGCCTATTATTGCCTTGCTTGCCGGTAGCAGGAAGCAGGAAATAAAAGATAATCTGTCTCGTATGATAGAAGCTGCAAAAGATTTTCCGGAATATCAGTTTGTAGTGGCTGGAGCACCCGGTATCGATCCTTCTTTCTACCGTGAGTACATGGCTGCTGATACGAAGATTGTATTTGGACAGACTTATCGTTTGTTGCAGCAGGCTGAGGCTGCTTTAGTTACTTCGGGTACAGCTACATTGGAAACCGCTTTATTTCGTGTGCCGCAGGTGGTATGTTATTATACTGCAATGGGTAAACTGGTTTCTTTCCTTCGTCGGCATATCTTGAAAGTGAAATATATTTCGCTGGTTAATCTGATAGCAGATAAAGAAGTGGTTACAGAGTTGGTAGCCGACGGTATGACTGTGGAGAATGTGAAAGCAGAACTTTCGGCTATTCTGGAAGGAGGAGATTCCCGAGTCCGGATGCTGGATGATTATGATTGCCTGATAGAACGTTTGGGGGCTCCCGGGGCTTCCGAAAGAGCTGCCAAGGCTATTGTCTGTTCGTTATGGAAAAGATAATATTATAAAGTGTGATTATAAAATAAGCGTGAGCAATATATCCCGATATATTGTTCACGCTTATTTTTTATGGCCTTATTATTGAGGCAGGGTGTTATACCAATGAAATAACATACAGATAAACTACTGCGGCCGGTACAGCCATTAGGGTACTGTCGAAACGGTCGAGCATTCCTCCGTGACCGGGAAGGATGTTTCCGGAATCTTTGATACCTAATGTTCGTTTTAGCAAAGATTCTGTCAAGTCGCCCCATGTTCCGAAAATGACTACAGTCAGTCCTAAGCCAATCCATTGTGCTACGGTCAGGAAGTCGAAGAAGTGAGCTAAGACGATAGCGGCTACAATGCTGAATGCTGCTCCTCCGATAGAACCTTCCCATGATTTTTTAGGAGAAATTCTTTCGAACAGGCGATGTTTTCCAAAAAGCATACCTGTGCAGTAAGCGCCTGTGTCGTTTACCCAGTTGAAAATAAAAATAGACAAGGGCAAAATAGGGTTATACTGTGATATACCTTCTGTTTCTGTCGTATGGTAAGCCAATACATTAAGCAAGGCAAAAGGTAAAGCGATATAAAGCTGGCTCATCATTCCATAGGCCCAGTTGTTGATAGGATCTTTACGTTTCATGTAAAGCTCACTGATAAGCAGATACATGATCAGAAACAGGTAGGGGATAAAGATTTCGTATGTACCCGGTACTACTCCTGTATAACTGAAGCAAAGAAAGAGGAATACACCTGATAATACGGTAATACGCTTATTCATCTGAACCTTTCCGGTACGGTTTACGATCGTACCGAATTCATGGATCGTTAATGCACTAATTAGTGCAAAAAGGATGGTAAAGGGAATTCCACCTCCCAAAATACATCCTATCAGTACAGCTATGAAAATTATACCTGTAATGGCTCGTTGGATAAAGTTGCTCTTCACGGCAATATTTTTTGAGGGTTAATGTTTACTGAGTTTATGAGTTCTTCAATTTTGATTTGAGGTCTTTGGCTTGCTGAATCCTTAAATATAAGGAATGCAAATTCAGACGTTGTTCTTTCAAAACTTTGACTTTATAAGAAGCAAAGAATCTGTGCACAAAAAACAGGCTACAGATTCTTTACTTTTTCTAATTCTTATTGTTGCTTATCTTCACTTGCAGAAGTCGTTTCAGTTTCAGGAACTTTTGCTTCCTGCGGTTGGGCTGTGTTTTCCTCAGAGTTGCTTTCTGCAGTTGTTTCTGCAGCCATGATTTCTTCGGAGCGTGAAGCCCACGGACGTTTGCCGAAAATCTTTTCTACATCTTCCGCAAAGATTACTTCCTTATCTATCAGCAATTGTGCCAACTGATTATGACCTTCTTTGTGCTCCTGCAACAACGCTTTTGCACGTGCATACTGCTCATTGATCATCGATTGAACTTCTTTGTCTATCAGTTCGGCAGTATGTTCACTATAAGGCTTGTTAAAGCTGTATTCATCGTTGCTGTAATAGCATAAGTTAGGTAACTTGTCGCTCATACCTGCATAGGCAATCATGCCATATGCTTGTTTGGTGACGCGTTCCAAGTCGTTCATGGCACCAGTAGAAATGTGTCCGATAAATACTTCTTCGGCAGCTCGTCCTCCCAGTGTAGCACACATTTCATCGAGCATCTGCTCTTTAGTCGTTATCTGTCGTTCTTCGGGCAGATACCAGGCTGCTCCAAGGGCACGTCCACGTGGTACGATGGTCACTTTAATCAATGGATTGGCGTGTTCCAGGAACCACGAGATAGTAGCATGACCCGCTTCGTGCAATGCAATGGCACGCTTTTCTGCTGCAGTCATTACTTTGGTTTTCTTTTCCAGTCCTCCTACAATACGGTCGATAGCAGCAAGGAAGTCATCTTTTCCTACAGCGGTTTTAGAATGACGTGCGGCAATCAATGCGGCTTCGTTACATACGTTGGCAATATCTGCACCGCTAAATCCTGGTGTCTGACGTGATAACAAATCAATATCTACACTATCATCCAGTTTCAATGGACGCAGATGTACTCCGAATACTTCCTTACGTTCGTTCAAATCGGGTAAATCTACATAGATCTGACGGTCGAAACGTCCTGCACGCAATAACGCTTTATCCAAAATATCCACGCGGTTTGTAGCTGCAAGAATGATTACGCCGCTGTTTGAACCGAATCCATCCATTTCAGTCAGCAACTGGTTCAATGTATTTTCACGTTCGTCATTTCCTCCCATACTGGGGTTTTTTCCACGTGCACGACCAACGGCATCAATTTCGTCAATAAAGATGATACAAGGTGATTTTTCTTTTGCCTGACGGAAAAGATCGCGTACTCGTGAAGCACCTACACCGACAAACATTTCTACGAAATCGGAACCTGAAATAGAAAAGAAAGGTACGTCTGCTTCACCTGCTACAGCTTTAGCAAGTAAGGTCTTACCAGTTCCCGGAGGGCCAACCAGCAAAGCGCCTTTAGGAATCTTTCCTCCCAAATCGGTATATTTTTGCGGCTGTTTCAAAAAGTCTACAATTTCTTGAACTTCCTGCTTGGCTGCTGCTTGTCCTGCTACATCTTTGAAAGTAACACGTGTAGAACCTTTGTCAAACAATTGTGCTTTACTTTTTCCAACGTTGAATACGTTACCTCCGCCACCAGCTCCGGCTCCACCGCTCATGCGTCGCATAGCAAACATCCAGATACCAATCAGAAGAAGGAACGGAGCAATGTTCCAGAATATCATTCCGAAATAATTGTTTCTCTTTTCGTAATTGATAGTACCGGTAAAATGTCCTTCTGTCTGTTCTTGCTCAAGAAATTTGTCGAGCGATTCTATTGAACCGACTTCTACAGTTATGGAAGGACTTCTTCCTACTTTACTAGCATCTTTTTTAAATACGTCGACAATATGTTCTGGTTTGATTTGCATTTCCACCGTATTGTCATCGTAGGCGGTAATTTTACTTGCATAGCCTTTACTTACCATGTCTTTGAATTCGGTGTAGGTTACCTCCTTGCTGGCACTACCTCCGTCGCTGGTAAATAATAGATAAGCAAATACTGCCGCTATTACAATGTACAGCCACGTCAGATTAGGGCGGGGAACATTGATCTTCGGCTTGTTATTATTTAAATTTTCGTTCATAATTCATCTAAAAAGTGTTTATGGATTTAAAATATCAGTCTAAATCAGGAATGTGAGTAAGTTTTGCATCAGCCCACAAGTGTTCCAGATTATAGAAATCTCTTACTTCCGGTAAAAATACGTGTACTAACACATCGCTGTAATCCATAGCTACCCATTGTGCATTACGCAATCCGTCGATGGCATATACTTTGTTTCCTGTTTCTTTGCGAACATAGTCTCTTATTGAATCGACAATTGCTGCTACTTGACTAGGGGAGTTTCCTTGGCAAATTACAAAATATTTGCAGATTGTATCTTCGATGTTGGTTAAATCAGCGATTACGATGTTTTTCCCTTTTTTCTCTTGAATGCCTTCAGTTATTTTTTCTACTAAGATTTTTGTTTCGTTCATTCTTTCTTATTTTGTTCTATTCAAAGTTATCATTAATATATGTCTGGCAAATATACTTGCTTTTCTGTATATCACGAAAGAAAGTGCTTTAATTCTCTTTCTCTTTTTTATATTTTTAGTGATAAAAGTTCTCTTTAGATAGAAATACGATGAGGTAAAGACATCGTATTTTTAGGAAAAGAAAATATTTTCTTGAAAAAAAAGTGATAAATGCTTTGTGTGTTCAAAAAATGTTGTACCTTTGCACCGTCAAAACAAAAAGATGACAACATCTTGTGATTTTGGGCTATGGTGTAATGGTAACACAACAGATTCTGGTCCTGTTTTTCTTGGTTCGAGTCCGAGTAGCCCAACTCACTTAAAGACATAGAGGTCCTCACGGAGAGGATATCTGTTAAGTTTGGGCTATGGTGTAATGGTAACACAACAGATTCTGGTCCTGTTTTTCTTGGTTCGAGTCCGAGTAGCCCAACAAAAAGCACTTCTAACTGGAGGTGCTTTTTTATTATATATCAATTAAATCAAAAAGAAAGGTTGTCTGTTCTCACAAACAACCTTAGTTCGGTGTAATTGTATTTGTATTCTTCTGAAAACACTGCACTTATTTAGAGTATTGTCCATAGATGGCTATGGCACTCCATTGCAGATTTCTTTTTACCACCTTAAAAAAACTTTTTACCTGTTTCATCATTTACTTTTGTTTAGTTTATTAGTGTCGTTTTTCCCTGTTTTACAGAGTTTAATAATGTGCTCGTTTAGTTGTTTGTCCATGTTATCCGACGCAAATATATTCTCTTTTATGAGTAGTTGTTCTTTGATAAATGGTATATAATAAAGAAACACGGCTTTTCTTGACTTTTATCAAGATAAAACCGTGTTTCTTCTATGGGGTTGATAAAGTTATATATTTCTATTTTACGGTATTAGCAGTGATGAATCTCCGTAACTCAGAAAGCGGAAATCATGGCTGAGTGCATAATCGTAGATACTCTTCCAGTTCCCTTTTACAAAAGCTGAAACCAACAGTAACAGGGTGCTTTGTGGCTGATGGAAGTTGGTAATCATCTTTTTTACTATTTTATATTCATATCCTGGTGCGATGATAATTTGAGTACTGGTATGAAGAGTCTCCAGCTGGTGTCTCTCCATGTAATTCAGTATCTGCTGTAATGCTTCTATAGTACTTAAAGAAGAGGAAGTTTCATAAGGTTGCCATTGTTTTACATGTAATTCTTCCTGACTGGCATCTGGGTGTTGACTGATTGTAGTTCCTATATAGTACAAACTTTCCAATGTTCGTACAGAGGTAGTTCCTACTGCAATAGCTTCTCCCTGATGCGCAAGCAATTTTTCAATGGTGCGGCGATTGACAGAGATGTATTCTGTATGCATTTCGTGACCTTCTATTTCTTCGCTTTTCACAGGTTTAAAAGTACCTGCTCCTACATGAAGAGTTACTTCTTCCAGATCGACACCTTTTTCTGCCAGCGAATCTAATACTCTTTGAGTGAAATGTAAACCTGCTGTAGGTGCTGCTACTGAGCCTTTTATTTTGGAATATACGGTTTGGTAGGTTTCTTTATCGCTTTCCTGTGTTTCCCGGTTGAGGTAAGGAGGGATAGGAAGTTCTCCAAACACTTCGAGTATATCCGCAAAAGTCACTTCGTCATTGTTCCAGGTAAAATCTACCCAATGGCTGGTCCCGTGACAAGCTCCGCGTGTGGCAGTAAGAGTGAGCGGTTTTCCTTTTACGGTGAGTTCCTTCTGCAGACTGCCTTCTTTCCATTTTTTCAGGTTACCAATCATGCAGAGCCAGGCAGCATGTTGGGTTTGCTGAAAATTGAGGGCATAATCATTAGGCTGGATAGGTTCCAGGCAGAATATCTCGATCAAGGCACCTGTCTCTTTACGGAAATGAAGGCGGGCTTGGATGACCTTTGTATTATTGAATATCATTAAGCTACCCGATTCCAGATAGTTGGGTAATGAAGTGAAAACTGTTTCGCTTATTTCGCCTTTTCGGTATACCAGAAGTTTAGATTGATCTCGTACCGGAAGAGGAAATTTAGCAATACGTTCTTCTGGAAGTGGATAATTATAATCGTTGATTTTTATGTGTTTTGTTTCTTCCATCTTGTCAGTCAGTTAGTTTATAGTTTGCAAAAGTATAATATTCCTAGTTTATATAGATGAAAAGGGTTGATTTTTTTATTAAATATTGGAGGTGTATTTCTTTAAACTCTTTACTTTTGTATGAATAAAAAAATGAACAAATATGAAAATAGGAGATAAAGTCCGCTTTCTGAGTGAAGTAGGAGGTGGAATAGTACGAGGATTTCAAGGAAAAGATATTGCACTGGTGGAAGGAGAAGATGGTTTTGAAATTCCAATGCTGATAAAAGAGTGTGTGGTAATTCAGACAGACGATTATAACATTCCGTTGAAGTCGGTATCAAAGCCTGAACCTGCGGTTGTAGAAGAAGAACCGGAAGAGGAAAAGCCTATTACCTATCGTGCACCCGAAATTCGTGGAAACGATATATTGAATGTGTTCCTGGCTTATGTACCTCAAGATGTAAAAGCTATATCTTCTACATCTTTCGATGCTTATCTGGTAAACGACAGCAATTATTTTATCGATTATTTGTATTTGTCGGCTGAAGGAAAAAGCTGGACACTGCGCAGCAGAGGTACTGTGAAACCCAATATGAAACTTCATTTGGAAGAATTTGAAAAGAGTGCATTAAATGGAATGGAGCACGTGGCAGTACAATTGATTGCTTACAAAGACGACCGTACATTCCTGCTGAAACCGGCAGTTTGTCAGGAAATTCGTATTGATACGGTAAAATTCTATAAGCTGCATACTTTTCAACCGTCTGAATTCTTTGAAGAGCCAGCTCTTATTTACGATGTAGTGCGTGATGATGAAGCTGTAAAGCAGGTTTTTGTTTCGGCTGATGATATAAAGGAAGCTTTGTTGAAGAAAGCTCAGCCGGAGGTGCCGGGAAAGCTTCAGCGTAAACAGGCCAAAATGAAAAATGATTTGGTGGAAGTCGATTTACATATCCATGAATTGCTGGATGATACCACTGGGATGGGGAATGCAGAAATGTTAAGTTATCAGTTGGATGTATTTCATAAAACGCTTGAAGAATATAAAAATAAAAAAGGACAGAAAATTGTCTTTATTCATGGAAAGGGGGATGGAGTGTTGCGCCGTGCCATTTTGGATGAGTTGAAGCGGAAATATAAAAATTACTCCAGTCAGGATGCTTCGTTCCGTGAGTATGGTTTTGGAGCTACAATGGTTACTATTCATTAAAGAAAGAAGATAAAAAAGAAAAGAGAACGCTGTCGCAGCGTTCTCTTTCTATTTAACACATAGGCATCTTCATTTTATCAAAAGGTTATATCGATATATACCCTTTTGAACTTTTATTCTATGGGGTTGGGTTATAGTCTAGTTTAGTTTATATCCTATGTCTTTTTGGCTGTGTGTTTTTTCTCTTTTTAATATCTTCTGTAATTAGAAGTGCAATTCGTGTGCCAAAGTATGTAGAATATGTAACTTGTTGATTAATAAGATAAATGCAATTTTGTCTTATTGAGGAATTTGTGGAATTGTGTGGGGATGTTGTAGAATTATTCCACATTTTATTGTGGAATATTATACAATTTCAGTTTGTTGTATAGAGTCTTGCGGTCTACTCCCAATAGCAGAGCTGCCTTGGTTTTGTTATTGTTTGTTTGTTGAAGTGCCCGTAGAATACGCTGTTTCTCAGTTTCCTCATCATATAAATTTAAAGATTGAGGAACAAAGGAAACTGGTTGACGTAAGATATCTTCTCCCAGTTCGCGTATTGTAATAAAATCTCCTTGTGCAAGAAGTGTGGCACGCTTTACAACGTTTTTTAATTGACGTAAATTACCCGGCCAATCATATTTTTGCAGTGCTTCACTTGCTGCTGCATCAAATCCTATTAAGTCTCGCTCCAGTTCACGATTTGCCTGATCCAAAAAGAAATTGGCGAACAGAAGGATATCTTCCGGTCGTTCTTTCAGAGAAGGCATATATAAGGTAAATTCATTAAGACGATGATACAAATCTTCACGGAAATTACCTTTAGAGATGGCTTCGGTAAGATTTTCGTTGGTTGCACTAATCAGACGTACATCAACTTCTATTTCCTTATTGGAACCAATAGGACGGATACGTCGTTCCTGTAAAGCACGTAAAAGTTGAATTTGAACTTCGTAGCTTAGGTTTCCTACTTCGTCGAGGAATAAAGTACCTCCATTGGCTTCTTCAAAGGCACCTCGTTTGTCATGAAGAGCACCAGTGAACGAACCCTTTATGTGGCCGAAAAATTCAGAAGCAGCCAGTTCTTTGGGGATAGAACCACAGTCTATGGCAATAAAAGGCTTTCCAGCCCGTTTGCTTAATTCGTGTATACGATGTGCTACATACTCTTTACCTGTGCCGCTTGCTCCGTTGATAAGTACAGACATCTGGGTAGGCGCCACCAGTTTTACATAATTGTATAATTGGCGGGCTGCCTCACTTTCTCCTTCCAGAAAATTCTGTGAATTAAACTCAGGTACAGGAGTTACAGGAATTTGTTGTTTATGAATTGCTTCGTGTATTTTTTTCAGAAGTTCATCCGGTTGCACCGGTTTACTGATGTAGTCACTGGCACCTTGCTTCATAGCCTGTACCGCTGTTTGGATTTCAGCGTAACTGGTCATGATAATAACCGGTGTGGTACATTCTTTGCTCCGAAGCCATGAAAGAAGGTGGATTCCGTCTTGATCGGGCAAACGTAAATCGGAGAGAATCAGGTCGTATTGGCGTGCTGCTATTTGCTTGCGGGCGCGTGCATTTGTTCCTGCTGTTTCCACTTCGAACCCTTTTTTCCCGAGCCATGTTTTCAGCATTGTAGAAAATGTCAAATCATCTTCAACGATTAGTATAGACGGAATCATGTGTACCTATGTTTATATGTATTTGTACAAAGATAAGCTTTTTTAGTATGCGGAAATCATTCCAGGTTAAATTTTTCATTTCAGCATTGGTGCAAAGATATCTTTTTTACATATTTTTCAGCTTCTTCAAGGATGCAGGTAACTTGTTGTATAATCCATTTAGTCTGTTTTATGTCCTCATCCGTAATTTGTTCTGCTCCTTTTCTGCTTTCCAGCTGTTGTAGAGAAGGTACAATTTCTTTTGCTTCAATCATAGTTAGTGTAGGCAGCAGCTTGTGGGCAATGGCGCTGATTGTCTGAATATCATTTCTGCTCAAGGCTTCTTGCAGCAAGCCGGTGCTTTTTTGTGTCTCCTGAATAAATATTTTAATAATCTCCTGTGCCGCATTGGTATCATCGGCAGAGAAAGCAGTCAGCGGACTGAAATTGTATTTGCTTGCGGAGGCAGAAACTTTTTCAGTCGATTTTTCGGGAATCTGTCTGTTCAGTGAGGCTGAGAATTGCTGCAGTATTTGAAGTAAATCCGACTGGTTGAATGGTTTATGCAAACATCCGGCGAATCCTTTTTCCTGAAAATGCGATTCGTCCATGTCACTTCGTGCGGTAATGGCTATGACTGGAATATTTTGTGCCTGTTTTACCGGCAGTTTTCTCAGATTTTCCAATAATTCAAAGCCATTCATGGCAGGCATCTGAATATCGGTAAACAGAATGTCGAACGGTTGCTGGCTGATAAACCCAAAAAGATCTTCCGGCTGTTCGCAACATTGGATCGTAGTTTGTGGGTCGAGAATGTTACGTAACATTGCTTCCGTCAGATTCATTTGGATACGGTCGTCGTCTATTAGTAAAATACGAAGAGGCTTGACAGGTACAAGATGCTGTTCCTTATTCTTCGATGAAGCGGAGATAGAGGGAAGAGGCATAGATACCCGAAACGTACTTCCTTTTTCAAGAGTGCTTTCGATGGCAATCTTACCTTGTAACAATTCCACTAACTTCTGGGTGATGGAAAGACCAAGTCCAAATCCTTCCTGCCCTTGTGCACTCCTCAGACGGATAAAGGCTTGGAACACACGTTCCTGTTCTTGCGGTGTCATTCCGCACCCGGTATCAGTTACACTGAATATAAACTGGTTGCCCTGATACTTGGCATGTAAAGTAATACTTCCTTCTTTAGTAAATTTCAATGCATTCGAAAGCAGGTTTTCTACAATTTGCCGGATACGGAAAGGATCTCCTTCCAGAGTAAGTCCTGGTTTGAATTCATCTGCAAATTCCAGCTTCAGGTTCTTTTTTTCTGCCAGAGGTAAAAAGCTGGTATAGATAGTTTCAAATAATTGGTGCGGATTGAATGCTACCGGATGCAAATCCATTTTTCCAGCTTCCAGACGATGGTAGTCCAAAAGCGAAGTCACCAGGTCGAGCAAATGCTGGGCCGAACTTTTCATGTTGTCCAGATAAAACAGTTGTCTTTTGTCTTTTACAAGTCGGATAAGCAAGTCGATATAACCGATAATCGAACCGGTTGGTGCTTTGATGTCGTGCGTAATGGTCAACATCAGCTTTTCGCGTGCTACCAAGAGGTTTTCTGCATACGATTTTGCTTTTTCCAGTTCTTTCCGGTAATGGTTGCTTCGGGTAATATCGCGGCAGATAATGATAAAGAATATAAGGATTACCAATACTGCCAGTATTGCGATGGTAGCCATCGTCCATGCAGCTTGTTCGCGGATACGTTGCTCCGTCTCAAATTTATATGCAGCTACTTTTTGTTCTTCGTCTTCAATCGTTTCCAATAACTGGTTTACACGCTGACTCAGTTTGCTGCCGGCTATACGCAGGCGGTAAATACGCTTTTCAACCGTGCGTAACTGCTCCTGCCGGGTTTGGAATACACGGTGTTGTATATTGCTCAGCATACCAGCCAATGTATCTACAGGGTTGTATGCTTCGTCTATAGTGTCGGTATACTCTTCTTGAATGACATTATTGACTTGAGTCGAATCGGCTTTTCCTGGAGAAAAAAGATCGGCCAGACGCTTGAAAAACTTCTTGGGTTTATGATGAATGGTATAGGTGTTTCGATGAGTAATGACTTTACGGCGAATATGAGTACTGCTCAACAGAGAGTCCTGTTGAGCTATCAGACTGTCTATCTGTTGCTTGTACAGCTCGTCTGTAGGAGGTTGTCCTAAAGCCTCCAAGACCAGTCTCATGTTGCGCTCCTTGTTCTTTACCAAAATGCGTACCGTATCCAGACGTGCCTGCTGTAGGGTATCTGTCAGCATTGTTTGCAGGGAGTCAATCGACTTTCCTACATTTCTCATGGCTCTTTTATAAGCCGGATATTCATTCAGTTCTCCTACACGTAAGGTCTGTCCGATGATTTCCGCTTTATAAAGCTGACTGATGATTTCGTGGGTTGTACGTCGCCGGTTTTCTATATTTTCCTCGAAACCGGTGGGCGAAGTCAGCAGTTCCATCTGTTTGTAGATATATCCGATGGCTCCAAAGAGCAGTCCTATCAGAATGATATATCCGAAAGCTATTTTGGTTGAAGTAGAAAGCATGAGTCAGGTTATAGTTCTTTCCGGGTTTTATATCGGAAACGCAGATAATACATAATTCCGGCACTGGTCAGTCCGAAAGGAAAGGCCATCCAGATACCTATGATTCCCCAGTCGCATACAAAGCCAAACAGGTAGCTGGCAGGAAGAGAAATCACAAAATAGGCAATAAATGAAAACAGAAGCATCGGACGGACATCGGCGATACCTCTCAGCGCATTGGCAAAGTTGATTTGCAGTCCGTCGCCAAACTGATAGAGCAGGAAAGGAATAATCACTTGTGCTACCATCAGACTTACAGCCTGATCATTGGTAAACCATCCTCCAATCTGATGACGGAGCAGAAATATGGGGATAGAAGTGCATACTATCATAGCCAGGATAATATGGAAGCCTATATTGGCTGTTTTTCGGACACTGACCAAATTGTTCTGACCGTAAAAATTGCTGATACGTACCGATACGGCTGCTCCCATACCATAATACATCATGAAACAAACTTGAGAAACGGCTATCATAATCTGATAGGTAGCCAGAGCTGTACTTCCCAGCCAGCCTACCATGATGGCACTCAGACTGAATGAGGCAGTTTCCATACCCATCTGTCCGGCAATGGGCCATCCCAGTTTGTTGAGTAATTTAAATTCTGCCTTGTCGAGAGCATTACGCTTGAATCCTTCACGGAACACACGGTAACGCGAAGTACCAAAGAATAATACAAGGTAGGCTATAACCATCAGGATGCGTGAAATGAGTGTGGATACTCCGGCACCCGTCAGCCCCATTTCCGGCATGCCCAGCTTACCGTAAATCAGCAGATAGTTTCCGATAATATTCAGAATATTACCGCTCAGCAAAATCCACATGGACACTTTTGTATCTGTTATTCCATCTGTAAACTGCTTGAATCCGTTGAACCACAGTACAAACGGAAGTGAGGCCAGCAGAACAAGAAAATAAGGACGGATGTAAGGAAGCAGTTCTTCCGGTTGCCCCAGATTTCCCACATTCAGATACAGTATTCCCATTACCAGGCACACGATGAAGGCCAGCATTGTATTGGCTGCCAGGCTGCTTTTAAGAGCTTTCCCTACTGCATGTGACTTGCCTTGTCCGAAGAGACTTCCTACTACCGGTGTTAATCCGTAGGAGAATCCGGTACTGAAGATAATGGCCAGATTGAACATGTTGTTTACAAAACTTGCTGCAGCAAGCTCTGTAGTACTGTGATGTCCAATCATTAAAGTATCGGCAAATCCTAATATAATGACTCCGATTTGACCAATGACAATAGGGATACCCAATGTCAGGAGTGCACGGTAATGTGTCCAATTCATTTCGTTGCTCGGTAATAAAGAATGTTACAATTTTCCGGAATAAATGTCTTGCGGGCAGTTTCCTGTATCTGTTCGGCAGTAACCGCACGGTATTTTTCTACTTCCTCATTTATCATCTCCGCTTTTCCTAAAAGCTCGAAATAGGCAAGGTTGGTTGCCACGTTCAGGTAGTTGATGTTACTGAATATCTGCTCGCTTTCGTAGCGGTTTTTTACTTTTTCCAGTTCCTCTTCTGCTACAAGCTGGGTTTTCATCTTTTCCAGTTCGGTCCAGATAGCCTTTTCAGCTTCTTCCAGTGTGACTCCCGGAGCTGGTTTTCCGGTGATGTGCAGCAAACCTTCGTCCAGACTTCCTGCAATGTAGGCATCCAGTGCAGTGAAGAGTTTTTGTTCTTGCACCAGCGATTGGATAAAGCGGGAAGAACGGCCGTTCGACAGGATATCGGTAATCATATCAAAGGCATAATATTCCGGATGGTGGCGGTTGCACATATGAAACGCCATGTAAATGGCATCTACCGGAACTTTCCGTTCTACGCTTTTGCGCCGGATAGCAGTTTGAGGAGGATCTGACGGAAGCTCCCTTTTACGTATAGGGCGGGCAGGAATCGGGCCAAACCATTTCTCTGCCAGTCGGATTGTTTCCTCAAAAGAAATATGTCCTGTCACAGTCAGTATGGCATTGTTGGGAGCATAAAAACGGTAAAAGAAATCTTTTACTTCCTCCAATGTGGCCTGGGCTATGTGACTGATTTCCTTGCCGATGGTAGGCCAGCGGTAAGGATGATTCTGGTAAGCCATTTCGCGGAGAAGGTGAGAAGCATCTCCGTATGGCTGGTTCAGGTTACGCTGTTTGAATTCTTCTATTACTACCTGACGTTGTATCTCAAGACTTTGCGGTGAAAAATCGAGACTCAGCATACGGTCGCTTTCCAACCAGAATCCGGTTTCTACATTCTGGTACGGAAGTGTAATGTAGTAATTGGTAATATCGTTGTTGGTCCAGGCATTGTTTTCTCCTCCGGCATTTTGTACGGGGGTGTCATAATCGGGGATATGTACAGATCCGCCGAACATCAGATGCTCGAACAGATGGGCAAAGCCGGTGTGTTCGGGATCTTCGTCGCGGGCACCCACATCGTACAGAATGTTGAGTGCCACCATTTGGGTGGAGTTGTCTTCATTGTGTACGATGCGTAAGCCGTTGGATAAAATATGACGGTTAATATGAATCATAAAGGGTTATTCGATAACAGTTGCTTTAAGAATACGTATGTCTATTTTCGGACGGTCTGCACGGTTGGTGCCTACGTTTTCTATTTTTTCTACTACGTCCATACCGTCTACCACTTCTCCAAATACGGTGTAAGCTCCGTCCAGATGAGGAGCACCACCTACAGTAGTATAGGCCTGAATCTGTTCGCGGGTAAATTTCAGTGCAGGTTCTTTGGCAACTTCTGCACGTGCCTGTGCTTCCAGTGAATCTTGCAGTTCCATCAGTCCGTCGGTATCGCCTGCCTTACGCATTTTATAGATTTCTTTCATGTGTTTGCGGGCCAACGTGTTGAATACGGTTTCCAAACGGGCATCGTTCATCTGGTTTTCCATATTTACCATCTGTGCTTCGCTGAATTTGCGGCCTGTTACAATATAGAACTGGCAGCCTGAAGAAGCTCTTTCCGGATTTACTTCATCGCCCTGACGTGCTGCGGCCAATACTCCTTTTTTGTGGAAGAATTTAGGATTGAATTCTGCAGGAATGGTATAGCCCACATCACCGTTGCCCAGCGTGGTTGTATCGGTTGCAGTCTTGCTTTGCGGGTCGCCTGCCTGAATCATGAAGTTCTTGATGACGCGGTGAAACAAGGTACTGTCGTACACGCCCTCCTTGGTCAACTTGATGAAGTTGTCGCGGTGTTTCGGAGTTTCGTTGTACAGTTTCACGGTAATGTTTCCCATTGTGGTTTCCATGCAAACCAGTGTTTCATTGCCTTTTTCCATATGTGTGGTCTTTTTTTGATTTCCTGTACACGAAAGCATGCAGCAGGCTATCAGGGTTAATACAATTGTTGCTTTTTTCATAAAGTAAAGAGATTAGATTGCAAAAGTACAAAAAAAATGATTGTAAGTCTGTATTCTATGGCGGCATTCTGTAGCAGATGTCGGGCTGCTGCAAAAGTATTGGCAGAAAAAATGAAAAGAAACAGTGTACATTCAGCGCCGTTGGCTGTACAGTTGACGCCGTTGGTTTTATAGCCGGCGACGCCGTTTGTACATCCGACGTCGTCGATTATAAAACAATATAAGCAACCGACAGTAAATCATCGCATTGTATAAATAGTCTTGAATCGGATGATTTACTGTCGGTTGGAGTGATGCCGTATCGTCAGAATGGATAACCGATGGCGAAGTGGATACCCATTCCGTCTTTGAAGCGTGGAATGTTGTAGTATCCGCTCTTGCCGGTGTCGTAGGGTACGTGCAGGGCAATTCCCCAGTCGAGGCGGAGAATGAGGAACGACAAGTCGTAACGGATACCGATACCTGTACCCAGTGCAATGCTGTCGAAAAATCTGTTGAGGCTGAATTCTGCATTCGGTCGTGCTTCATCCTTTCGCATCAGCCAGACGTTTCCGGCATCGAGAAAGGCTGCTCCGTTCAGATTTCCTCCCAAAAACTTAGACAAGATGCGGAATCGGTATTCCAGGTTGGCTTCCAATTTGATGTCTCCGGTCTGATCGACATAAGAGTAGCGTGAGTTTTCCGCCGGATGAAAACGTCCCGGACCAATGGAACGGACCGTAAAGGCACGGATGCTGTTGGCTCCACCTACATAGAACTGTTCGCTATAAGGGGCAATTGTCTTGTTTCCGTATGCCCAAATGACACCTGCCATTACTCGGGTAGCCAGTTGTTGTTTGTCGCTAAGATAAAGCAGATGACGCATTTCCGAAGAAACTTTCAGAAACTGGGCAAACGGATTTCCCAGCAGTTTTTTATCCTGTTGGCTGAATTTCTGTCCGAACGCTGCATAGATAAGCGAAGTAACGTTTCCGGCAGAAGTGATGGAGTTTTCCCACCATATCCGGTTTCGTTTTTGTTCCCACGAGTTGTCGTAGGTAAATGTATAGGTCAGCGAAGGAATAAACTGGTCGTCCAGACTTCGGAACAGCATCGGATTGGCCGTAGCTATTGAGTCGAAAGCCGCTGTACGGTGTTGCAGAACGTTGAATGCCAGATGTATGGGGGTTACGGTATGTTTCATTCCACGACGTGGGTAGAAGCTGTAGGATACATTACCGCCAAACGATAGCATCTTAAAGTAACGGGCACGGTTTACCTGGTCTACATACACTTTGAAGTTGGTTTGTGACGGGAAACGGAAGGGGTCTACACGGTCGCGAATCCAGGGGAGAACCAGTCGTGGAAACTCTAACGACAGCCCCGCGCCCAGTTCATAGGAATTCATGACCGAACTTTCTCCATCGACTGTAGAACTGGTCTGCCATTCGTATGAACCTTTCATTTCCAGATTGAGTGAAGCACCCATGCCACGGAAATTTTTTCTCGACAACTTGAATATGGCTCCCGGACCGGTTTGCTTGGTACTTTTGGTGGTGACATTGAGTTCCAGCTCACTGTCGTAAGGCAAATCGAACATTGCATTCACCTGTACATCAAGTGTATCACTATTCTCTGTACGGGGGGTATATCGCATTTCATTGTACTTGAATACACCTAAACGGGACAATGCTTCCTGAGTATAATTCTGTCTGCTTTGTGAGTATAACTCTCCCGAGCGATATAAGAACCGTTTACGGAGCACTCCATAACGGATGCCCAGTTTCTTGCCCGAATAGTGGACGGTAAAATTACGTGTCTGGAGTGAGTCGGTTGGTCGTTCTCCGTTGTATCCGGTCAGATAAACAGAAGTATGGCCGATATGATATCTGCGTAAGGCTTCTTGAGGGATGTTTTTTCTGGGTACAATTTTCAAGTTGACATATCCCGAACGCATCAGTGTATCGGCCAGGAAAGTGATAAATTCATTCCGGCAATAATAATATCCGTTATCTCTCAGCAAATCGACAATTCTTTGGCGTTCTGCTTCCAGTCTGGTTACATCGAAGTTATCTCCCCGGTGTAAAAGACGTTCGTTTCGGGTAGCACGGATTAGGCTGTCTGCTCTTGGGGAGAATCCCTCGTACATGATAGAATCCAGATAATAAGGGCGTCCCATGTCAATGTGGTAACTGAGTTTCACAGCCCTTGGATTTTTGGTACTATCTACCTGGTAGGTAACTTTCCCGTTGAAGTATCCATAATCTCGGAGAAGGTTGCTTGCTACTTTGACACGTGTGTCGGGATTTACCTTTGACAGATAGACTGGGTCAGCAGCAAATTTCTTGAATATCCATTTGCCGATACCTTTTTCGTACCGTTCGAAACCATTGTAAATCCATAGTCCTAACGGGAAAGGAATACGCATGGTCGGGCTACCGAAAAAAGAGTTGTTGGGCGCCACACTGATAGCTCCTTCCACTTCTTCCAGAGTTCTTTTTCCTGCAGCATTGAGGTCTTCATTCTGCACGGTAATGTCGTTGATTCCGGTATATAGCACTTCTTCCGCCGGCAGATTCTTGGTGGTAGAACATCCTGTAAAAATGAGCATAAACAGGAATATATACAGAATAATATGGGTGTTACTTTTCCTTCTCATTTGTCTGTGTTTCAATAGGATTCTTTTTTCGGTTTCTGAATATGAATAATTCTCCCAAACGACTGATTTTCTTTCGTAGAACAATACCGGCTCCGGTTTCTATGACTTCACCGTCGAGGATACTTTCATAGTTCTTGTCGTGGAATAGTTTAATGTACCGGGTACCACTGTTGTCTAAGCGGTATTCCAATGATACATTGTCGATGAACGACTCGTCTTGCTGTACATCGTTTCCTGTCGAAATTTTTCCGCCTATGACAACCCGGAAGCGGTTGTTCCAGAAGCGTTTGGCAAACTGGAAGTTATAATCTGTTCTGCTGCTTCCTGTCTCCTCTTCATTTGTAGTCTCCATTCCAAAGTTGATATCGACCGTTTTCAGGGCATCTCCGGCTATACTCTGTATTTCCTTTTGCAGGAAAGAGTTGAGTACATTGTTTGTATTGAATGCTTTTCCGGAACCCATATTGCTTTCGCTCAGATACATACCTGTAACAAGCATCGTTACTGCCAGCTTGTTTTTTTCTTCTGCCGACATGGAAGCCAGCTCGTTCTGTATGGTACCGTCTTCGGGAGCTTCGAGTGTAAATGTAAAACCTAAGTTTTCCAATCGGTTGGTAATACTTACCCCCACATTAAAGGTAACCATGCGGGAGCTCTGTCCTTCTTGTGTAACAGAGGCACGAACTCGCTCGGATGCTTTGATATTCAGATTCGGGTTCATTACATTTCCTGTCCATTCTATATAGCTGCCACTTTGTATATAGAAGGTTTTTAGTGGAATAATAGGCATGGCATATTTCATTTCTCCACTCATCAGGGCATAGCGTCCGTTAAGCAGCATGTTTCCGTCAGGCTGGTATTGGAAAGAAAGATCTCCTCCTCCTTCCAGCAGCATGTAGTTGCTTCCGTCTTCATTCAGGTCTACGCGGCATTGCACTGCTTCGTCTATGTGGAGTGTCATCAGCATATCAATACCTCCTAATGTCATGGCTTGTACCGGATGACGTGTGGTTTGGGCAGTATCGCTGAAATTGACAAAAGTGACCGTTTCGTTCAGTCGGTCTTCTACTGTGAGTGGAGAATCTTTCAATACATAGGTAAAGTTGCTGCTTCCTAATACATTCATGTTTCCACGCATTGTAAGAGATTCAGGCGTACCTTTTAGTACCGAGTTAAAGTCTACATACAGTTTGCCGTATACGAGTGCTTCTTTAGTACGTTTGGCATTCAGCAATTCGAAGTTATGCGCATTCATTTTGAGGTCTATCTGTATCTGTGCCATATCTTTCATGTCCACAGTTCCATTGATGGCAAAAGGAGTTTTCCCTTCAGTAAATATGCTGAAGTCTTTGAAAGCCAGTTTGCTGTCTGTAATTTTAACAGGCCGGTTGTCGAAGCGTAAGTTAAGCGATGCCTGAGGAATGTCAATAGCCACACTGTCCAATCCTATTTCTCCATTGAAAAGAGGTTGGGTGGTAGAGCCGGATATGGATAAATTGCCATCAATATCTCCTTTTAGCATGGCCATTTTATCTGGAATGAATGCATTGGCAACAGGTAGTGGGAAATGATGAATTTCCATATCTGCCATTATCTTATCTGTGCCTTTAGGAGTAAGAGGGGTGAAGTAAGAGCCATTTATGGTCATAACTTCTTCTTCATTGTGTACCACAAAGCCGTCTATGCTGTGCTCTCCATTTTCTTTGGGAAGATATACAGTACTAATAGACCAGTCTCCTAATGGTTGTTTGTTGTAAGCCAGTTTTTCGACAGTTGTTTCAAGGGCAATCTGCGATTCGGATTCATTCTGTACATAATGGGTTTCTGCAGTGATGGATCCGGCTATATCGGGCATATAGGGAATGATTCTTCTGAATTCGGCAATGTCTATCTTGTTGAGCATAAAAGTAATGTCTTGCTGTACGGTGGAATCGGGAGCCGAATAGAGATGCATTCCGGTATGATTCTTGTCGTAGAGGCTCATGTCGGCAAAAATTTTACCTTTGTCGCTAAGGTAAATATAGTTACGTGGATTTACCTTAAACGGGCGATAGACCAATGTGGGTTCTTCCGGTATGACATGTAAGCTGATGCCCTTATTTCTTAAGTTAGCATTGAAGCCGATATAAGCCCCCCGTTCTTTTTGTCCGTTCAGGTATTCAATCATCATTTGTGCGTCGTTTGCCCCTACATAACCGTTTAGGGATACATCAAAAGCCTCTTGATGAGAATTAGCCAATGCTTTTATACCACTGCGGAAATTAATTTCAGCAGTGTCTTGTTGGGCCGTGAAATAAATACTGTCAAGAGACAGGCTGTCTGTGTGTAATCCATACAGATTGACTGAACCATTCAGCCCGGTTTGGGCAGAAGTATTCAAGTCAATTAACAGCCGGTTGTAGTAGATGTGGTTGCTCGACAAAAGATTGGCTATCGGATTGTCTTTTCCGGATATAATCTTGATGCGAGTAGTCGGTAATAGTGTCTTGATAAAAGGCTGATCAATGTATTTCTTTTTCCACTGAGAGTCCAGTTCTTTGGAAATCTTGTTCAGACTGGCTGTCAGTTTATCAAGATTTTGCTGTGATTTGAAAAGGAAAGTCAGATCGCCGGCATTTACAAAACTCCGGATAGAGTCTTTTGTAAGCGCCAGGCCTGCATGTAAATCTTTTGTCGAAAATGTTTTTTCTGCAGTAATCAGTTTGTTGTTTGTTACATCTGCACGTACTTTGTGGGTTTGCTTCATGTCTGTCTGTAGCGTAACACTGATTTGCTGTGATACTTTCAGTGGATTGGGAGTCAGTTGCATGGCATACAGATCCAGCTGGTTGACGCTGGCATTAACAGTTGCATCTATCTGCTTGGGTTTAAACAAGCCTTCTATGGTAGTCTGTATGTCTATTGCATTGTCTTTGGCATTGAGGTGTGCCAATAATTTGTTTTGTGCAACAGTTGCATCCATTTGTACTCCAGAGAAAAAGCGGGAACCGTACTCCAGATGATTCAATTCTGCTTCAAGTTGGGCTGATGTGGAATGTGAGAAGATATCAAATCCTTTTCCCTGTACTTTGGCAGATGCAGATAGGGCATATAAAGAATCCTGTGGGATAAATTTATGCAGGTCTATTTCTTTGATATCCAGTTTTGCTGCGTACTCCTGAGTGGACAGATTATAACCTCCGGACAGGAATATGCTGTCGGTATGATGAGTCAGTGTGGTCGTTGTCTGGAGTAACGTTCCTTTAATCAGGTTTTTGCTTTCCAGTATCACGTCGGAAGGAACAGCAATTCCTTTTGCAATTTGTGAGATGAATTGCATGTTTTGGGTTTGTGTAGAAAGAGAAAGTGAACCATCCCGATAGATACTGTCAAGCGGATTCGTGATACTTCCCGAAATGTTGCTTTGGAAAACTTCCGGAATGCGGACGGTCAAGTTGGTCAGGTTCAGTTGATTAAGATTTCCATCTATGCCGGCACGAATCTGCAGTGGTGCAGAAGGATAGTACTTGACTAACTCTTCCGGCATATCCGGCAATAATCTGAACAGGTCTGTTTTTCCTATATCAGCCATCAGACGGGCATGCATATTACCTTCAGAGTTTGTATCTGTTACTCCCCAGTCCATATTGGCTGTAAACTCGATGAAAGAATCGGTCGTCTTGATTTGCAGCGATGGCACACTCAGTGTTTTGTCATTGGATACAAGTCTTCCTTGAGCCGAAGTAATTTTCAGTCCCGAACGTTCTTCAAGGTCGAATTCCTTGATAAGAGCTTTCATGTCGTTGCCGGCATAATAAAGTGAGTCGAGAGACAGGTTCAGATTGGTGACAGCAATATGCGTGGGGTCCAGTCCCACTGTCTGAGGCTGGTTGCCGGTATTGTAGTTTATCTTGCTTTTTCTTATTTCGAAGTGTCGGGCAGAATAAGCCATCTGATGCAAGTCTACCAATCCGTCGGAAAGCGATGCATTATTCAATTGCAGTTGCATGTCTATGCTGTCGAGGGGCATTTGCATGTGGAAAGATACATTCTGCAGATTAATTTTCTGCAGCATAATCTTCCAGTACATCGGAGCACTGGAGGTAGTATCGGGAGGAGTGGGAGTAGTATCGTTCAAGCATAATGTTACATGGGTGTTTTCCAGTAAAAACTTGTTGACGATAGCTGTTTCCGGAGAAAGAGCTACTCCATGTGAGGAGATGAACAACTTTCCCAAGTCTCCTTTCAACTGCATGCCCTCAATCAGGTTTGATGTATTGACTGTAGCTTTTTTCAGCTCTAACCCATCCAGTTCTATCTGTTGTTTCAGCAGAGGAAGTAATTGTACTTTTACCGTAAGCTGTTCGGCTTGCAGTATCGTGTCTTGTCCTTGAACGGCAAGTGTATTGTGTACTACCAGGTCGAGTGGGAAAGACAGAGAAATGCGTTTGATACTGATATGCATGCCAGTGCTTTCGGAAGCATATCGAGTAGCCTGTTGTACAAGAAAGTTCTGAATAGGAGGTATGTATATAAAGATACATAGTATAATAAATAAGACAAAGGGTGACAGAAGTATAGCTGTTCCCCATTTGACGCTTCTTTTCATATTTCAGTATTATGATTGTTTTATTGCGAATATACATAAAATAACCGATATAGGAAGCATTTTGTTTGTCAACTGTGTGTATAGATAATAATTCTTTTTACCTTTGCGCATACTTAATTAAAATTGATAAACTTATGAAACCAACTTTGTTCGTATTGGCTGCAGGTATGGGAAGCCGTTATGGTGGTCTGAAGCAGCTGGATGGTTTGGGCCCAAATGGAGAAACCATCATGGATTATTCTATATTTGATGCTATTCGTGGAGGATTTGGAAAGATCGTCTTTGTAATCCGTAAAGATTTTGAACAGGATTTCCGCGAAAAGATTATCAGCAAATATGAAAATCATATTCCGGTAGAAGTTGTATTCCAGTCAATCGATAAATTGCCTGCAGGCTTTACTTGCCCGGAAGGCCGTGTAAAACCTTGGGGAACCAACCATGCTGTATTGATGGGAAAAGATGTAATCAAGGAACCTTTTGCCGTGATTAATGCAGATGACTTTTATGGTCGCGACAGTTTTGCGGTAATAGGAAAATATTTGTCGGAACTTCCGGAAGGAAAAGAAAACGACTATTGTATGGTAGGATTCCGTGTAGGTAATACTTTGTCTGAAAGTGGTACCGTAGCTCGTGGTATCTGTTCTACAGACGAAAATGACCATCTGACAACGGTAGTAGAACGCACAGAAATTATGCGTATCAATGGTGCGGTAAGCTATAAAGACGAACAGGGGGAATGGGTGGCTGTAGAAGACAATACTCCTGTTTCAATGAACATGTGGGGCTTTACTCCGGACTATTTCCGTTATTCGGAAGACTACTTTGTAGAGTTCCTGAAAGAAAACGGTTCGAATATTAAGGCTGAATACTTTATTCCGTTGATGGTAAATAAGTTGATTAACGATGGAACAGCTACAGTAAAAGTGTTGGATACTACTTCAAAATGGTTTGGTGTGACTTATGCTGCCGACCGTCAGAGTGTCGTAGATAAGATCCAGGCATTGGTAGATGCTGGGGAATATCCAAGCAAATTGTTTTAAGTAATAATATAATTCTATAATCCTCTGTGATGACGTCTTACGGCTTATCGCAGAGGATTTTTTGTGTCTTTTAATGGAGGAAGTATAAATTTTCCAGTATCAATGCCCTCCAATTTCAATAGGGTAATTTTTCGTTCTATTCCTCCGGCATATCCGGTCAGGCTTCCGTTGCTTCCTATTACTCTGTGGCAAGGTATGATAATGCTGACAGGATTATGCCCTATAGCTCCTCCGATGGCCTGTGCCGACATGCTTTGCCGGTTGTTTTGGCGGGCTACTTCTTTAGCAATATCTTTGTAGGTTACCGTTTCTCCGTAAGGAATGCGTTTCAGTATTTCCCATACAGCCAGTCGGAAGGGAGTATCTTTTAGTTCGATATTTGGAAAGTAATCAGGATTTTCTCCTTTAAAGTAAGTATCCAGCCATTCTTGAGTTTGCCGGAAGACCGAAAGTAAAGTTGTGGTTTTGTCTGCAGGCAAATGCGAAGGGAAATATTTTTGTCCCTCTATCCATAATCCGGTGAGGTGTGTGCCGTTGCTTGCCAATGTTATTTTACCGATGGGTGATGTGTAGTAGTAAGTGTAAAACATATAGATAAGGTAGAAGACAATATTAAATGAATTTGGATGAAAGGGGGTAAAATAAAAAAAGAGTTACTAAAAAGTAACTCTTTTTATTTGGTGATCCGCCTGGGGCTCGAACCCAGGACCCCAACATTAAAAGTGTTGTGCTCTACCTGCTGAGCTAGCGAATCAGACCTGTGTTGCAGTCATTTCCTGATTGCGAGTGCAAAGGTATGATGTTTTCTTGAAACTACCAAATAATGCAATAACTTTTTTGAAATTATTTTTCTTCTTTTGATGTATCATCTTTATTATCAGAACTGTATGATTCTGATAAAAATGCAAGATCTTTCTTTCTGATGTAACGCTGATAGTAGGAAAGCAGTAAAGTAGTACAAGGTAAAGCAATAATCATTCCCAACATTCCCATCAGCGATCCCCAAACAGATAAAGATAATAGGATGATGGCAGGATTCAATCCGGTAATCTTTCCCATGATTTTAGGAACGAGTATGGTATCTTGTATAAGCTGTACGATGCAGAATACCAATAAAGCCAGTCCGAGAACCCACCAGAAGTTTTGTCCTGTATCGGCAGCCTTTAATAAAGCTAATAAAATGGTAGGTATAAAACCTATGATTTGGAGATAAGGAACCATATTGAGAAGTCCGATAAACATACCTAATCCAATTGCCAAAGGAAAATCGATAATTAAGAAACCGATACTAAATAGAACTCCTACACAAAAAGCAACCAAAGCCTGACCTCTGAAATAGCGGTTCATGCTGTCTTTTATGTCGTTGGTGATACGGATGACCATATCACGGTGTTTGGCTTGTATCAGATTAATCCACCCGCTGGCTATTTGTTCGTAATCCAGCAGAATGAAGAAAAAATACAAGAGGATAATAAACCCTGTCAGTATAGCCAGTACAATATTATATGAAGTAGATAGTAAGTTCCATACCTGTGGTATCAGCTTTTGTGCGGCTCTTACCATATTTTCAGTACTCAGTGTTTCCTGCCACCAGTTTATATCAATATTGTTCCGGATAAACTCACTGACTGTTGCAGGTATAGAAGAATATTTTTCTCCTTCTATAAAATAAACTTCGAGCAGATGTTTTAACTTGATACCTTCTTCTATCATAGGTGGAATAAAGAGCATGCAAGCTGCTGCTATCACAATAATAAGTGTAAGCATGACTGCAAGAATGGAAACAACCCGGTTTTTCAAATGCAATTTGTTCTGATAAAACAAGACCATGGGGTAAGTAAGATAGGCTATCAGCCATGCGATGAAAAAGGGTAGCAGCGCTCCACTCAATCTGTTTAACAGATAGAGTATTCCTATGATGACAGCTCCGCTTAAGATTCCTCTGATAAAGCTGTCGAAAGTAATTTTCTTTTGGGTAAGCATAATACTATAGGCTTATTTGTGTTCCTTTTGCAAAGCCTGCTGATAGCAACATCTGCATAAAGGCTCATATTCTTGTTTTTCTCCTAAAAGCACCCGTTTTTCGTTAGCTACAGTACGGTGCGATACGTAGGCAAGGTTTCCGCATTTTACGCAGATGGCATGTACTTTGGTCACTTCATCAGCTATGGCACAAAGTGCAGGAATTGGTCCAAACGGTATTCCTTTAAAATCCATATCAAGTCCTGCGATGATTACCCGTATTCCTCTATTGGCCAGTTCGTTGCATACGTTTATCAGACCATCGTCGAAGAATTGTGCTTCGTCAATGCCTACTACGTCTATTTCGGAACTGAACAGGAGTATACTGGCTGAAGAATCTACCGGAGTAGACTGAATGGAGTTGTTGTCGTGTGAAACCACAGCCTGCTCGGAATATCGGGTATCAATGGCCGGCTTGAATATTTCTACTCTCTGTTTGGCGAAAGTAGCTCGTTTCAAGCGTCGGATAAGCTCTTCTGTTTTGCCGGAAAACATGGATCCGCAAATAACTTCGATACGTCCTCTCCGACAGGTTTCCTGTTTGTGATCTTCTGAAAAAACAACCATATTGATTTATATTGATATTTATTTGTATGGTTGCAAATGTACGTAAAAAACAAATGTATTTGTGTAATACTGGAAAAGAAAGATACAACTTCTGTTAAATATTGGAATGATGTAGACGGCCAAATCAAAAACTTTCTATCTTTGCTTTATTAACATAAAAAATGTATATGGGAAGACTGTATGTGGTTCCTACTCCGGTGGGTAATCTGGAAGATATGACATTTCGTGCAATACGTATTTTAAAGGAAGCAGACTTGATACTGGCAGAAGATACACGTACTTCTGGTATTTTGCTGAAGCACTTTGAAATAAAGAATGCAATGATGTCTCATCACAAATTTAATGAACATAAAACAGTAGAGGGAATTGTGAACAGACTGAAAGCCGGAGAGACTATAGCTCTGATTTCGGATGCCGGTACACCGGGAATATCCGATCCAGGCTTTTTGGTGGTGCGTGAATGTGTGAAGAATGGCATTGAGGTACAATGTCTTCCGGGTGCTACGGCTTTTGTGCCGGCATTGGTATCTTCGGGACTTCCTGATGAACGTTTTTGTTTTGAAGGGTTCTTGCCGCAGAAAAAAGGAAGAATGACTCGTCTCAACGCATTGAAAGAGGAAGTACGTACCATGATTTTTTATGAATCTCCCTATCGTCTGTTGAAAACACTGACACAGTTTATGGAGATTTTTGGTGCTGAACGTCAGGTATCAGTATGTCGCGAGATATCCAAAATACACGAAGAAAGTGTACGGGGAACCTTACAGGAAGTTGTGGCACATTTTACAGCAACGGAACCGCGTGGAGAGATTGTGATTATTTTGGCAGGTAAAGAAGATTGAATTTTAAACTATAAATAATTAAGCTTTATGAAGAAAGTTGTATTTTTAGCATTATGTGGAGCAGCTTTTTTAGCTTCATGTAATAGTGGTACACAAAGTAAAGATGCATTGCAGGTTCAAAATGACTCTTTGATGTTGGAACTTGCCAATCGAGATGCAGAACTGGATGAGATTATGGGTTCGTTCAATGAAATACAGGAAGGATTTCGGGAAATTAACGAAGCTGAAAACCGTGTTGATCTCCAGGGAGGAGCGATTGAAAGCAAATCAAGTGCAGATAAGATAAAAGAAGATATTCAGTTTATCAGTCAGAAATTGAAATCCAATCGGGAACAGATTGCCAAACTGGAAGCTCAGTTGAAAAGCAGTGGATATAAATCTGCTCAGTTGCAGAAAGCGATCAAAAATTTGACTGCTGAACTTGCGGCAAAACAGCGTCAGATTGAAACTTTGCAGGCCGAACTTGCTTCGAAGAATATTCGTATTGCAGAACTGGATGAGGCTGTAGAAGGATTAAATCAGAATGTGGATGAATTGACAGCTGAGAATGAGGTAAAGACAAAAACTGTAGCAGCACAGGATAAAGCTTTGAATGCAGCATGGTATGTATTCGGAACAAAATCAGAATTGAAGGACCAGAAAATTCTGAAGAAGGGTGATGTGTTGAAAGATAAAGAATTCAATCAGGAGTACTTCACTCAAATTGATATCCGTACAGAAAAGGAAATTAAATTATTTTCTAAACGCGCTGAGTTGTTGACCTCTCATCCGGCAGGATCATATGAATTGGTTAAGGACAATAAAGGTCAGTTGACTTTAAAAATTACTAATCCAAACCAGTTCTGGAGCGTATCCCGTTATTTGGTTATCCAGGTGAAATAACTTTTCATCACTATAGTGTTTAAGCAGATCCTCCTGTAACCCTTTTGAGGGTTGCAGGAGGTTTTTTGTTATTCAAGCTTCTGTTTGTATTCTCTTGTACTACTTGTCACAGCAAAGTCTTTCTTTTCATTTCCTTAAGGTAAGGAATATATCCGATATATTTGTTTTTATCTTTGTTCGGTCCTTACATGGTAAAACTGCAGTCCTTACCTGAAAAAAATCGAGTTTTTTCAGGTAAGGACTGCAGTTGTTATTAATGAGGAGTAGTTACAAAAATTCATTAATCATACGATTTAATTCCTCTTGATGAGGATGGTTTTGTATAATTCTTTTTTGAGTATTCCATTGTTCAGGAGATATATAAATATGTGTGGAAAAATACACTTTTCTTTTATCAAGGTATGCTTCTATCTGTATAAGTGCTTCTCCTTTTTTATTTAATACCTTTTTACGATTATATACAATACGATACTTAATTTTATGCATTGACATATCTTTTCCTCCTTTACATAAGTCTATATTTTATTCAATAAATATTAATTATTTATACTTGTTTCGGTGGTAAAAGTGTTAAAAAGCAGCTTTTTTTGCCATGATTTGCTTTTAAAATGCAAGATATTTAATTTTTATTATTATTTTTGCACTCGATTTAGAGTAAAACAATAATTATTAATTGTAAGGTTAAACTTTAAGAGAGATTTTTATGAAAAGAAAATTGATGCTGTTAATGACCTTCCTGGTGATAGGAATAGGTCTGGTAAACGCACAAGTCTCTAAAGTAACAGGTGTTGTTACTTCTGAAGAAGACGGTTTACCTATCGTGGGAGCATCTGTATTGGTAAAAGGTACTACTGTTGGTACTGTTACCGATCTGGATGGTAATTTTACATTGACTAATGTGCCAAGTTCAGCAAAAACTTTGGTGGTTTCATTTATCGGTTTGCAGACTCAAGAGCTTGAAATCAAGCCTATTATGAAAGTTGTTTTGAAGTCTGATAGTGAAATGCTGGACGAAGTAATGGTTGTGGCTTACGGAACAGCAAAGAAATCATCTTTCACTGGTTCTGCTTCTACTATCAAGGCTGAACAGATTACTTCAGGTTCTAAAGAATCTTTGGATAAGGCTTTCTCTGGTAAAATGGCTGGTGTACGTGTAGCTTCTGCTACTGGTGACCCGGGTTCTATGGGTGAAATGAATATCCGTGGTGTAGGTTCTATCAATGGTTCTAAGACTCCGCTGTATGTAATCGACGGTGTGGTTATGAAATCAGATGGTGATATGAACTATTACGGAAAGTCTCAGAGTGTATTGAGTACTTTGAATCCTGATGATATTGAAAGCATGACAGTGTTGAAAGATGCTGCTGCTGCTTCTCTGTACGGTTCACGTGCAGCGAACGGTGTGGTTATCATTACTACAAAGAGTGGTAAGGAAGGTAAGACCCGTGTTTCTTACAACGGTGAAGTGGGATGGAACAAGATGGCTGTTGACCAGTATAATATGATGAGTGCTTCAGATTATATCGCATATGCTCGTGAATCTTTGGCCAACTATTACTTGATTGATCATGGAAACGGAACTCCGGTAGCTTCTAATAAGGAAGAAGCTTACAAGTTTGCTGACACTGCAGCTGGGGATATTTCTAAATATCCAGGTATGTCTGATTTTGTAAATGACGTTTCTGGTAATACCAATACAAACTGGAAAGATGAAATTTACCGTACAGCAGTCACTCAGAATCATCAGGTTTCATTGAACGGTGGTAATCAGAATACTAAATTCTATGCCGGAGTTGGTTACAACAAGAGCGAAGGTATTGTGTTGGGAAGTGATTTCCAGCGTATCTCTGCCCGTGTAAACGTAGACCAGAAAATCAATAACTGGGCTGATTTCTCTGTAAAACAGATGATTGCTTCTACTACACAGAACGGTTTCCGTGATCAGAATGACCAGGCTCAAGGTTTGGGTACAAGTTCTCCGCTTGGTATCCTGTTCGCTTTGGATCCAACTGCTCCAGTAAAGAATGAAGACGGTACATACAATGCAAATGCTGGTTATGGCCAGGTAAGCAACCCTCACCTGATGTTGGGTGGTAAGGATAGCGATACTGCTATGGAATGGATCCAGAGTAAGATGTTCCGTAGCTTGACCAATGCCGAACTGGGCTTACATTTCCTGGATAAGATTTTCTTCAAATCTATCTTCGGATACGATTATATCGACAACAAACACTTCGAATATTGGGACCGTGACGGTGTGAACGGTGCTTCTGTCGGAGGTATGGGTTCTCGTTACACATTCCAGAACTCAACCTTGACAAGTTCAAATACATTGACTTATACAGATACTTTCAATGATGTACATAACTTGTCAGTAATGGCCGGTTTTGAGTTGGAAGACCAAAACTTGCTGCAGATTATTACTGTTGCTAAAAACTATTCAAATCATTTGCCTGAATTGTCAAACGGACAGCCTGATGCAGCTTCAAGTTATGATTATGGTTCTGCAATGATGTCTTACTTTGGTAATGTAAACTATAACTACCATGACAAATACTACTTGTCAGCTTCATTCCGTCGTGACGGTTCTTCTCGCTTGAGTAAGGACAACCGTTGGGCTAACTTCTGGTCTGTATCCGGTGCGTGGCGCTTGAGCAAGGAAGGCTTCATGGAAGATATGCCGTTGTTTACAGACTTTAAAGTAAAAGCTTCTTACGGTACAAACGGTAACTTGCCTACTGACTATTATGGTTACATGGACCTTTATGCAGGTTCTGGATATGGAAATAATCCAGCTATTTACTGGGCACAGTTGGCAAACAGCGAACTGACTTGGGAAAAATCAAAGAACTTGAACGTTGGTTTCGAATGGAACATGTTCGGTAAGGTAACTTTGTCTGCTGAATATTATCTGAAGAATACAACTGACTTGCTGTTCCAGGTTCCGACTGCCTTTGAAACAGGATTCTCTGACCGTTGGGATAACTTGGGTAAATTGAAGAACGACGGTGTGGAAATTGAAGTGAATTCACAGAACATTACTACAAAAGACTTCTCATGGACAACTAACTTTAACTTGACTTATCAGCAGGGTATTATTAAAGAATTGCCGGAAGGTAAGGACATTCAGTACGGTGATGGTCAAATGTACATCCACCGCGAAGGGGAATCAATGTATTCATTCTATTTGCCGGAATGGGCAGGTGTAAACCCTGACAATGGTGATGGTCTGTGGTATGTGGATCCGGAAGATCACTCCAAGGGTACAACCAATGATTACAGTAAAGCTGGATGGGGTATTGTAGGTAAGGCATTGCCTGATGTAATGGGTGGTTTGACTAATACATTCACCTACAAGGATTTTGACTTGTCGTTCCTGATTTCTTATCAGTTCGGTGGTGACATGTTCGACTATCCGGGTTACTTTACTCATAATGACGGTTTCCGTTTAGGAAAAACTGTTCCTGAAGCAGATGCTGCTGATTATTGGACTAAACCGGGTGATAATGCCGCTAATCCGAAACCGGTTTATCAGAATGGACAACGCCCTGACCGTTTCTCAAGCCGTCAGGTTAAATCAACAGACAATATCCGTTTGCGTGAATTTACTGTAGGATACAACATTCCGGTGAAGAAATACATCAATCGTCTGAGAGTGTACTTCCGTGCCAACAATCCGTTCCTGATCTGGGCGAAGACTGATAATGTTGATCCGGATGTAGCAATCAACGGTTACCGTCAGGTAGATACTCCACAGTTGAAGAGCTGTGTATTTGGTGTAAACTTAGAATTCTAATCTTAAACTTGTTCAGAAATTATGAAATTAAAATATATAGCAGCATTTGCGTTTGCAGTGGCATTGGCTTCTTGCGATATACTGGATAAGGAGCCTTCTGATTCTTGGGATTCAGGCTCTGCAATTCAGACTGTGGACGACTTGAAATATGCCGTTAACGGTGTGTATGAAACTCAGACTGGTAATGTGAGCCAGTTTGGTAACTATACAGGTGATTTTGGCTTGTTTGCTGATTTGAAAGGTAGTGACTATAAGTGTGTAGGAGGAAATAATATGGCTACTGAAATTTCAAGATATATGGCCACTTCTACATCTAATCTGCCAGAAGCAATTTATAAATTGTTTTATAAGTCAATTGCTCGTGCAAATAAGATTATCGAGCAGACTAAAGCAGCTGGACTTACCGGTGATGAAGTGAATGCATATTTGGGCGAACTTTATGCTTTGCGTGCTTTGTTTCATTTCGATTTGGCTCGTGTATATGCACAACTTCCTACTGTAGCAAGCAGTATGGATAATATGGGTATTGTATTGGCTACAAAAACTCTTGATTATACGTTTGTACCTGAACGTGCTACTTTGAAGCAGACTTACGAAACCATTTTGGCTGATGTAGATGAAGCCATAAAACTGATGGAGCCTGTTGAAAGGACACACGATAAGAATAGTACAACTGGTCATATGAACTATTGGGCAGCTTTGGCTTTGCGTGCTCGTGTCAACCTGTATTTGGATAATGTAAATGTAAACGGTACTACTGAGCATAATAAATTGGCTTTGGCTGATGCTAAGAAAATCATTGAAGAAGGTCCGTATTCATTGTACAAATATGCAGACTATACTTCTGTATGGGCTAAAGAATTTACAGACGAAAGTATTTTTGAATTCCAGACAACTTCTCAGTATAACCCACAGCGTAATTCGTTGGGATATTATACAGATCCGACAGGTTATGCAGAAGCAGGTATGAGTGATTCATTTGTGGATAATTTTGTGAAAAATCCGGATTATGCGAAGGATATTCGTGTGAGCACAGGTATGATTAAAGAAGAAAGTGATGGTCCTTACAACAAGGCTTTCTATACTCAGAAATATCCGGGTCGTGATGGTCAGATTTACGTAAACAATGCAAAAGTATTCCGTTTGTCTGAAATGTATTTGATTGCTGCAGAAGCTGCATGGAAAACTAATGATAAAACAGCTGCTGCCAAATATATTGATGATTTGCGCAAGGAACGTATTGCAGACTATGTAGCAGGTTCTACTACCAGTGTAACTTTGGATGATATCTTGACAGAACGTCGTCTGGAGTTGAATGGTGAAGGACATATGGCATGGGATATGTGGCGTAATAAAAAAGCTGTAAACAATGCATGGGCTGGAGAAATCTTGCCGGATGCTTATAATGCTGTATTCCCAATCCCACAAGCTAATATCAATACTTCTCACGGAGCATTGAAACAGAATCCTGGATTCTAATAGAATAGGGGATTAATAATATAGGAGGAGTTAAAGCAGTTGGAGTTGAAAAATACTCTGACTACTTTAACTCCTTTTTTTATACCTCATACAGGAGGAAATGTTACTTATACAGTAAGTCGTCGATACAAGTAACGTTTGATGATTGTATAAAGAAAAAATTATATCTTTGCAAGACAAAGAAATACAAGAAACTGAATGAAAGAATTTGTGATATCAGAAGCACAGACCGAGAAGGCTGTGTTGGTTGGTTTGATTACTCAAACCCAAAATGAACGTAAAACAAATGAATATCTGGACGAACTGGCTTTTCTTGCAGAAACAGCCGGAGCGGAGGTTGTGAAGCGTTTTACTCAAAAGTTGGATACCCCCAGTTCTGTAACTTATGTGGGAAAAGGTAAATTGCAGGAAATAAAAGAATATCTGCTTGCTCAGGAAGAGGAAGAAAATGAAATTGGTATGGTGATTTTCGATGATGAGTTATCTGCCAAGCAGATTAGAAACATCGAAAATGAATTGAAAGTAAAGATACTGGATCGTACTTCATTGATTCTGGATATATTTGCCATGCGTGCGCAGACTGCCAATGCCAAGACACAGGTAGAACTGGCACAATATAAATATATGTTGCCTCGTTTGCAGCGTTTGTGGACCCACTTGGAACGTCAGGGAGGTGGTTCCGGTGCAGGTGGAGGTAAAGGTTCGGTAGGTTTGCGTGGTCCGGGTGAAACTCAGCTGGAAATGGACCGTCGTATTATCTTGAACCGTATGTCTCTTCTCAAACAACGCTTGGCAGAGATTGATACGCAGAAGTCTACGCAAAGAAAGAATCGCGGACGCATGATTCGTGTAGCTTTAGTGGGCTATACAAACGTGGGAAAATCTACACTGATGAATCTGATGGCAAAAAGTGAGGTCTTTGCAGAAAATAAGCTTTTTGCTACGCTCGATACTACAGTCAGAAAAGTGATTATTGAAAACTTGCCTTTCTTGCTCTCCGATACAGTAGGATTTATCCGTAAACTTCCAACAGATTTGGTAGAATCATTCAAGTCGACATTGGATGAAGTGCGTGAGGCTGATTTGCTTTTGCATGTAGTTGATATTTCTCATCCGGATTTCGAAGAGCAGATTCAGGTGGTGGACAAGACAATTGCTGATCTTGGGGCAGGAGGTAAGCCGACTATGATTGTCTTCAATAAAATTGATGCATACACGTATGTGGAAAAAGCAGAAGATGATTTGACTCCGAAAACGAAGGAAAACATCACTTTGGAAGAACTGATGAATACCTGGATGGCGAGAATGAATGATAACTGTATCTTTATTTCAGCTCGTAATAAAACAAATATTGAAGAATTGAGAAATATTCTTTATAAGAAAGTCCGTGAACTCCATGTACAGAAGTACCCTTACAATGACTTTCTTTACCAAACGTACGACGAAGAATAATTGTGTTTAAAGTTATGAAATGGGCTTGGATATATTGTGTCTTGTGCCTGATTTGTTTGCATACACAGGCTGGAATTTATCATAAACGCGATATAAATAATCCTTGTTTTGTAACGTCAAATACCTCGCGCATAGAATTCAAGCGTCTGGTATTGACTGAGGAGCAGACTCAGGCAGATGCCGTATTTTATGGAACCCCAGGAGAGGTGGCGGTGATTTCATCGGATACTTATTTGACGTCTGGAACACAAAAATTTATGCTTCGGGAGTCTGATTGTTTGTCTATTGACGGACAGACTGAGCCGGAGCGGATTCCTGAATCGGGGAGAATGGAAGTGACTTTGTCTTTTGAGCCGATTTCAAGGGATGTACAGATTGTAGATTTTGTGTCGGAACAAGAAGGCTGGAAAATATGGGGGATACAGTTGAACGAAGCGGAACCTTATGTATATGTACCCAGTTTTCTGGAAACACAATATTTAACTCCTACTTCCTCTTTGCCGGAACCTCGTTTGCAGCCTGGAAGAACGATTATCAATGGATATATTTTGGGCTATTCGGAAGAGATGGAAATGGAGGTAGTCTTCCGTCATGCCGACTGGCTTTTCCCAAATGATTGGGGAAGGAATGTGAAAGTACGTCAGGATGGCTCTTTCCATATTGAAGCAGAACTTTTGATGGCAGGTGGTGCCAAGTTGCAAATCAATAGCGCTCAGTTGGATTTGTTTCTTGTACCGGGTGAGGAGATGACTGTGTATATCCATCTGCCTCGTTTGAGCATGTCTGCATCCCGGGTTCTGTCGCATCTTTATCGTGACAAGCAGAAAGCCTGGTTTGATGGGGGAGAGAAAAATTTGAATACCGAATTGGCTAGATGGGGATATCCGCTTGTGGCCGATTCTGACAAACATATGAATAAATTGTTGACTTCTCTTCATCATCATAAGGAGGCCGGAAAAGGATATAAGGAGTATGTGGAGACGAATCTTCTGCTCGATAGTTATATTCGTGGAACAAAGCAGGGGGAGGTGAAAGAGGAAGTTGTGTCTCCTTATGCATGGTATGGATATGACTATGCTGATTATGCTTCTCTTTTGTATAATAATAGACAACCCCAGTCTGAAATGTGGAAGGAAGTGGTTTTGGCTAAATCAGTATGCAGTAATCTGATTAAAAACCGTAAATTAGAATCATCTGATAAAAAGGTGATGAAAGGGTTTCATCAGACAGAGTTGTGTACCTATATTAATAAGAAAGCAGAAATCATAGAATCTATCACCCGTCAGAATAAAGCAGAAGACGGATATGTGATAGCGGAACTTGATTCTTTGGTCTCTGGGGCAGATATTTTACCGTCTATTATATCTTCTTATAGAGGGAAAGCTGTTCTTATTGATTTTTGGGCTACATGGTGTGGACCCTGTAGGAGAAGCATGTGGGCGATGCGTTCGTTGCGTAAGGATATGATTTCTAAGGATGTAGTATATGTGTATGTTACAGGTCCCTCTTCTCCGGAAGATATTTGGAAAACAGCGATTACAGAGATAAAAGGTGTACATTATAGATTGACACAAAGTCAGTGGGACTATTTATGTCGGACATATGGTATAAAAGGTATTCCCGGTTATATCATTATCAGTTACGATGGGAAATTACAGGATCGTTACGTAGGATTTCCCGGAGTGGATGTATTACGAAAAGATTTGTTGCGCGCTTCCGGCCAGTAAAGCTGGAAGCGTTTTTTATAAACTATATATGCGGTGAAAAAGAAAAATCCTAATAAACAATTGTTTATTAGGATTTTTTTATCTGAAATTCGTGCGCATGATAGGACTCGAACCTACACGTCTCACGACACCAGATCCTAAGTCTGGCGCGGCTACCAATTACGCCACATGCGCTAGAAATTCTCTTTTGCGAGTGCAAATATAGATGATATTTTTATTTTTACCAAATATTGAGGTTATTTCTTTAATAAATTACATGCAGTTTCTATAATTGTATCTTTCCCGCGCTGTATATCTTCCGTAGTCATGTCTACTTTTACATCAGGGTCGATACCAAATTCCAGCTGATTCATTTGAGGATCGAACATCGGACTTGCAGAGAAGCGGATAGACCATCCGTTGGGGATTTCGGAACTGAAGGGAAGTCCGGAGCCTCCTCCGGTTTTGTCGCCGATTATAGTGACATTAGGAAATTGCTTCATGGAGTTCACAAAGTCATTTGTGGCACTATACGATCTGCGGTTTGTCAGTACAGCCACTTTTTTCTGCCAGCGTATGCCGTCGGAGGGCTCTATATACACTTCTTTAGGAGTTGAAAAATCATTGTGGCCAGGACCGGTTTTATGACACATATAGCCTACTAATGTTTTTTCGTTGGTGAAGCGGGCAGCCAGCTTTTGGGCAGTAGTCAGATTACCCCCTCCGTTGTTTCGTACATCAACAATCAGTCCGTCGCATAAGCGGAGTTCGTATAGAGTCTGGTCCAGATTACCGTCTCCTATTCCGTTAGAAAAACTTGAGCAATAAATATAGCCTATGTTGTTTTCCAGTATTTGATAAGTCAGTCCGGAAGAGTTTACGTAATCTTTTTTCAGATAGATGCTTTGTATACTGTCGCTGAAGTTTCGGGGATAGCTGTCGAACCAGGCTCTGTATTGCGAAGTGGCCAGTGCAGAACTCAGATTCACATGGCCGTCGCGTAATTCGTTCACCATATCCGAGAGTACTTCAAACAACTCGGCAGAAGTCATTGAAGGAGTGATTCTTTGTGCATAGCGGCTATGCACTTCATTCCAGTCTAATCCGTATTCCTGATTTTTATAGTCAAGAAAACAATACTGTTCGTCAATGATTTTCCAAAGCGATTCAAAATTAGATTCCGGAGTATTACCGGATACATCTTCACGAATGCATGAAGGGAAAAACATTCCGGATACGAATATAAATAGGAGCAATATATGTTTCATAAGTTAAAAAGGAGTTACTTTTTCGGGCATACTTATTTTATTTTTTCCTTTCAGTAAGTAAAGGTTGCGTACGAAACCAATCATGAAGTCGTGTGAGTAGGAGTGAGTCTTCAGATTGTTTACTTTAGATTGCTGAATGTCGCACAGGTAACCGACCCTCATAATGGTTTTCCATATCGGAAAATCGAGCGTGATGAGCTGTCGGAGCGAGGGGGCATTATGCAGGGAAGTAAACAATACATTCTTCCCTCCATTATTCAGTGAAAATATTTCGTAGTACGATTCTCCATATTCCGGTGAAAACATGACACCCATCAAAGGAAGATTAGCCTGATAGCGTAATACAAAAGGGTATTGTCTGATATGGAATTTGTATATGGCCATTCCGGATGCAGCAATACTTCCATATGCTTTGGCCTGGGCCGGATTATTGGAGTTGCGTTCGTTGTAGATGACTCCTCCGTTCAGGTCGATCATGGGACCTGCCAGAATCTTGAACTGATCGCTGATACGGAACTGGTAATGCAGGGCATAACTCCAGTTAATAAGTCCGTAATACATTTTGGCTGTCTGGGAAATATTTTCCGTATATGAGGCTTGGACTTGAAAGATACTTTGTGTAGATACGTTTCCCTTCATTAAACGGGTCATTCTCATCCGTTCGTGCATAATACGAATTTCCGGGCCTGTATATTCCAGTGGAGTGAGATAAGTGTCCAGTACATTGTTATATCCAGCTCCAAAAAGTGTAGAGCGCATGACGTAGCGGGTTGCTTGTAGACTGTCTTCCTGTGCATGGGCCGGAAGGAAGAAAAGCAATCCCAGTATAAAAGCAAGTAAGGTTTGTTTCATGCGGATAGCTGTTAAAATAAATTCATTTGTCCGTTTTCTTCGGCAGGATATTCACTCTCGCTGTTATCCGGCGCAGCATTATTCTCTTCTTCTGTTGTTTCTTCAGGTTCTGGCATACGAGTAGGTTCCAGTTCTTCAATACTTTCCGTGTTGAAGTTGGTTATTCTCTTACCTTTGGCTTTGAAGCTTCTCACAATGGTGAAATCGGCTGCTTCAAATTCTACCGGCTGTTTGCCGCTGTCTTCTCCTCCAAATACAACCTTTACACGAGGATAGACCTCTCCCGACAGAAATACCAGTTGGCTGCGTTTGTTTTCTCCGATATAATTTTGTCGTTTGATGACCGGTTCAAAACAGAAACGTTTCAAGTACGGATAGTTTTGCTGGTCGGCATCGTAAATTACCGCGGTCCATACTTTATCCGGATTAAATTTTTCTATAATTTGTATGTTGGCATCATAATGGTTGTTCAAGTCAAAATCGGTAGTATAGAACTCGCCGTTCTTCAGCACGACCAGAATACGTTCGTCACTTTGGAATTCACCAAGGAACTGTCCGCGTCCGTCGTAGTTCAGTCGCAATACATCATGGTCGAACCATACCTTACGTCCTCCCAAGGTAGATCCTCCCCGATGTTTTAATGTAATTTTGTGTACTTCAAAGCGGGTCAGTTTGGTTCCTATTGTCTGTCTTCCCTTGATGCTGACCTGGCTGAAATCTTTTTCGAATACCAGTTTCTTGATACGGGGATTAGGACGAAGCATCACTTTAATGACTTCGGCTTCTCCGTTAGGGTTGGCTGTAAAGTAGACAATTTTCGAACCAAGTGTTCCTTGTGTCAGATTATATTCGCGGTCGCGTACTACAGAAGTTATGTTAAATCGCTTGATGTAGTAGAAACCATCTTTTCCATCCCGATAGATTACATTGTATATTGTACGTTTGTCGTTTTTCTTGAACACATTAACGTACAAGATGTTTTTGCCCACAAACAGTTTGTCGGCTATACGTACAATTTTATATTTTCCGTCTTTATAGAAGATAATGACGTCGTCTATGTCCGAGCAGTTGCATACGAATTCGTCTTTTTTCAGTCCTGTACCGATGAAACCTTCGTCGCGGTTGATGTACAGTTTTTCATTGGCTTCTGCTACCTTGGTTGCCACAATGGTGTCGAAGTTGCGTATTTCGGTCCGACGCGGATAATTCTTTCCATATTTTTCCTGAATCCGTCTGTACCAGTCGATGGTATATTCTGTGATATGAGCCAGGTGATTATCAATTTCTTCTATCTCAGCCTTCAGTCGTGCAATTTGTTCGTCAGCTTTATCTTTGTTGAACTTCAGAATACGTGCCATCTTGATTTCCATCAGCTTCAAGATGTCTTCTTTGGTTACTTCACGTACAAACTGAGGATAGAAAGGAGTCAGTCGTTCGTCAATGTGTTCGCAAGCCGCATCCATATTTTCAGCCTGTTCGAAGCGTTTATCCTTATAGATACGTTCTTCGATGAAGATCTTTTCCAGTGAAGCGAAATGCAAGGCTTCCAGAGTTTCTCCTTTCTGGATGTTCAGCTCCTGGCGTAACAGGTCGAGGGTATTGTCGACAGATTTCTTTAAGATATCGCTCACCGAAAGAAAGTGAGGTTTTTTATTGTCTATCACACAACAGTTGGGAGAGATACTTACCTCACAGTCGGTAAAGGCATACAAGGCATCCAGCGTCTTGTCCGAAGACACGCCGGGAGCCAGATGAACCAGAATTTCTACCTTTCCGGCTGTATTGTCGTCTACTTTACGTACCTTGATTTTACCTTTTTCAATGGCTTTCAATATGGAGTCGATCAGTGAAGAAGTTGTCTTTCCGTATGGAATTTCGCTGATGCACAATGTCTTGTTGTCTATCTTTGAAATCTTGGCACGTACACGTACCGCACCTCCTCGTTCTCCGTCATTGTAGCGTGATACATCGATGGAACCTCCTGTCTGGAAGTCCGGATAAAGTTGAAAAGACTCTCCGTGCAAATAAGCAATGGCTGCTTCGCACAGTTCGTTGAAGTTATGAGGCAGAATTTTGGAAGATAAACCTACGGCAATACCTTCCACTCCTTGAGCGAGCAGGAGCGGAAACTTGACAGGGAGAGTAACCGGTTCTCTGTTTCGACCGTCGTACGAGGCCTGCCATTCCGTAGTTTTGGGGTTGAAGACCACATCCAATGCAAATTTCGATAAACGTGCCTCAATGTAACGGGGAGCTGCTGCGCTGTCTCCCGTGAGAATATTTCCCCAGTTTCCCTGACAGTCTATCAGTAACTCTTTCTGTCCTAACTGTACCAACGCATCTCCGATGGAAGCATCACCGTGAGGATGAAACTGCATGGTGTGACCTACGATATTAGCCACTTTATTATAGCGTCCGTCGTCCAGTCTCTTCATAGAGTGTAGGATACGGCGTTGTACAGGTTTCAGGCCATCGTTTATATGCGGTACTGCACGTTCCAGAATCACATACGATGCATAGTCGAGAAACCAGTTCTGGTACATTCCGCTCAACTGATGTTTTACGTTTTCGTCTGTCTGGTCTACCGGCTTGTAATCTGAATGTTCTTCTTTTTCAGGTGTGTTTGTTTCTTCTCTATCCAATATGTCTTCGCTCATAAAATATCTGCTCAAAAAATATAAGTTCAAGCAAAGATACAGAAAAACAAAGAGTAGGACGAATTTTTTTGAAGAAAGTTGTGATGTACTAAGTTGTAGATAGTGGTCTTATAATGTGAATTATACTCTATCTTAATATAATATATTAATTGTATTAGTTGTCTTCTATAATTGACGGCGGCGATTGTATAATCAACCTCGCCGATTATATAATCAGTGTCGACGGATTATAAATCGACGACGTTGGATATAGCTTGTAATTTATGGCAGAAAGTAATAACAGTATTTCTCTTGTCATTATCCTTCCACATTGTCTTGTATGGCTTGCGGATGATCCTCTCTCATTCCCTTCAATACTCCTATGGTGAGTGGAATGGCTAGAAGGAATGAACATAAATCGGCAGCAGCCTGACACATTTCAACTCCTTGCAAGCCAAGAAGGTAAGGAAGTATCAGTATAAATGGAATGAAAAACAATCCCTGACGGGCCGATGACAGAATTACGGCACGTACCGGTTTACGGATGGTTTGCAACAACATATTACAAAGAATAACCCATGTGCCTAAGGGGAGGGTGATGAGTTGCCAGCGTAGAGCACGGGCGCCAATTTCAATCACTTGTGCATCCTCTTTTCTGAACCACGATACAATTTCCGGAGCGTAGATGTAGCCGATGATGGAACAGATACTTAAAAAAATCACTCCAAGCTTAATACAGAACCAAAATCCGTGTCGTACACGAGTGTAAAATCCTGCTCCATAATTGAAACCACATACCGGTTGAAATCCCTGTCCGAATCCGATGACAAAAGAGTTGATAAACATGCAGATACGAGTTACGATAGACATACCGGCAATTGCCGCATCACCATATCTTCCTGCTGCTACATTCAGTAAAATTGTAGCTGTACTGGCCAGACCCTGACGGCAGAGAGAAGGACTTCCTCCATATAGAATTTCTTTCAATAAAGAAAGTTTAGGAGTAAAATTACTGAAACGTATCCGGATGTTTTCTCCTTTTCTATCCATATAGAGTAGAATAATAAAACTGCATATCTGGCTTGCCAAAGTTGCAATGCCGGCTCCGGCAATTCCCATATCGAAGACGAAAATCAAAAGCGGATCCAGTCCGATGTTGAGTACAGCACCTACGATGATTCCAATCATGGCATATACTGCATTGCCCTGAAAACGCATTTGGTTGTTCAATACCAGTGAAGAAGCCATAAACGGAGCACCTAAAAGGATAATACCTAAATAAGTTTCCGAGTAGGGGAGGATGGTAGAAGTAGACCCCAAGGCTTTACAGATGGGACTCAGGAAAATCAGTCCAAACACAGTAATAAGCGTGCCGGCTATGAAGGCACAGAAGAAACCGGTAGAAGCCATTTTTTCTGCACTTTGATATTCGCGTGCACCCAGTTTGCGTGAGATATAGTTGCCAGAACCGTGTCCGAAAAAGAATCCGAAAGCCTGGATAATGGCCATGACAGAAAAAGAAATACCAACAGCTGCGGTAGACTGGGTATTGATTTTCCCGACGAAATAAGTGTCGGCCATTACATAAAAAGAAGTGATTAACATACTGATGATGGTGGGAACAGCAAGCGAACCAATCAGACGAGGGACCGGAGCTGTAGTCATCAATGTGTATTTATCGATGTTTTTTTGTTTCATAAGATCGTTTTTCTACTTGCAAAAGTAGGAAAAAAAGATAAATTAAGAGACTATCATCTTTTATTTACTTATAAATATTTATCTTTGTGCCCTACTACATAGACAAATAACTATAAGAAATTAAATAAAACTAAGAAAATGGCACAAGAAGACGTTTTTAAAAAGCTGGTTTCACATTGTAAAGAATATGGTTTTGTATTCCCGTCAAGCGACATCTATGATGGACTTGGTGCCGTATACGATTACGGACAGATGGGTGTGGAACTGAAAAACAATATCAAACAATATTGGTGGCAAAGCATGGTGTTGCTGCACGAAAACATCGTAGGTATTGATTCGGCTATTTTTATGCACCCTACTATTTGGAAGGCATCCGGACACGTAGATGCATTCAATGATCCATTGATTGATAACCGTGATTCGAAAAAACGTTATCGTGCCGATGTCTTGATTGAAGACCAGATTGCAAAGTATGATGAAAAAATAAATAAGGAAGTAGCGAAAGCAGCGAAACGCTTTGGTGAAGCATTCGATGAACAGCAGTTCCGTACAACCAACCCTCGTGTGTTGGAACACCAGGCTAAACGCGATGCGTTGCACGAACGCTTTGCGGCTGCAATGAATGCAAACGACTTGAATGAATTGCGTCAGATTATTATTGATGAAGAAATCGTTTGCCCTATTTCTGGTACTAAGAACTGGACAGAAGTACGTCAGTTCAACTTGATGTTTACTACAGAAATGGGTTCTACTGCAGATGGTGCAATGAAAGTATACTTGCGTCCGGAAACAGCTCAGGGTATTTTTGTGAACTATCTGAACGTACAGAAGACTGGACGTATGAAGATTCCGTTCGGTATTGCACAGATTGGTAAGGCATTCCGTAACGAAATCGTTGCCCGTCAGTTCATTTTCCGTATGCGTGAATTCGAGCAGATGGAAATGCAGTTCTTCGTAAAACCGGGTACTGAACTTGAATGGTTCAAGACATGGAAAGAAACTCGTCTGAAATGGCACAAGGCACTGGGCTTCGGTGATGATCATTATCGTTTCCACGACCATGAAAAACTGGCTCACTACGCCAATGCCGCTACTGACATTGAGTTCCTGATGCCATTCGGATTCAAGGAAGTAGAAGGTATTCATAGCCGTACTAACTTCGACCTTAGCCAGCATGAAAAATTCTCTGGTAAGAGCATCAAGTACTTCGATCCGGAAATCAACGAATCATACACTCCGTATGTAATCGAAACTTCTATCGGTGTAGACCGTATGTTCTTGAGTGTGATGAGTGCTGCTTATACAGAAGAAACTTTGGAAAACGGAGAAAGCCGTGTTGTTTTGAAATTGCCTGCAGCATTGGCTCCGGTGAAATTGGCCGTAATGCCGTTGGTAAAGAAAGACGGTCTGCCTGAAAAAGCACGTGAAATCATCAACGACCTGAAGTTCCACTTCAACTGTCAGTACGATGAAAAAGACAGTATCGGAAAACGTTACCGTCGTCAGGATGCAATCGGTACTCCGTACTGTATTACCATCGACCACCAGACACTGGAAGACAACTGCGTGACATTGCGTAACCGCGATACTATGCAGCAGGAACGTGTGGCTATTGCCGATTTGAATAATATTATTGCCGACAAGGTAAGCATTACCAGTCTGCTGAAAACATTGCAATAATTGATACTGCAACATGAATAAGAAGATTTTTGGATTTGTTGTACTATGTTTCATGCTTTCTTTTGCCTTTGTGGCATGCAACAACGATGACGAAACTCCGGATTCTAATAGTGAATGGGCTTTGTTCAATGACTATTATCTGGATTCTATCGCTGCCGAAGCAAAGGCTAACAGACTGCCTGGAGACTTGAACAACAGTAAGGTGACAACCATAGAAAAGGATAAGTGGAGTATTAAGAGCTATGCTGTCCAGCCGGAAGAAGATCTTACTTTTACCCCTAACAAATTGCAGCAGGTGTATATCAAATGGATAAAAGATTATCGTGAGGATCCTCAGGAATGTATTTATCCGTTGTATACAGATTCTGTAAAGATCAGTTATAAGGGTAAGTATGTGACTGGAGAAGTTTTCGACAGTAACTATTCCGGTGAATTTAATCCGGAAATAGCAGAGCCGACTACAATGGCACTTTCCGGTTTGATTCAAGGATGGGCTGCTGCACTGATTTATATGCCTGTGGGTACAAGAGCCGAACTGTATATTCCTTATACAATGGGGTATGGTGTATACGGACAGGGTGATATACCGGGTTATACTACTTTGGTGTTCGACCTTTATCTGGATGGAATAACTCATCCTGCAGGTCCGGATGACCGGAAGCTGAAAGCTGCCGTGTCGGACGAAGACAAACAGTAATACTCACTTTGATAAAATAATAAGAATCCGGTTTTTCTCTTTTTCCTGTCGAGGAAAGGAAAAGAGGAAAACCGGATTCTTGTCTTTTGTCTGAAACCTTCTTGAAGGTAAAAAACGTGACTTGTATCGTGGGCTTGCGATACAAGTATCGAGAGCTGACGATACAAGTCACGTTGCCTCACGATACAAGTCACGTAAACAGATGGTATTTGATTGGATATTTCAGCACATTGCAACCCCGTTGCATGGTTTTTATTTGGAGGGCAAAAACGAAAGTCTTATCTTTGCGTGTGAAAAAATAATAAGATAACCGAAGTATGAAGAAAAGAATGTGGGCCTATATTTTGCTGACCGTTTGCATCCTGATGCAAGTGGCCGAGGTTTTTCCGCATCATCATCATGCAGGTTATTATTGTCTGGCTCCCGATCTGGTACATGCGGCCCGTACAGAAACTTGTGCCGACCACATGCATCACTCCGATGATACCGACCGGCATACATGCGGAGCCGACTGTATTGCGAATTTCCAATGTTCGGTTTCGAATAAAGATATTGTGCATATTGCACCCGATCATTCTTTTTATTTTCTTTTTTATTCATTTTTAGACTGTGCCGAACTTCTGGCTCCCTGGGCGAACAGAAAACCTGAGAAAACAGTCTTCTCTTATGTAAACAGCCTGTATACGTGCGCTTTTGTGCGTAGTACGGGACTTCGTGCACCTCCTGCTGTACTTGTTTAAGCATTAATTTCGATACAGAGTCTTATGTCTCTCTGTATTTCAAATCATTTTTTATTCTGAGTGTTTGCGTTCTTATTGGAGATTGCAGGCTCGGATGCGTATATCGTTTTCTATTGAATTTAATTGTATTATAATCTATGAAAAAGAAACATATTTTAGGAGGGGTGCTGATGGTATGCCTGTCGGCTTCTTGTATGCACCATGCGTCACACGATCATGATCATGAGCATGAACATGAGGGGGAAAAAGTAGAGGCTGCACACGAACATCATTCCGATGAAATTGTATTAACTCCCGAGAAGGCTGAGGCTGCCGGTGTAGAAGTGGAAACAGTACAGCCTGCACCATTCCGCCGGAGTATTTTGACTCATGGACAGATTCTGGCTGCACAAGGAGATGAGGCGACTGTGGTAGCAGGAGTATCGGGTATCGTAACCTTTACGCATAATATAGCCGAAGGTGTGCAGGTAGCAAAAGGAGCAGAGCTGATGAGTATCTCGGCACGTAATGTGCAGGATGGAGATCCGGTTACCCGTGCACGGGTAGCATACGAAACCGCGCAGAAAGAGTACGAACGTGCTCAAAAGTTGGTAGCAGACCGGATTGTGTCGCAGAAAGATTTTGAGGCTGTCCGTGAAAAGTATGAGAATGCTCGTATTGCTTATGAAGCGCTTTCTCCCGATAAAAAAGGAAAAGGAGTAGCTGTATTGGCTCCGCTGGCAGGTTATGTAAAAACTTGTCTGGTAAAAGAAGGAGATTATGTAACGGTAGGTCAGCCGCTTATGAGTATTACTCAAACCCGTCGTCTGAGACTGCGTGCCGATTTGTCCGAACGTTATTACCCGCAGTTGAGCTCCATTTCTTCTGCCAACTTCAAGACCTGTTATAACGACCGTGTGTTTGAACTGGATAAAATGGATGGCCGTCTGCTTACTTATGGCAAGTCGCTGGGCGATGCTTCTTTCTATATTCCGGTTACGTTTGAATTCAACAATCAGGGAAATATCCTTCCCGGTTCGTTTGTAGAAGTTTACCTTCTTTCCAATGAAATACCTGATGTCATCAGTATTCCTCAGAGTGCACTGACCGAGGAGCAAGGATTGTATTTTGTCTATGTCCGTATGGATGCGGAGTGCTACAGAAAACAGGAAGTGAAACTGGGTACAACCAACGGTAAGCGTGTAGAAATACTCTCCGGCTTGAAGAGTGGAGATGTGGTTGTGACAAAAGGTGCCATTCATGTGAAATTGGCTTCGGCTTCGAATGCAATTCCAGGACATACTCATAATCATTAATGATTGGGGAAAGCAATTGATTGAAGTAGGTGAGTGGATGAGCTACGCGTGCTTCTCTTTGTAGGAGCATGAACAGAACTCATAAACTTACACGCTCAAAAAAACTAAAAACAGAATATTTATGCTGAATAAGATTATACATTTTTCATTGCATAACCGACTTTTGGTGTTGGTTGCTTCTGTGCTGTTGCTGATAGGGGGAACCTATACGGCTTTTCATACAGAAGTGGATGTCTTTCCTGATTTGAATGCTCCTACCGTAGTTATCATGACTGAAGCCGGAGGTATGGCAGCCGAAGAGGTGGAACAGTTGGTTACATTCCCTATCGAGACAGCTGTAAACGGGGCAACGGGGGTACGCCGTGTGCGTTCTTCGTCTACTACCGGATTCTCTGTGGTATGGGTAGAATTCGACTGGGATACCGATGTGTATCTTGCCCGTCAGATTGTGTCGGAAAAGATAGCTGCAGTGGGTGAGAGTTTACCCGAATATGTAGGAAATCCCACTTTAGGTCCCCAGTCTTCTATTCTGGGTGAGTTGCTGATTGTAGGACTTACAGCAGACAGTACCTCAATGCTCGATTTGCGTACAATTGCAGACTGGACCATTCGTCCCCGTTTGCTGTCTACCGGAGGTGTGGCGCAGGTAGCTGTGTTGGGAGGAGATATCAAGGAATACCAGATTCTGATTCATCCGGAGCGTATGCGTCATTATGGAGTGACTTTGGGAGAAGTCATGGAGGTAACCCGCTCGATGAACCAGAACACAAACGGGGGTGTAATTTACGAATACGGCAATGAATACATTGTACGCGGAGTAATTTCTACCGATGAGATTCAGAAGATGAAGCGTACTATGGTGAAGTACGTGGAGGGAGATCCTGTCATGTTGGAAGATGTTGCTGATGTACAGATTGGTGCACAGCAGCCTAAACTGGGACTCGCTTCCGAAAAGGGTAAACCGGCAGTGCTGATTACAGTCACCAAGCAGCCTAATACTGGAACCATTGAACTGACCGAACAACTGGAGGCAGCTTTGAAGGATCTGCAGAAGAATCTTCCGCCCGATGTGAAAGTCTCTACCGATATATTCCGTCAGTCTCGTTTTATCGAAAACTCAATCAGCAATGTACAGAGCTCTTTGTACGAGGGGGCCATCTTTGTAATTATTGTGCTTTTCCTGTTCCTGGCCAATACACGTACTACACTTATTTCTTTGGTAACACTGCCTTTGTCTTTAGTGGTAGCGATTTTGGTACTTCACTACATGGGACTTAGTATCAATACCATGAGTTTGGGAGGTATGGCTATTGCTATCGGTTCGCTGGTCGATGATGCCATAGTGGATGTAGAAAACGTATGGAAGCATTTGCGTGAAAACAGAATGCTGCCTGTGGCAGAGCGCCGTCCGATACGTGAGGTTGTCTTCAACGCTTCACGTGAGGTACGTATGCCTATCTTGAATTCTACTCTGATTATTATAGTCAGCTTTGTTCCTCTGTTTTTCCTGAGTGGAATGGAAGGACGTATGCTGGTTCCGCTGGGAGTTGCCTTTATTGTATCCTTGTTTGCTTCTACTGTAGTGGCTCTGACTTTGACTCCTGTTTTGTGCAGTTATTTGCTGGGAGGTAAGACCTTGGAAAAAGGGTTGCCGAAGGAGGCTTTTCTTGCAGTCTGGTTGAAGAAGCATTATGAAGCAAGTCTGTGCTGGGCATTGGAACATAAGAAAGTGGTGCTTGGATTTACAGGGGCTTTATTTGTTGTTGCGTTAGGCAGTTTCTTTACATTAGGAAGTAGCTTCCTGCCTCCGTTCAACGAAGGTTCGTTCACAATTAATGTGAGCTCCATGCCAGGTATATCACTGGAGGAATCGGATAAGATTGGACGCCAGGCAGAAGAATTGCTGATGACAATTCCTGAAATTCAGACAGTAGCTCGTAAGACCGGTCGTGCTGAATTGGATGAGCATGCACTGGGAGTAAACGTATCCGAAATAGAAGCACCTTTTGAATTAAAGGATCGCTCGCATGCAGAGTTGCTGGAGGAAGTTCGTCATAAGCTCTCTGTACTTACCGGAGCCAATATCGAAATAGGACAGCCTATCAGTCACCGTATCGATGCCATGTTGAGTGGTACACAGGCCAGCATTGCCATCAAGTTGTTTGGAGACGACTTGAACCGGATGTTTGCTTTGGGTAATCAGATAAAGGCTGCCATCAGTGATGTAGAAGGTATTGCCGACCTGAACGTGGAACAGCAGATAGAACGTCCGGAGTTGAAGATTGTTCCCCGTCGCGAAGCTTTGGCTAAATACGGTATGTCGTTGCCGCAGTTTAATGAGTTTGTTACTGTATGCATGGCAGGTGAGGTGGTATCGCAAGTGTATGAAAAGGGAAAGGCTTTCAATCTGATAGTCCGTTCGGCAGAAGAAGACAGAGGAGAAATAGAACGTGTGAAAGATCTGATGATTGATACCGGAAAGGGAAACAAAGTTCCCTTGTCGTATGTAGCAGATGTGGTATCGTCTATGGGACCCAATACCATCAATAGAGAGAATGTAAAGCGTAAGATTGTTATTTCTGCCAATACAAGCGGACGCGATTTACGCAGTGTGGTAAACGATATCCGCGAAAGAGTGGATAAGGAAATCAGTTTGCCGGAAGGGTATCATATCGAGTATGGTGGACAGTTTGAAAGCGAACAGGCTGCAAGTCGTATTCTGATGCTGGCTTCACTGATGAGTATTGTGGTGATATTCCTTTTATTGTATGTGCAGTTTAAGAATGTGGCTCAAAGTGGAGTTATTCTGTTGAATCTTCCGCTGGCATTGATTGGAGGAGTGTTTGCTTTATTGTGTACGACGGGAGAAATGAGTATTCCGGCTATTATCGGTTTTATCTCTCTCTTTGGCATTGCTACCCGAAATGGTATGTTGCTGATCAGCCATTACAATTTGTTGCGTGAGGAGCAGCATATGGGAATCCGTGAAAGTATTGTACACGGTTCGCTGGATCGTCTGAATCCTATCCTGATGACGGCATTGTCATCGGCATTGGCACTTATTCCGCTTGCTTTGCGTGGAGATTTGCCGGGAAATGAAATACAGAGTCCGATGGCAAAGGTTATTCTGGGTGGTCTGCTGACCTCTACTTTCCTGAATGCCTTTATTATTCCTATTGTATATGAGTTAATGAATCGGAAAAAGTCAACTGTAAAAAAATAATTTATGAGAAAACAATATATGATTGGGGTTGTGGGACTGTTTCTTGCCGGCAGTTTGCAGGCCCAGAATATAGCAGATGTCTTGCAGAGTATTGAGCGTAACAATAAAGAACTGCAGGCACAGTTGCAACTGACAGAAGCTGCAAAGATGGAAGTTCAGACACAGAACAGTCTGTCGGATCCAACGATAGATTATAGTCCGTTTTTTGCAAAAGGAGTAGATGGAGTAGCCAGTTCGGAGCTGGTTGTTTCACAGGAATTTGATTTTCCTACTCTGTATGCGGCACGCAGGCAGTCGGGAAAATTGCAACAGGAAGTATTGGACAGACAGCAGCAGGCTGTCCGTCGTACCATACTTTTGGATGCCAAAAATCTGTGTTTGGATTTGATACGTCTGAATCAGGAGAAAGCTCTGCTGGATGCCCGTAAGAAAAATGCTGATGAACTGCTTACTTTGTTCGAAAAGCGTCTTCAGGAAGGGGATGCCGGAATACTTGAGGTCAATAAAATAAAAATGGAACGGATGAATGTGCAGACTGAGGTTACTCAAAATAATGCCGCACACCGTACCGCTTTACAGTCGCTGTTGGCAATGAACGGTAACTTACCTTTGGAGTTTACTGCTGATACTTATCCGCAGATAGAAAAAATAAGCGATTACAATGCTTTGTACGATGAAATTATGCTGACTGATGCTGATTTATTAGCTTCGGATGCGGCTGCTCGTGCTGCTGCCAAAGAGGTAAGTGTAAACAAGCAAAACTGGTTGCCTAAGCTTTCGGTTGGCTACCGCCGGAATACTTCTTTGGATGAAAAGAGTAACGGATTTCTTATTGGAGGGAGTATTCCTCTGTTCTCCAACCGGAAAAAAGTGAAGATTGCCCGTGCCCAGGAAGTAGGAGCTCGCTTACAGTTGGATAACGCACGTTTGCAGGCAGAAGCAACGGTACAGAGCCGTTATAATGAAGTACTGCAATTGCAGGAAGCAATGAAAGCATACGATGTGCCTTTGATGCACGAAACGCTGGATATGTTGAAACAGGCTGTTATGGCTGGGCAACTGTCTATTATTGAATATTATGTAGAGGTAGACGGAGTATTCCGCAATCTTCAAGCTTATATTCAGATAGAAAATCAATATCAGAAACTGATGGCTGATATTTATAAAAACAGGTTATAGGCTGTAAAATTCTCGGTTTTTGTGGCATTTCCGATGGAAAAGCCACGTAGTATAACATTAAATGTAGAATAAATCGTATATTTACATAAATATACGATTGTTATGCTACGACTTACTGTATTATGCCTGACAATCCTCACTTTTATTAACTTGTTTTCTCAAACTCATGTGATAGAAGAAGTTGATAAAAGGGGGATTGTTTCTGATTCGACAGAAATTTCTGCTCATGATTCTTTACAAACTGAAAAAACAGGTTTCTTAAAGAAATTTCTAGCTTATTTCAATGATGCCAACAAGGAAAAAAGTGATAAAAAATTTGATTTCAGCATCATTGGAGGACCTCATTATTCTACTGATACCAAACTGGGTATCGGGTTGGTTGCGGCCGGATTGTATCGGACAGACCGTACAGATTCTCTTCTTCCTCCTTCCAATGTTTCCTTGTACGGAGATGTTTCTACTGTAGGCTTCTATTTGCTGGGAGTGAGAGGTACTCATTTGTTCCCGAAAGACCGCTATCGCTTTAATTATAATCTTTATTTTTTCTCTTTTCCGAGCCTTTATTGGGGAACGGGGTATGATAATGGAGCTAATGACGATAACGAAAGTGAATATAAACGCTTTCAAGCTCAGGTTAAACTGGATTTTATGTTCCGCGTCAGTTCCAATCTCTATGTAGGACCAACTTTTGCTTTTGACTACATTCGGGGGTATGATTTTGAAAAGCCGGAATTGTTAAATGGAATGGATCAGAAAACAATTGGCATTACTCCCGGGTTTTCTATAGTATATGATAGCAGAGATTTTCTGACTAATGCTTATAAAGGAATGTATGTACGTCTCGACCAGAGATTCAGTCCTTCGTTCTTAGGTAATGATTACGCTTTTAGTAGTACGGAACTTACTGCAAACTATTACAGACCGGTATGGAAGGGAGGTATATTGGCCGGACAGTTTCATACCCAATTGAATTATGGAGATCCTTTTTGGGGATTGATGGCTACATTGGGAAGTTCTTATTCCATGAGAGGGTATTATGAAGGAAGATATCGGGATAAATGTGCTATGGATGCACAAATAGAACTTCGTCAGCATGTATGGAAACGGAATGGTATAGCTGTATGGGTAGGAGGTGGTACTGTCTTTCCCGAATTTTCTGCTCTGAGATGGAAACATTTATTACCCAATTATGGTGTCGGTTATCGTTGGGAGTTTAAGAAAAGAGTGAATGTAAGGTTAGATCTAGGATTTGGCAGGCACCAGACCGGGTTTATTTTTAATATAAATGAAGCTTTTTAGCAATATGAAGAAGTGGTTTGAAGATCAAAGGAATTTATTTTACTGTTTTTTATTTGTTTTAATTGTCCCCAATATATTGTTGTGTATTACCGAGCAGATGTCTGTTGGTGCGAAGCTGACCAATATTCTGTTACCGCTTGGATGCTATTATACGCTGATGACATTGTCGAGAAGCAGTGCTAAGATGGTGGGATATTTGTTTTTGTTTGTTTTTTTGGGAGCTTTTCAGATAGTCTTACTTTATTTGTTTGGAAAGTCGGTCATTGCTGTTGACATGTTTCTGAATCTGGTAACGACTAATTCCGCAGAAGCATTTGAATTATTAGACAACTTAATCCCCGCATTGGTGGTGGTGTTTTTATTATATATCCCTATAATTGTTTGGGGAATAATAAGCGTGGTACATAAAAGAACTGTTTCTGAAGATTTCCTTCGCAGACAGCGTAAAAAATCGGTATTGGGGCTTTTCTTAGGAGTTCTGGCTTTACTCTTGACAGTTTGGACTGATGAACAATATGAATTCAAGTCCGATTTTTATCCGGTAAATGTGTGTTATAATGCATATTTGGCAGTACAGAGGGAGATTAAGACCGAGTCGTATGACCAGACCTCAAAAGACTTCTCTTTTCATGCATATTCTTCCCATGCAGAAGAGGAACGGGAAATTTATGTGATGGTTGTGGGGGAAACATCTCGTGCATTAAATTGGAAATTATATGGATATGACCGTGACACAAATCCTTTGTTGTCTGTAACGGACGGGTTGGTCGCTTTTCCGAAGGTTCTTACAGAATCGAATACCACTCATAAAAGTGTACCGATGTTGCTGTCGGATATTTGTGCAGAAAACTTCGATTCTATTTATTTCCGGAAAGGAATATTGACGGCATTTAAAGAAGCAGGTTTCCATACTGCCTTTTTTTCTAATCAGCGGTATAATAATTCATTTATTGATTTTTTCGGTAAAGAAGCGGAGAATAGCTATTTTATTAAAGAAAAAGAATCTTGTCTCAATCCCGGGGATGAAGACTTGCTGTTGTTATTAGAAAAAGAATTGAAAAAGAAACAGAGAAAGTTGTTTGTGGTATTGCATACATACGGTTCTCATTTTAGCTATAAAGAACGTTATCCGAATGATTTTGCATATTTCAAACCGGATTCTCCGTTGGATGTATCAGTCAAATATCGTGAAAATTTAAAAAACGCTTACGACAATACCATTCGTTATACAGATTATTTTTTATTTCGTTTGATGTCACTTTTGAAGCAGGAGCAGGCACAAACAGCTTTTGTCTATACTTCTGATCACGGAGAAGATTTATACGATGACGATCGTCGTTTATTTCTTCATGCATCTCCTATTCCTTCAGCTTATCAGATTTATGTACCTTTTGTTGTCTGGACTTCGGATGAATATCAGACTGCTTATTCCGATAAAGTACAGGCTTTGGAAGCAAACCGTCTGAAAAATATTTCCTCCAGTTCTTCTCTGTTTCATACTATGCTTGATTTAGCAGGAGTTGAAACTGTATACCGGAAGGAAAATTGTTCTGTAGCGAGTCAAAACTTTGTGGAATCTCCACGTGTGTATCTGAACGATCATAATGAGGCGCGCTCACTAAAGGATATGAAGATGGACGACGAAGATTTTCGTTTGTTGAAGAAATGGAATATTGATTATTGAGCTTCTTTATATTTCTGTAATCCGGCCGAAATGTTTAATTTTGTCATGGAAAAGAATAAAGAGAAGATATGCCATTAAATTTACCCGATAGACTGCCTGCTATTGATTTATTGAAAGAAGAAAACATCTTTGTAATTGATAATTCGCGGGCTACGGCACAGGACATCCGTCCGTTGAAGATTGTGATTTTAAACCTGATGCCGATAAAGATTACTACAGAGACTGATTTGATTCGTCTCTTGTCCAACTCACCTTTGCAGATTGAGGTCAGCTTTATGAAGCTGAAGAGCCATACTTCGAAGAATACCCCTATTGAGCATATGAAAGCTTTTTACAGGGATTTTGAACTGATGAAGAATGAGAAGTTCGATGGTATGATTATTACTGGTGCTCCCGTTGAACACCTTGCTTTTGAAGAGGTAAACTATTGGGAGGAAATAGCTGATATCTTTGCCTGGACACGTACTCATGTTACATCTACTCTGTATATCTGTTGGGCTGCACAGGCTGGGCTGTACTATCATTATGGAATACCTAAGTATCCGTTGGACAAAAAGATGTTTGGTATTTTCGAACATCATATTTGTGAAGGATTCCGTCAGTTACCTATTTTCAGAGGCTTTGACGATTTGTTTTTTGTTCCCCATAGCCGCCATACAGAAATACGCCGTGAGGATATAGAGAAGCATCCGGAACTGAAAATCATTTCAGAATCGGATGATTCGGGAGTACATATTGTGATGGCAAGAGGAGGACGTGAATTTTTTGTAACCGGTCATTCGGAATATTCTCCCTATACATTGGATACAGAGTATCGCCGTGATGTGGAAAAAGGATTGCCTATTGATATTCCCAAGAACTATTATGTGGGAGATAACCCGGATAACGGTCCGTTGGTGCGCTGGCGTAGTGTGGCCAATCTGCTGTTCTCTAACTGGCTGAATTATTATGTATATCAGGAAACACCATACGATATAAATGAAATAAAATAATGGTAAAGCAACGTCCTATTGAATTATTGGCTCCGGCTAAGAATCTGGAGTGTGGTATCGAAGCCATTAATCATGGTGCTGATGCAGTATATATTGGTGCTCCCCGCTTTGGTGCCCGTGCTGCTGCCGGCAATTCGCTGGAAGATATTGCTGCACTGGTGGAGTATGCACATACGTTTAATGTGCGTATTTATGTGACGGTGAATACCATTTTGCACGATGAGGAACTGAAGGAAACAGAAGAGATGATATGGGATCTTTATCGGGCGGGGGTAGATGCACTGATTATTCAGGATATGGGTATCACTCGTTTGAATCTTCCTCCTATTCCTTTGCATGCCAGTACACAAATGGATAATCGTACTCCGGAAAAAGTACGTTTTCTTGCTGAGGCCGGATTTCGCCAGGTTGTGCTTGCCCGTGAACTTACTCTTGAAGAAATTAGAAAAATTCATCAGACCTGTCCTGATACTCCTCTTGAAGTGTTTGTACACGGAGCGTTGTGTGTCAGCTATAGCGGTCAGTGCTATGTAAGCCAGGCATGTTACGGACGTAGTGCTAATCGTGGAGAATGTGCACAGTTCTGCCGGTTGGGTTTTGATTTGGTTGACTCAGAAGGTAAGGTAATAGCAAAAAACAAACATTTGTTGTCTTTGAAAGATATGAATCAGAGTGAAAATCTGGAAGCCTTACTTGATGCAGGAGCTTCTTCTCTGAAGATTGAAGGACGACTGAAAGATGTTTCGTACGTAAAGAATGTAACCGCATATTACAGACAGAAGCTGGATGCTATTCTGAAGCGCCGTAAGGAATATGTACGGGCTTCATCGGGACGGGTGAAACTGGCATTTACTCCTCAGCTGGATAAAAGTTTCAGCCGTGGTTTTACTGATTATTTTGTACATGGACGTAATCCGGGTATCTTTTCTTTTGATACTCCCAAATCGCTTGGAGAAGAAATGGGAGTGGTGAAAGAGGTGCGTGGAAATTATCTGACGGTGGCAGGTGTAAAGCCATTTTCCAATGGAGACGGACTCTGCTTCTTGGATGAGCAGGGAAAATTGCAAGGCTTCCGTGTAAATAGGGTAGAGAATAATAAGCTGTATCCTCAGGAAATGCCCAGACTAAAACCTAAGACAAAACTGTATCGCAACTTCGACCAGGAGTTTGAAAGAGTGATGCAGAAAAAGTCGGCAGAGCGTAAAATTGCCGTTCGTATGGAATTGACAGAGTCGAATTGGGGATTTGCTTTGGAAATGGCCGATGAAGATAATAATCGTATCGTAGTTACCTTACAGAGAGAAAAAGAACTGGCGCGTACTCCTCAGGCTGAGAATCTGAAAAATCAGTTGAGTAAGTTGGGAAATACACCTTTCGAGATGAGAGAAATAGTCATTTCTTTATCCGATAACTGGTTTATACCTTCTTCTGAATTGTCGGAGTTGCGTCGTAGAGCCGTAGAGAAGTTGTCGGAATCTCGCAAGATAAATTATCGTAGGGAGATTGCGAAAATGCCAGAAACTACGCATGCATTTCCAGCACAGGAACTTACCTATTTGGGAAATGTGATGAACCGCTCTGCATGGAGCTTTTATCATGATCATGGTGTGAAACGTATTCTTCCGGCTTTTGAAAAGGAGCAACCGGAACAGGCTGTATTGATGTTCTGCAAACATTGTATCCGCTATAGTATGGGATGGTGTCCTACACACCATAAGACACGCTCTCCTTTTAAAGAACCTTATTTTCTAGTCAGTGCAGACGGACGTCGTTTCCGTTTACAGTTTGATTGTAAGGCTTGTCAGATGAAAGTATTGGCAGAATAAAAACAGATGAGGCTCATAAGGTATGTAATAGGGTTGTTGGGGGTAATATTTTGTATTACAGCATGTCATTATCCGGCTTCTTTTCCTTTGCAGAAAGGGAAAGGGGCAGACTCTTTATACCTTAATACGCCTCGTTTATATGCATTGAATAGCAATTTTGAAGTCACTGCAGACTCTTTGTGGCTCTATCAGCTTCCTTTTACAGATTCTGTAAAGGTCTTTCGGGGGGACCGTTTGGTGGTAGCCGAATTTTCGGTACATCGGCAAGAAAAAGAAGATTCGGTATGGGTAAAGGTGGCGCGCGATCAGGAGACCATTGGCTGGCTTTGTGAACGTACGCTTTTGAAAAATATTGTTCCTGTAGATCCGATATCTAAATGTATCCATTGGTTCAGCAATACACATACAGTCGTTTTCTTTATAATAGTAGGATTGTTTTTTCTTTGGACGGTGTTGAAGGCTGTTCGTAAAAAGCAGATAAAACTTTTAGGACTCAACGATATAGATAGTGTATTTCCTATAGTATTGTCTTGGTTGCTTTCCTCATCAGCAGTACTTTATAATAGTATCTTGCATTTTGTTCCTCAAACCTGGATGCAGTATTATTATAATCCGACTTTAAATCCTTTTGAACTTCCCTTCATTTTAGGACTATTCATTGTTTGTGTGGGGATGATTGGTTTAGTAGGTATTGCAATGCTTGATGACTTGTTTCATCAGGCTACTTTGGAAATTTCATTTTTCTATTTGGTAGGATTTATTTCCTGCTGTATTTTTCTTTATATCTTCTTCACTTATATATGGGTTTATCTGGCTTATCTTTGTTGGATAAGTTATACGGTATTATGTATTACCCGATTAAGAAAGTCCAATTCTTATCCTTATGCTTGTGGAGCTTGCGGAGCTAAGATGAGAGCCAAAGGAATTTGTCCGCATTGTGGAGCGTTAAATCAGTAATTTTTATTTTATAATGAACATATGTTCATTATATTTGCATCGTAATATGATGAAAATATGTCTCCACGTCCTAAAAATATCAGAAAAGTAAGAGGTATTCCTCTATCTGTAGGTTTTGCACCTTTAGACAACCCCTTATGTTTGAAAGAAATCATATTGTATGTTGAAGAGTATGAAGCTGTTTATTTATGTGATTATGAGGGGAAAACTCAGGCAGAAGCTGCAGAAAGTATGGGAATCTCACGTCCTACTTTAACTCGCATTTATGCATCTGCGAGAAAAAAAATAGCTGAGGCAATCATTGGTTCATGTCGTTTGATTATAGAAGGGGGGACTTCTTATATGGATGCCCGGTGGTTTCGTTGTAGTAAGTGTGGCTTTTTGTTTAACAACATTATTCCTAGTGCTACACTCGATCATACGGTATGTCCGTTGTGTAAGGAACCTTGTGTGGAGATTGAAGATAAAGAGTTAAAACCAATTTATTATAAAGAGATGAAAAAAATAGCTTTACCTACCAGAAATGGAATGATAGACGACCATTTCGGTCATTGTGAGTTTTATACTATTCTTACAGTAGATGATAACAATAAGATTGTGATGAGTGAGACTATTCCTTCTCCGCAAGGTTGTGGATGTAAATCGAATATTGCTTTCAAACTTCAGGAAGACGGTGTAACAGTAATGTTGGCTGGAAATATGGGAGAAGGAGCTTTGAATAAACTTTCATCGTGCAACATTAAGGTAATACGAGGCTGTAAAGGTGCTGTTTTAGAGGTAGCTGAAGCTTATCTGGCTGGTAAAATTCAAGATTCAGGAGTCGGTTGTGCAGGACATCATGAAGCCGGCCATGTATGCTCTCATCATTGATTCTGGATTTTTCTATTTGTTTTTTACAGCGTGATGTGAAAGTTGCATGACTTTTTATGTTGCTTGTGACTTTAGAAAAGTAATGAAAAGAAGGTATATCGAATGAAATTGCTTCATCAGATATACCTTCTTGCTTATAATAAGGGTTGAGTTTATTATTTCAAACGGGCTAATGTATTTTTAATACGCTTCATTGCTTCGATGATATTTTCATCGGAAGTGGCATAACTCATACGGATACATTCAGGTGCACCAAAAGAAGTACCTCCTACACAAGCTACGTGACCTACTTCGAGCAAGTACATAGCCAAGTCGTCAGCATTAGCAATAACGCGGTCTCCGTCTTTCTTACCGAAGAATGAGTCGCATTTAGGGAAGAGGTAGAAAGCACCTTGTGGAACGTTGACTTCGAAGCCCGGAATTTCCTTTGCCAGTTTCACAATTAAATCGCGGCGGCGTTCGAATGCTTTACGCATTTCTTCTACCGGAGCCTGTGAGCCTGTATAAGCTGCTTCTGCTGCTTTCTGAGATACAGAACATGGACCAGAAGTATATTGACCTTGTAGTTTATTTACCCCTTTTACAATCCATTCCGGACCGGCAATGAAACCAATACGCCAACCAGTCATTGCATATGCCTTAGATACACCATTAACAATAACTACACGGTCTTTGATTTCGTTGAACTGAGCAATACTCTGATGTTTTCCGATGTAGTTGATGTGTTCGTAAATTTCATCAGCAATCACAATTACTCGTTCGTGTTTAGCCAATACTGCAGCCAGTCCTGCCAATTCTTCCTGTGTATATACAGAACCGGTTGGGTTTGAAGGAGAGCAAAGAATCAAAGCTCTGGTACGAGGGGTGATACTTGCTTCGAGCTGTGCTGGAGTTATTTTGAAATCTTGTTCAATTCCTGCACGTACAATTACTGGAGTACCTTCTGCCAGTTTTACCATTTCCGGATAACTTACCCAGTAAGGAGCCGGTACAATCACTTCGTCTCCTTTATTGATAAGAGCCATGATAGTGTTGCAAACAGATTGTTTTGCACCATTTGCACAACTGATTTGTGCTGCGGTATATTCCAGACCATTTTCATTTTTCAGCTTTTCTACGATTGCATTACGCAAAGCAGGATAGCCGGGAACAGGAGAATAGCGTGAGAAGTTATCATCAATTGCTTTTTTAGCAGCTTCTTTGATATGGTCGGGAGTATTGAAGTCAGGTTCACCGACACTTAAATTGATAACATCAACACCTTGTGCTTTTAATTCACTACTTTTTTGAGACATAGCCAGAGTCGCTGACGGAGACAGGCTGTTCAAACGATCTGAAAGTTGGTTCATTGTTTTGTCCTTATTTTTAAGATTGAATATTTATTTTGCAAAAGAAGCTAAATTCTTTCATATATAAAAGAATTTAGCTTCTTTTTCTTACTTTCTGTCGCCTAAAATGCGAAGTAGGTAGATAAATAGATTAATAAAGTCGAGATATAGTGTCATTGCTCCCATTAAAGCTATCTTTTGCGTGACTTCATTGACTTCGATATCATCGCCGGATAGCAATCTCTTTATTTTCTGAGAGTCGTACGCTGTCAGTCCTACAAACAGTAATACTCCTATGTAAGAGATAACCATATCCATCATAGAGTTTTGCAGGAATAAATTAACCAGCGAAGCTATGATAATTCCTATTACTCCCATGATACAGAGACTTCCGATGCGGGTTAAATCTTTTTTGGTTATGTAGCCAAAGATGGCCATGGTGCCGAATGTTCCAGCTGTGACAAAGAATGTAGTTGCAATGGAACTTGCCGTGTAAACAAGCAGTAGAATGGAGAGGGTTACACCATTTAATATAGAGTAGACTATAAATAGTATGGTAGCTGTTGTAAATGACATCTTGTAGATACGGGCAGATAAGTACCATACTAATGCTACTTCAGCTATCAGTACTCCCCAAAACATCATGGAGTTTTGAATCATCATATTTACCAGTGTATATGATTTTGCTACATACATAGCTACAAAGCCTGTAATAATTAGGGCAAGAGTCATCCATAAATATACACTGCGGAGGAGAGTTGCCTGAGCGGCTTTTGCTGTATAATTCCTTACGAGATTATTTGTTTCCATAGTTGAAAGTTAATTTATTATACAGGAGATAAAACCGGTTAAAAGTAAAATATATGTTTTTATCCGATTTTATCTCCTGCTGTGTGACTTATATATAAGTATCTATTTACTTGTTAAAGTGGAGAGTATGTCCCATGCGCTCCTTTTTTGTATGAAGGTAACGTTCGTTGTACTCATTAGGAGTGATTTCGATAGGTACATTTTCTACGATTTCCAATCCATAGGCTTCCAGTCCGACACGTTTTACCGGATTGTTGGTCATCAGACGCATTTTGTGAATACCGATTTCTCTTAAAATCTGAGCACCTACACCGTAATCACGTTCGTCGGCCTGATGTCCCAAACAAATATTTGCATCTACTGTATCCATGCCTTCTTCCTGGAGTTTGTAAGCTTTCATCTTTTCCATCAGTCCAATGCCTCTGCCTTCCTGGTTGAGATAGATGATTGCACCTTTTCCTTCTTTTTCAATCATCTGCATTGCACGGTGAAGCTGGTCTCCGCAATCGCATCGCATAGAACCGAAAATATCACCTGTTGCGCATGATGAATGTACACGTACCAATACCGGTTCATCTTCGGTAAATTCACCTTTTATTAAAGCTACGTGCTCCAATCCGTTACTTTTCTGACGGAAAGGAATCAGATGGAAATTACCGTATACTGTCGGCATATTAACCTCTACACCTTTCTCTACCAGTGATTCCTGTTTCAGTCGGTAAGCAATAAGGTCGGCTATTGAAATCAGTTTGAATCCGTATTCGTCCGCCATCTTGCGAAGTTCAGGAAGGCGTGCCATTGTTCCGTCTTCGTTCATGATTTCCATCAATGCGGCAGCTGGATACAAACCTGCCAGACGAGCCATATCCACACATGCTTCGGTGTGACCGGCACGGCGGAGTACTCCTTTTTCCTGAGCATACAGTGGGTTGATGTGTCCCGGGCGTCCGAAAGTCTCAGGCTTTGAGTTAGGATCTGCCAAAGCACGGATGGTTGCAGCACGGTCGGCTGCAGAAACTCCGGTGCTACATCCTTCCAGTTTATCGATTGTAACGGTAAACGGAGTTCCTAATACAGAGGTATTGTTAGCGACTTGATAAGGTAAGTCGAGCTCTTGACAACGTGAAATGGGAATAGGAACACAAAGTACACCTCTGGCATGTTTCAGCATGAAGTTTACTTTCTCGGGAGTAATCAGTTCGGCAGCAATAATCAAATCGCCTTCGTTTTCACGATCTTCATCGTCAACAACAATAACAAACTCGCCTTTGCGAAAATCTTCGATAGCTTCTTCAATGGTGTTTAATTTGACTTTGTCCATAATGTATTTTAATATAAATGTTGATTCTTTATTTGTTCTTGAATATCTCTACTTGTTTTTATAATAGTTTTCAGATCTTTGTCCAAACGTATTCTGTATCTCCAAATATGCAGATATACCAACAGGCCTGCAGGAATAACAATACCGACAAGCAGATTTAACCAGCGGTTATCGAACAGGCTCTTATGGGCTGTGGTCGATAGGAACGGGTAGTTATTCATATAGTTCAGGATAATATGATCTTTGGTATTTGATAAATCCTCAATCGTATTTTCCATTTTCTGATTGATGTCTTTGATGACATCATCATGCTTGTTATTCGTGAAAATCTGAATATAATTGGGCAGACCTAATAAACGGTGTGTGCGGGCATATTGTTCGCATGAATTACAAATATCCTCCAATACTTCCCAATCTTCCTTATAGGTAGGGTTGTGAATAATCACTTCTTTCTTAAACATGTGTCTTGATATGCGTATACCAAATAGCTTTCTGAAAAACATGATATACATATCAGCATTGAATACTGCCGAGTCTTTGTTCGACTTGTAAGTAAAGAAAGCCCCGAGTGGCGCCAATACGATGGTACTCATCCAGGTTCCCAGCATAATATTCATTTCTCCACTTTTGGCAATACGTGTCGCACCGGAATCTACAATATAATAAATTAGGAAGATGATAATTGATATCACAACAGGCATTCCTAATCCTCCTTTTCGGATAATTGCTCCTAAGGGAGCACCGATGAAGAAGAAAATGACACAAGCCAGTGACAAGGTGATTTTTTTATGCCAGTCCGACTGGTGGCTGCGTATGTCACTATCTGTATTCTGTGTGATATAACTCTTCATGTTCCAGTCGGAAGCCAGTGAAGATAAACGGTTTTTTGTGGCAGTTACGGTTTTCAGCTTTTCTGCCGATGTCATCGAGTTGTAAACACTGTCTACATTGACAACAGTAATATGCTCCTTTTGTAGTTTGATGGAGTCGGAAGATGATAGCTGGGCAGGCTTATAGGTTAGTTGCATTGTTTCTGCATGCATAGCCCGTCCTACACTGTCTCCATAAGCAATCAGAGAATCGATTGCTACAGATATTTCACGCATGTTTTTAATATCCGAACGTCGGTCAAGGAAACTTCCGTCTACCATGTTAAATTCGGAATCAAACTTGATGAGGGTATGTTTTTCCTTGAAGGTTTCCCGTCGGTAAGGAACATTTTGAGAAATAACCGATTGTGATTTTAGGTTCTCAAATTGTTCTCCATTGTACAAATGCAGATATAAGTGTTGCTTGTCTGCTGTCAACTCCAGTTTTCCTTCTTCAGCCCATACGATATGTGCATTTTCAAATCCATCGGAAAAGTTATAGATGAGTACATCTTTTAGCATGCCGGTGTCTTTATCTTTCTTTTTGACATAGATATTGTATCCTTCAATATCGCTGTAAAATACACCTTCCGGAATGTCAACTTCCGGTGACTTTTGTTTCATGGAGACCAATAAAGTCCAAAGTTGTTTTTGGGCTTTAGGACCAATTACATTTTGGAAAAAAAAAGACATTCCTCCCAAAAAGATGCTGAAAATAACAACTGAGGCCATGATGCGCAACAATGGAATACCTGCTGCTTTCATGGACAATAATTCATAACGTTCTCCAAAGTTTCCGAACGTCATCAGAGCGGCCAGCAGAATGGCCAAAGGTAAGGAAATAGGAATAAGGGTTAACCCGGAATAGAAGAAGAACTGTGCAAGCACATTCATATCCAATCCCTTTCCTACCAATTCGTCTACATATCTCCATAAAAATTGCATCATGAAGATAAAAAGACAGATAAAAAAAGTACCACAAAAGAGTAATAAGAAACTCTTTAATACAAATATATCAAGTTTTTTTATGCGTAGCATTCCCAATATTCTCGTTATCTAATGTGCAAAATTAGTATAAAAAACGAAGAGGAAAACTATGTATTGTATATTTTTAAAGAATTATATACCAAAGACTCTTTTTAAAACATCTATTTGAGAATTCCATAGGCTTCTTGTATCATCTTCTTCGGTGGAGTCTACAAAATCAATTACTTCCAGCGAGTGGTCTTTTGTGAGTTCGTTGTAATGTATTTTAAATTCTGAACGGTTTCGTCTAACCGTTTGATGAATAAACATTTAACGG
>UQPQ01000008.1 GCA_900542985.1 uncultured Bacteroides sp.
TTTATGAAGGTGAGAAACGAAATAACGAAAGTACTCCTGCTTCTGTTCAGATAGTAGAACTCTATAAGGTTCTGACTAAAAACGTAGATGATATAAGAAATGGTGAAGAAGATATATATGGAGATGACCCTGTGCATATTGCTGTAGCTTCTGTGACTAAAGAGCATCTGAATATTCAGTTTACGCTCGCATCTTCTACATCGGGAAAGCCGCATCGCATCAGTCTGGTACTGACGGAAGAAAGTGTACCTGATGAAAATGGGATACTTCCGGTAGAGTTCCGTCATAATGCTGAAGGAGATTTGCCTGATTGGGATACCAGAGGCTGGGGAATTGCTTCGTATACTTTAGCGAGTATAGATGAAAAATATCCTGATACGGAAATTAAAGGATTTAAGATTCTATATTATGACGAATCTGGCTCGCATGCACAATGTATAGTGAAACGGCAAGCGATGGATAGAATGATTATAAAACCTTTGACCGTTTCTTCTGTAATGCACTCTTTTTAAAATTATATATTAATGAAAATCCCGGTAGGACCGACATTGGTTGTCCGTCACTACCGGGTCTTTGTTTTTATAGAAGAGTGTTTATTTTACATAAGTAGAATCGTCGAAGCGATATCCTCGCAAGAAGTCGGTAACTTCCATTCGTTTTTTTCCTGCTAACTGTAAGGAACGTATATTCAGATATCCGTCTGTAGTAGCAATACGAAAGTAAGTTTTTTTATCTGTATCGATACTGCCGGGTTGATAGTTGTGTGAGCAATATTGTTTTTCTGTTTCGAATATCTTCAGCATTACCGGTGCTTGTTCTCCTTGGTGAAGTTCTGTCCATGCAGCAGGGTAGGGAGATAATCCTCGTACGAAATCGTATACCTTCTTTACTCCTTGCGTCCAGTCTATGCGACAGGTCTCTTTAAATATTTTAGGAGCCGGACGCAGTTCTTCTATTTGAGCCAGTTCTTCTTGCGGAGTTGTCTTTACGTTACCGTCCAGAATGGCATCTACAGTCTTTAGTACTAAATCTCCTCCTAACATCATCAGGCGGTTGTATACAATTTCTACGTTATCTGTATCTGCTATAGGTACCCGTACCTGATCGATGATTTCACCTGTATCAATTTCATGCTTCAGGAAAAATGTTGTAATTCCAGTTTCTGTATCTCCGTTGATGACCGCCCAGTTGATGGGAGCAGCTCCTCTGTATTGTGGTAATAGAGAAGCATGAAGATTGAAAGTTCCCATAGGAGGCATATTCCAGACTACTTCGGGAAGCATACGGAATGCCACCACAATCTGCAAGTCGGCTTTCAGTTCACGAAGCTCGGCTAAGAACTGTTCGTCTTTCAACTTTTCCGGTTGAAGCACTTTCAAACCTTGTGATACGGCATACTGTTTTACCGGACTAGGCTGGAGCACACTGCCATGACGTCCCATTGGTTTGTCGGGCATGGTGATAACTCCTACTATATTATATCCTCCTTCTACCAGCCGCTTCAAACTCTCTACGGCAAATTCGGGAGTACCCATGTATACAATTCTTAAGTCTTTCTTATTCATATGTATGTCTTTTGTATTTATTCAGTTGAAAAATCTACCAAGACCTGACGGTATGTGTTCAGCATTTTCGATTTCGAAACGAAACCAATGTACTTGTCTTCTTCATCTACTACCGGTAAGTTCCATGCTTGAGTATCATCGAACTTTTTCATGATTACTTCCATGGAGTCTGTATTGATAATACGTGCCGGTGGAAGATTCATGAAACGTTCTACATAAAAGCGATGGTATAATTCTTGTCGGAACATGATGTTTCGGATATCATCCAATACTACAATACCAATCAAATGATCCTGAGTATCGACAACGGGGAATAAGTTACGATTTGATTTTGAAATCACTTTTACCATTTCTCCCAAGTCCATGTTAGGATGAACTTTCAGAAAGTCTGTTTCTACGATACTTTCTATATTCATCAAAGTCAGTACCGCTTTGTCTTTATGATGTGTAATCAGTTCTCCTTTTTTAGCCAGACGCATGGAGTAGATACTGTGAGGCTCAAAAACAATGATGGTAAGATAGGCACTGACTGATACAATCATCAGCGGGAGGAAGAGCTGGTATCCTCCGGTGAGTTCGGCAATCAGGAAGATTCCGGTCAGCGGTGCATGCATGACTCCTGACATCAGTCCTGCCATTCCCATCAGTGCAAAGTTCTTTTCGGGAATGAACACATTGCCTATATGGAACTCATTACATACATGTGAAAAGACAAACCCGGCAATACAGCCTAAAAACAAACTTGGTGCAAAGATACCACCGCATCCGCCACCTCCATTGGTCGCACTGGAGGCAAATACTTTGAACAGGATGATAAGTATAAGGTATAAAACCAGCAAACTGCTGCTGCCGTAGAACAGTGAGTTGTTCATTACGGTTTCCCATTCAGCATTTGTGGTTCCGTTCAGCAGGAGTGAAATGGTATCGTATCCTTCACCGTATAGTGGAGGAAACAGGAAAATCAATACACTCAGCATTGCACCACCTATCAAGAACTTGATATAAGGATTGCTGTAACGGCGGAAAATGTTTTCTATCCAGTTCATGGAGCGGGTGAAATACCAGGCTACCAATCCGCAGAATATACCTAAGGCAATAGCATAAGGAATACGTTCCAGTGCAAAAGGATAATCCAGATGAAACTGGAACATTGCTTCCGTACCGGTGAGCAGATAGGAAACCGATGCTGCCGTGACACTGGTAATCAGCAGTGGAAGCAGCGAGGCCATGGTAAGGTCAATCATCAGTACTTCGAGGGTGAAGACCAATCCTGCAATAGGAGCTTTGAAGATGCCCGATACAGCACCTGCCGCACCACATCCTACAAGTAGCATCAGTGTACGGTGATCCATACGGAAGATACTACCCAGATTGGAACCGATGGCAGAACCTGTCAGTACAATCGGAGCTTCGGCACCGACCGAACCACCACATCCGATGGTGATGGCTGATGCGCATACAGACGACCAAATGTTATGGCGTTTGATACGACTCTGTTTCCGTGAGATGGCATAAAGAATTTTGGTCACCCCATGACTGATGTCATCGCGTACCACTTTACGGATAAAAAGACTCGTCAGAAAAATACCGACTACCGGATATACAAGATACAACCAGTTTACTCCTGTTGAGTCGAAATTTTCTGTCAGAAACTCTTTGATGTACTCTACCAGGAATTTCAAAACATAAGCAGCAAAAGCGGTGAAGATACCCACCAGAAAGCTCAGGATTAAAATAAACTGTTTATCTTTGATATGTTTGCTTCTCCAGACAATAAATCGCTGAAGCAATGTCTTTTTTTCTTGAATGGATTCCATACTCTTGCCTTTTATTCCCGGATAATTTTGATTTCTCCTCCCTTGCCCAGTTTGATGATGCTTGAAGGTTTGGGGTGTCCGGTCTCTTCACGTCGGAAGTCCACTACATAGTCTACGGCTTGTTTGATTTCTTCTGTAATTTCACTGAATACAGCCGGTGCCGGTTGTCCGCTGATGTTGGCAGATGTCGAGACGATTGCTTTTCGGAAACGGAAACAAAGCTGTTTGGAGAACTCTTCTTCGGTTACACGGATGCCTACACTACCGTCTTCTGCTATTAAGTTGGGAGCCAGATTGCGTGCATTATCATAAATAATAGTCAGCGGTTTTGTTGTCAGTTCAATTAAGTCCCAAGCTACCGAAGGAACATCACGTACATAAAAATCTACCTTCACCGGACTGTCTACCAATACGAGCATTGCCTTGCTGTCCGCACGGTGTTTGATTTCGTATACTCTTTTTACAGCTTCTTCGTTGGTTGCATCACAGCCTATTCCCCACACTGTATCGGTTGGATATAAAATAACTCCACCCTTCTGCATCACTTCGCAGGCTTTTTTTATTTCGTCTTTCATCATAAGTTTTCTATTTTAAACACTAACAAGCAAAAGTACAAATGATTTTACGAGGACGCAAAAAACTTTCGCTAAATTTGCGGGAAAGAGAGGAAATGTATGTCAGACGGACGTAAGATTATTCATATCGACATGGATGCCTTTTATGCTTCTATTGAGCAACGTGACCATCCGGAACTGAAGGGGAAACCGGTGGCAGTGGGGCATGCCGATTTGCGTAGTGTAGTGGCTGCGGCCAGTTATGAGGCACGCCGGTATGGGGTACGTTCGGCTATGTCGTCGGTAAAGGCAAAGAAACTCTGCCCCGAATTGATTTTCGTAGAAGGACGGATGGAAGTCTACAAAGGCGTATCGGCTCGTATTCATGAAATCTTTCACGATTATACGGATATCATTGAACCGATTTCACTGGATGAGGCTTTTCTTGATGTTTCAGAGAATAAGAAGCACATGGAACTGGCTGTGGATATTGCCCGGGAAATCAAGCAACGTATCCGTTCGGAACTGGATCTGGTGGCTTCGGCCGGTGTTTCTTACAACAAGTTTCTGGCAAAAGTTGCCTCCGATTATCGTAAACCAGACGGACTGTGCACCATTCATCCCGAACGGGCCGAAGAGTTTATCAGTACCCTTCCCATCGAATCGTTCTGGGGCGTTGGGAGTGTGACGGCCAGGAAAATGCATCTGTTGGGAATACATACAGGGAAAGACTTGCGGGCCTGTTCGCTTGAGATGCTGACACGGCAGTTTGGTAAAACCGGTCAGTTGTATTACGATTTTGCCCGGGGAATAGATTTGCGTCCCGTAGAAGCTGAGCGTATACGTAAGTCGATAGGTTGCGAGCATACCTTGGAGAAAGATATTACACTGAAGTCGTCAGTAATTATCGAACTTTACCATGTAGCCCGTGAACTGGTAGCACGCTTGGAACGGAAAGAGTTCAAGGGGATGACTTTGACACTGAAGGTGAAATTCCATGATTTTTCCCAGATTACCCGGAGTCGCACTTCTTCCCGCTTGTTGTATAAACTGGAGGATATACTCCCCATGGCCAAGCAGTTGTTGAGTGAAGTGGACTATGAGCAACATCCTATCCGTTTGTTAGGATTGTCTGTATCCAATCCAAAGGATGAACAGCAAGAGCGTGTTCCGGAGTGGGTACAACTGGAGTTGGAATTTGAAAAATAACAAATTGTCATTTCTGACAAAATGATAATTTACCCCCTTGTAAAATAGCGTATTTGAACTTCGGTAGGAAAGTGCCGGGAAAAAAGGGCATTTTTTGAAGGTTGATGAAGTGCAAAAAGATAGTATTTGCCGCGCTATTTATATATAATTTCTGTATTTACCGTATTTCTTCTGTTTATTTGTCTGGTAATGTTTTATAAATATGTAATTTGGTAATACGGGATTTGTCTTGCTTTGCTTGTGAAAAACAAAGAAAAGGAGATAAAAAGTTGCTGTAAAATCTATGTTTGGTTGCATTGGCAGATGCGATTAGTCGCATTAGCCGACGGTACTTGTATCGTTTCCAGTCAATACAAGTATCGTAAACTGTCGGTTCAATTGAAAAACCTTCTTGTTTAATGTAGTGTGATTCTGTTGTAAAACATATATTTTACTCTATTTTTGCCTGTTTTTGTCTCTTTTTCTTTTTGTGAATGAAGATTTTTCTTCAAATGCGTGTTATCGGAAAGTGCTGATTTCTTGAATTTGTATAGTGTAATTCCTTTTTTTTATGTTATTTTGTTTTTCTTGTAAAATACCCTCAGAACCTTTTTGTGTGAGAAGTGTTTATAAAAAGAATCAGTTGAAAAGATAAGGAGTAAAGTTTGTGTAAGTAATATTGACAAAATTTAATACTTAATCTTTCTTAAAGAAAGACTTTATCTTTGATTATTTTTTAGTAACTTTGCCTACCAAATCGGTTTATAATAATGAGACAATTAAAGATTACCAAAAGTATCACTAACCGAGAGAGCGCTTCTTTGGACAAATACTTGCAGGAAATAGGTCGTGAAGACCTGATTACTGTAGAAGAAGAAGTAGAACTCGCTCAGCGCATTCGTAAAGGGGACCGTATAGCATTAGAGAAGCTTACGCGTGCGAACTTGCGATTTGTAGTGTCTGTAGCCAAGCAGTATCAGAATCAGGGATTAAGCTTGCCGGACTTGATTAATGAGGGAAACCTTGGTTTGATCAAGGCTGCCGAAAAGTTTGATGAAACCCGTGGTTTCAAATTCATCAGTTACGCTGTATGGTGGATTCGTCAGTCTATTTTGCAGGCTTTGGCAGAACAGTCTCGAATTGTACGTTTGCCCTTGAACCAGGTAGGTTCGCTGAATAAAATCAGTAAAGCCTTCTCTAAATTTGAGCAGGAAAACGAACGTCGTCCTTCACCGGAAGAATTGGCTGACGAGTTGGAAATCCCGGTAGATAAGATTTCCGATACCTTGAAGGTTTCCGGACGTCATATCTCGGTGGATGCACCGTTTGTCGAAGGAGAAGATAATAGTTTGCTGGATGTATTGGTGAATGACGATTCGCCAATGGCAGACCGTTCGCTGGTTAATGAATCACTTTCGAAGGAAATCGACAGAGCACTTTCTACGCTGACCGAAAGAGAAAAGGATATTATCCAGATGTTTTTCGGTATTAATACGCAGGAAATGACGTTGGAAGAAATCGGGGACAAATTTGGGCTCACTCGTGAGCGTGTCCGCCAGATTAAGGAAAAAGCTATCAGAAGATTAAGACAAAATTCTCGTAGTAAGTTGCTCAAATCTTATTTGGGGTAATAAGATAAGGCTTGATTTTCGAATCTAAAAAGAAATTAAAGATGCGAAGTCCGGAAAGAACGGGCTTCGCATTTTTTATTGGTTTTTCTTATTAATTTATTATTTACCTTTTTTAGTTTGCCTATAAATGTTTACTTTTGTCACATTATATATAAAATGATTTATTATGCGGTATCTGAAATTTGTTTGTTTCTTGTTGATAGCTTCTCTTGCTTTTCCTATGTGGGGAAAGAAGTCTAAGGATAAAGAGTATGGTGTGTATATAGCTGGAGTATCTGCTTCGTTTACAGACTCTTTAGTCTATTTTACCAATGTGCAGTATGTAGATAGTGCTTCATTGGGAGAAAAAGGACTTCTGGATGGAAGAGCACAGTATAGTATCCAGTTGAAAGAGTATCTGGAAAGCAAGGAGAATGGAAAAAACCGTACTTGTTTTATCTATTTCAATAAAAGCAAGAAAAAACTGAATAAGGAAGTCAATAAGATTAGACAACGTTACCAGAAGGGAAAATCATTGATTATAAAGGATGTAAATCCGGAATTTAAGTTCGAAAAAGCCGAATTGTATTAATTTGACATGAAGAAACTTTTGTTATGCCTGTTTTCTATCCTGTTGTTGGTATCGTGTTCCAATGAATTGCCGGACTATCATCTTTCGGTAAAAAAGAATCGTACCATGCTGGCCTATTTGGTCGCCAATAATAATCTGGATGGAGATATTATGAAGAATGTGTTATGGATGTACGAAAATCTGGTTGCTTCTCCGGATAGTTGTACATTATTGGTTTATTATAAGCCAACTTCTTCGAATGATAATATTGATGTTCCTCAGATTCTGGAATTTCGGACTGACGGTTATGGCAATATTAACGGAATCCCGGTGATTGACTGGGGTGACATCACCATCAGCAAGATGTTGCAATATGCGAAAATTCATCAGGCGCGAGAGGGACTTGCTACCGATCCGTATGTGATGGAGGATATCTTGAAAACGATGCAAAGCATAGCTCCTTCTAAAAGCTACGGATTGATTTTCGGTTCACATGCAACAGGATGGTTGCCTGTTTCAACTACATATTCCGGCCGTTCTTTTGGGCAAGACGGAAGTAGTAAGAATTCTATTAATATTCCGGAATTGGCACAGACATTGGAAAGAAGTTTCCCTGCTGACAATCTCGATTTCGTAATGTTTGATGCCTGCATGATGGGCACTGCAGAGGTGGCATACGAACTTCGTAATGCTACACGGTATTGTTTTGCGTCGGTAATGGAAACACCGAGAATCGGAATGCCTTATGATCGTATATTCGATTTGCTGTATGAAGATGAGGTAAATTGGCAAAGCGTTTGCGATATTATCGTCAGTTTTAATGCAGAAGATGCCGAACGTGCATGGGGAACCTATGCAGCCTTCGACTGTACAAAAATGGAAGAATTGGCAGAAGTGGTGAAGGCGGAACTGATTCGAAACAAGGAAACAGTGAAGAATTTTGATTATACGAAGGTACAACAGTACGGTGTGTTTTCGTATAAATACTTCTCTTTCGATTTGGTGGATTATCTCACAAAAGTAAACGGAGGAACGACTCCCGATGCCATACGGGATGCCATGTCGCAGGTAGTGGTTGCTAAGAATTGTTTATCGGGCGCCAGATATAATTTTAATGGACTTGTAATAGATGATAGCCGTTTTTGTGGTATGGGAATGTACGATCCTTGTAATGTAAATAGTGGAACATGGAATACATATTATACTTCATCTATTGCCTGGTATAAAGCTGTTGGATGGGAAGAAGTAATGAATTGATTCTGATTTAATATGGCAAGAAAATCTTTTTTTTATCTATGGAGCGTATTGGGGGTATGCTGTTTGTGCGGGTGTTCGGATAAATCGCAAACAGCAGACGAGGTGACGGTAGTTGTCGCCGGTGATTTGCATTTTGATTTACCTCCCGAAACGGATCAGTATTATCATGTACGTGCAATTAATAATATAGAAGGTAAATTCTGCTTTCCACAAGATGCTCCTCAGGAAATAGCAGGAACTACAGTCAGCAAACTGGATGGAGTTATTGTAGCAGGAGATATGTTTGATAAACCTCATCCCGATATACTGGATTTATATCGTCAGCGTTATGAAAGAAAGGAAGGGGATAAAAGTGTGAATTATCCTGTATATCCCGGATTCGGGAACCATGATATCGACCCTATATCCGGAGACTCTATGGCTAATCTGACGGGAAGGGCTTTCAATCTGTATTATTTGGATTCTTTGCTGTTGGAGAAATTGCAGCATAAAGAGATCTTGAACGTACATCCGTCAAGCCGCAGTTATTCATGGAATATCGGTCATGTACATTTTGTGCAGGCTCAACGCTTCTCGGGAGATACCGTATTGGGCGAAGCGAATTGGAAATGGCTGGAAGATGACTTGGAAAAATATGCCTCAAAAGGTAATCCGGTGGTATATATACAGCACTATGGCGTGGATGATTGGGCGATTAAATGGTGGCCTGAAAGTGCCAGAGAACGTTTGTTCGACATTTTGGACCGTTATAACGTAGCTGCATTCCTGGTTGGACATACTCATGAACCTTCCGTACAGCATTATCGGGGGTATCCTATTTATCAAGTGAACAATGCGTGGCCCGATGAGGATGGAAACGGATCGTTTGCTGTACTTAAAATAAAAGGAAATAAGGTGGGCATAGCACATTGCCGTTGGACGGACGATAAAGGTAATTATGAAGTGGCTCCTCCTTTCCAGTATGAAACGTTACCCAGAAAAATTGATAAAACTAAATAGACTGTATTGATATGGCAAATGATTTGAAGATATCTCCATCGCTGCTGTCGGCAGACTTTGGAAATTTGAAAGCAGACTTGGATAAGATTAACCAAAGTGAGGCCGACTGGCTGCATATTGACATTATGGATGGGGTATTTGTTCCTAATATCTCTTTCGGATTTCCGGTATTGAAATACGTGGCAGAACTGTGTCAGAAACCGCTTGATGTGCATCTGATGATTGTACAGCCCGAAAAGTTCATCAAGGAAGTGAAAGATTTGGGCACGATGATGATGAATGTGCATTTTGAAACTTGTCCGCATCTGCATCGCGTTGTACAGCAAATCAAGGAGGCAGGAATGAAGGCAGGAGTTACATTGAATCCGTCTACACCTGTGTCTATGCTGGCTGATATTATTACCGAAGTAGATATGGTATTGCTGATGAGTGTAAACCCTGGATTTGGTGGTCAGAAGTTCATTCCACATACACTGAATAAAGTAAAAGAATTGCGTGAACTGATTGCGCGTACAGGCTCACATGCATTGATTGAAGTCGATGGTGGAGTAAATCTGGAAACTGGTGCTCTATTGGCCGATGCTGGAGCTGATGTTCTGGTGGCAGGTAATGCTGTATTTAAGGCTCCCGATATGATTGATATGATTCATCAGTTGAAACAGTTGAAGAAGTAAAGTGTGGCAGCTGTATCCACATTGACAGCTTATCCTATATTCCGGTTGACCCTTGCGCTGGCAACCGGAATCTTTTTATCGGAACGATTGTTTTCCGGATATCTTTCTGTGTCTTTTCTTTGGGGATGTTTACTTGCCGGTACTGCGTTGACAGCAGGATTGTATTTTATAGGAAAGTATCGTTCCCGTTTTTTCTTTGGTGGAATAATTTCCCTTTGTTTTATTATACTTGGTATGTTGCTTTCTACTCTTCGGGTAGAACAGGTGCGCTATGACTGGCTGGAAGAAGAGTGTGTCTATACAGCAATTGTAGAAGATATACCACAGCCTAAAAAGAAAACCCTGCAGGCCAAGGTACGGGTAATGGCACGGCAAGATACGCTTCAGAACTGCTGGATACCGGTAGACCGGTCTGTATTGTTGTATTGGATGCCCGATTCCTTGCAGGATACTCCTGCCATAGGAGACCGTATTTGTTTTCAGGCATGTATTCGTCGTCCTGCTTCGGCCGCTTTGCTTACCGGCTTTGACTATGGCAGATATTTGGAGGTACAGGGCGTGAGTGGAACTGCGGTAGCTTTTCGGGGAGACTGGAAGTTGTTGAAACGGGAAGCGGAGCTCACATTCAGACAGCGGGCACTTCTGCTGAGAGAGTCTATTGTGCAGAAGTACAGTGAGTGGGGGCTGACTGGTGAAGTACTGGCTGTGGTATCGGCTCTTACTGTGGGAGACAAGAGCGATTTGACACCGGAACTGAAAGCGACCTATAGTGCAGCAGGGGTAAGTCATATTTTGGCATTGTCGGGACTTCATATAGGTATTCTGGCGATGATTCTTGGTGGTATTCTGTATCCGTTACGCTATTTGAGAGGCGGAAAGACAGGGATTGCTCTGGTGATAGTCAGTCTGTTGTGGGGATTTGCTTTTATGACAGGACTGAGTCCTTCTGTAGTTCGTGCTGTGACTATGTTCTCCTTATATATAATAGCTTCACTTTTTGTGGAAGATCGTTTCTCGGGTGGACATGCGTTGGTATTAGCTGCTTTTCTGATGTTGTTGTATCAACCTCTTTATTTGTTTGACGTCAGTTTCCAATTGTCGTTTATTGCTGTCTTGTCTATAATTCTGTTTTATCCGATATTTTCGTCTAAGTCGGTTCGCAATAAACCTTTAAAATATGTATGGAACACGATGGCTGTATCACTGGCAGCTCAGCTGGGTACCTTACCTTTGATATTGTATTATTTTGGAGCTTTTCCCACTTATTTTCTGTTGTCCAATTTGGTAGTAACTCCGCTTGCGGTTTGTATATTAGGTACTGCTCTATTGGCATTGTGTTTAGACATCTCGGCTGGGGTAGGGGTAAGCAGTCTGATTGTCGCTTGTTTGAAGGGAGGAGTAATTGCTCTTAATGAAACCATGGCATGGGTACAAGGTCTGTCTTCCTCACAGTTTACATCCATTTATTATTCGGAAACTCAGGTTGTGCTTTCTTTTTTACTGATAGCTTTCTTTTATTCTTGCTACAGAAAGTGGACTTTTCGTCGTTTATTGCCTTTTTTGATTGTACTGAATGTCTGGTTGGGGACGTTCCTTTCCGATAAGTTATTTCCGGAGCAGCATTATCTCTGTGTAGCCCGTTCTTCTGTATATATTAAGCATGGGAGAGAACTTACGCTATTGGATAATTCTTCCGGTATCTATCAAGTCGGTTCATTGTCTGTGGGACTGATAGATGATGGCCGGTGGAGAGAAAAACAATCGGCTTTTCCATTGGAGTTGGATTATATATATGTATGTAGGGGATTTAAAGGTAGTCTGTCCGATCTGACCAGCGTCTTTTCTCCTCGTCAGATTTTGTTCGATTCATCACTCAATGTTCGTTACAAGGAACGTTTGAAAGACGAATGCCGTGAAAGAGGTCTTTCTTATGCAGAGGTGGCGGAAGAAGGGATGCTGATTGCACTGGAATCCTAACAGTGGAATATAACTCGCATTGTGCAAAATCGGCCAATGAGTAATTGTCATTCCTGGAAAGAATAAAAACTTCAAACTTTACCTGTATGTAATCGGCTGATTTTGTAGATAACTCCAGGTAGAATCAGAATAAAATTTGTATTTTTGCTGCTTCAAAAATTTATACACATATGTTATCAAAAGTAATACTTCAGGCCAATATTGATAAAGTAGAGAAATACTTTGACCGAGCAGACAAAATAGTAATTGTTACACATGTGTCTCCCGATGGAGATGCTTTGGGATCTTCACTGGGACTATACCACTTTTTGGAAGGACAGGAAAAGAATGTTCACGTTATAGTACCTAATGCTTTTCCCGACTTTCTTCGTTGGATGCCTGGAGCAAAAGATATTATCCGATATGATAAATATGCTGAATTTGCCGATCAGTTGATTGCAGAAGCTGATGTAATCTGCTGTTTGGATTTCAATGCTCTCTCGCGCATTGACGCTGTAGCAGCATCAGTGGCAAAAGCAGAAGGACGTAAAGTGATGATTGACCATCATCTGAATCCGGAACCATTCTGTAAAGTAACGATTTCTCATCCGGAAATATCATCAACTTCTGAGCTGATTTTTCGTTTGATTTGTCGTTTGGGATATTTTAGTGATATTACCCGCGAAGGAGCTGAATGTATTTATACCGGAATGATGACCGATACAGGAGGTTTCAGCTACAACTCCAATAATCGTGAAATCTACTTTATTATCAGCGAGCTTCTGTCGAAAGGAATCGATAAGGATGCGATTTACCGAAAAGTTTTCAATACTTATTCCGAAGGCCGTTTGCGTTTGATGGGTTATGTACTGTACGATAAAATGGAAGTATTCCCTCAATTCCGCTCTTCACTGATTTGGCTTACCCGTGAAGAACAAGGTAAGTTCCAGTATGTGAAAGGAGATACAGAGGGTTTTGTCAATATTCCCTTGCAGATGAAAGGAATTTGTTTCTCTGTATTCCTGCGTGAAGATGCAGAGAAGAATATGATTAAAGTTTCACTTCGTTCTGTAGGTAATTTCCCTTGCAACAAGGTTGCGGCAGAGTTCTTCAATGGAGGCGGACATCTGAATGCCTCGGGTGGAGAGTTTTATGGCACGATGGAAGAAGCTATAGGACTGTTTAAGCAGGCTTTGGTAAAATATGAGGATTTGTTGTTGAAAAACGAATGAAAGAAATCTCCCTTGAACGTTAAATAATTCATAATACGATAAAAAAGGAAGGTGTATATTAACCATTTTATTACTTTTGTCGTGATAAAACGAATAAAAATGAAAAAGATAAATTTTGTATTTACCATAGTATGTGCGTTGGCTTTTTGTTTACAGAGTTGTAACAATGGCAAAACGTATGCGGAGATGAAAGAAGAAGAAGCAGATGCTATTAATGCATGGATTAGCCGTAACAACATTAATGTAATCAGTGAAAAAGACTTCTATGCGCAGGATACAATGACAACAGAAAACCAGTATGTTCTGTTTGAAGAAAGCGGTGTATACATGAATATTATTCAGAAAGGTCCGAAGTATACCGAAGGAGAACATGCAGGCGAATATAAAGGAAAGGTACTGGGAGATGGCTCACAGGAAATACTTTCTCGCTTTGTGGAGGTTGCTATGCAGGAACGTTCTGATTTGGGCATGGCTGTGGGTGATACTTTACTGGCTAATATGGGAGTTCTTAACCCCGACTATTATATCTATGATGAGGAATTTAAGGTTACAATAGACGGTACTTCTTATTCGGCTACTTTTCAGGGACGCTCGCTGATGTATAATCAGTATGGCAGTACTGCGGTTCCTACCGGATGGCTGATTCCGTTGAAGTATGTGAAGCCTTTCCGAACTACCTCAAGTGAACAGGTTACACGAGTACGTTTGATTGTTCCTCATGGTCAGGGTTCCTCTACGGCTTCCAAGTATGTATATCCTTGTTTCTATGAACTTACTTATAATTTAGGAAAATAATTGTCATGACACTGATTAAATCTATTTCCGGTATTCGCGGAACCATCGGGGGAAAAGCCGGAGAAGGACTGAATCCGCTTGATATTGTAAAGTTTACTTCGGCTTATGCTACGCTGATTCGTAAAACAACTACTGTAAAAAGTAATAAGATTGTAGTTGGACGTGATGCACGTATCTCTGGAGAGATGGTGAAGAACGTAGTATGTGGAACTTTGATGGGGATGGGATTTGATGTGGTAAACATCGGTCTGGCTTCTACACCGACCACAGAGCTCGCTGTAACAATGGAAGGTGCTTGCGGTGGTATCATTCTTACTGCCAGCCATAATCCGAAACAATGGAATGCATTGAAACTGCTGAATGAGCATGGAGAATTCCTGAATGCTGAAGAAGGAAATGAAGTGTTGCGCATTGCAGAAGCCGAAGCATTTGATTTTGCGGATATTGATCATATTGGCAAGTATACTGAAGATAATACATATAATCAGAAACATATTGACAGTGTATTGGCTTTGAAGTTAGTGGATGTGGAAGCTATCCGCAAGGCTGATTTCCGTGTCGCTATCGATTGTGTGAATTCGGTGGGAGGAATTATTCTTCCTCAGTTGTTGGAGCGCCTGGGAGTACAGCATGTAGAAAAATTGTATTGTGAACCGACCGGTGATTTTCAGCATAATCCGGAACCTCTTGAAAAGAACTTGGGTGATATCATGAACCTGATGAAGGGAGGAAAGGCTGATGTGGCTTTTGTGGTAGACCCGGATGTTGACCGTCTGGCTATGATTTGCGAAGACGGAACAATGTATGGCGAGGAATATACATTGGTTACTGTGGCTGATTATGTATTGAAACATACTCCAGGTAATACTGTATCTAACTTGAGTTCTACTCGTGCTTTACGCGATGTGACCCGTAAATATGGTGCTGAATATAATGCGTCGGCAGTAGGTGAGGTAAATGTAGTGACCAAGATGAAAGATACTCATGCTGTAATTGGAGGTGAAGGAAATGGTGGTGTAATTTATCCTGAATCTCACTACGGACGTGATGCTTTGGTAGGTATTGCTCTTTTCCTTAGTCATCTGGCACATGAAGGCAAGAAGGTGAGTGAATTGCGTGCCGGATATCCTAACTATTTTATTGCTAAGAACCGTATCGATCTGACACCGGAAACAGATGTAGATGCTATCCTTGCAAAAGTGAAAGAACTCTACAAAAATGAAGAGATAAACGATATTGATGGTGTGAAGATTGATTTTCCGGATAAATGGGTACATTTGCGTAAGAGTAATACAGAGCCTATTATCCGTGTCTATTCGGAAGCTGCTACTATGGAGGCGGCCGATGAGTTGGGTAAACAGATTATGGATATTGTGTACAGCCTGGCTAAGTAAGAATAATTTTTTTGAGTGATATAGCCCCATCAGACAGAAATCTTTGTTTGATGGGGTATTTCTTTTTGTTACATTTGCCATCATTTTATCAAGAAACAAATACTATATGAGAAAAACACTTTTATCGGTAGCAGCTTTACTTTGCATGCTTACTGCTTGTACGAAAAACACGAATGAATGGGAGTTGGTATGGTCGGATGAGTTTGACGGAGAGGTAATTGATACAACGTGCTGGAGCAAAATACCTCGGGGAACATCCGACTGGGATAATTATATGTCTGATTTTGATTCATGCTATGCTTTGCGTGACGGTAATCTGGTCTTGAGGGGTATTGTGAATTATACTCAAAAGAATGATACGGCTCAATATCTCACCGGAGGACTTTATACACAAGGAAAACAAATGTTTACAGGTGGAAGAATGGAAATAAGAGCCAAGTTACAGGCGGGACGTGGAGTCTGGCCGGCGATATGGATGCTTCCTGAAAATATCAAATGGCCTGATGGAGGAGAAATTGATATCATGGAACGTTTGAATTATGATACAATAGCTTACCAGACCGTACATTCTTCTTATACGCTGAAAGGAAATGGTAACGATACCATTCCACCTCATTTTGGAACACATACCATCAATCCTCAGGATTATAATATTTATTCTGTAGATATTTATCCAGATAGTTTGGTCTTTGCAGTCAACGGTAGTCATACTTTTACTTATCCTCGTATTGAAACTGATGAACCTGGACAGTTTCCCTTCTATTGTCCTTACTATCTGTTGATTGATATGCAACTTGGAGGCTCATGGGTAGGACAGGTCGACCCGAAAGATCTTCCGGTAGAGATGTGGGTGGATTGGGTGAAATATTACCGAAAACGCTAGTCTTCTACCCAAAGCATATCACTCATGATTCCGTCGGATACAAAGATACCCGATTCGGTCAGGCGCAGGACATGATTGGTTATCTCTAACTTCCCTTGTTTTAAGTGAGGCTGAGCCATCCGCAAGCAGTATTGGTAGAGAGAATCACCGAAATCGGACTTTAACTTGGATAGGGGCATTCCCCAAGAGGTGCGGATGGTAGTAATCACAAAATCATTATACCGGGTGTACAGATCGAGTTCTTCTATCTCGTACTCCGGTTTTTTTTGTTCAATACCTTGAATGTATTTCTCAATAGAAGCTACGTTCCATTGGCGGGAATGGCCATTATAGGAATGGGCAGAGGCGCCACATCCTAAATACTTTTTTCCCGTCCAGTAACTGGAGTTGTGACGTGAATGGAAGCCGGGAAGGCTAAAATTGGAGATTTCATAATGCTGGTATCCATGTTCTTTCAGTCGGTGTATGAGTGTGGTAAAGAGAGAAACGCTGAGATCTTCTTCTACCTCTTCTACTTGATGTTGTTGTCGCAGTTTCCACAAAGGGGTACCTTCTTCGTAAATTAGATGATAGGCTGAAATATGTTCGGGTTTCATTTCAAGAGCCTGTTGCAGGTCTTTTTCCCAACCTGCCATGGTTTCTCCTGGAAGGCCATACATCAGGTCAATACTGATATTGTGGAAACCGGCTTCCCGGCACCGAATGAAGGCCTCAATGGCCTGCTGAGCCGTATGACGTCGTTGAAGCAGTTTCAGTGTATTTTCGTTGAATGTCTGTATCCCTATGCTAAGCCGGTTGAAAGGCAAGGTACGCAACATGTGTATGTATTCCGGACTTAAATCATCAGGATTAGCTTCCAATGTAATTTCTGCTTCTGGACTGATAGGATATATTTTATATAAGGATGAAAAAATACGTTCAAAATCCTCTTTGGCAAGTTGTGATGGAGTTCCTCCTCCGAAATAAATGGTTTCTATTCTTTCTTCGTCGAGATAATCACGTCGTAATTCCAATTCCTGACACAGTGCATCAATATAAGCAGCTTTCTTTTCACTTCTTGTTGAAGAGAAGAAATCACAATAGATGCATCGTTTCTTACAAAACGGAATATGAAGATAAATACCTGCCATAGTTGTGGATTTTTATTTCTTCGGCAAAGATAGCGAAAGGTGAGAGTAGAGGCAAACGAAAATATGGTTTTCAAGTTTGAACTATACCAAGCGCCTCTTATCCTATTCAAGGATAAGCAAAGGTGAGGCAGTACCAAGTCAAAAGCAAGCTTTTGAGTGAAAGTGATGTAGAACGATATTTTATACTTATGAAAAGATGGTGAAATGTAAGAGGAAAAGTATTATAAATGTATATGTGTGTCTAATAACATAGTTTAGTAACATGAATTGAATTGTTGTTTTTCTGATTCTATTTTTCTAATTTGCGCATCACTTTAAGAGATATGAAAAGCATATCCTTTTGTTTACTAATTAAATCTTGAAATACCATGAAAGTATATCAGACCAACGAAATTAAAAACATTGCCCTCCTTGGCAATGATGGCTCAGGTAAAACCACCCTCACAGAAGCTTTGCTCTATGAGAGTGGTATTATAAAACGTCGTGGCAGAATTACTGCCAAAAACACAGTGAGCGATTATTTTCCGGTAGAACAAGAGTATGGCTACTCGGTGTTTTCTACTGTCTATCATGTAGAGTGGAATGGTAAAAAGCTGAATATCATCGACTGTCCGGGAAGTGACGACTTTGTAGGAGCTGCTATTACAGCATTGAATGTAACTGATACTGCAATTCTTTTGTTGAATGGTCAGTATGGTCCCGAAGTTGGAACGCAGAATCACTTCCGCTATACGGAAAAACTGGGTAAACCGGTAATCTTCCTGGTAAACCAGCTTGATAATGAAAAATGTGATTTTGACCGTGTATTGGAACAGTTGAAAGAGAATTATGGCTCTAAAGTAGTTCCGGTTCAGTATCCGTTAAGTACAGGACCCGACTTCAATTCGTTGATTGATGTACTTTTAATGAAAAAATATTCTTGGGGTCCTGAAGGAGGAGCTCCAACCATCGAACCGGTTCCCGAAGAGGAAATGGAAAAGGCGATGGAATGGCATAAAGCATTGGTAGAAGCTGCTGCCGAACACGATGAAACATTAATGGAAAAATTCTTCGAATCAGAGTCTTTGACCGAAGATGAAATGCGTGAAGGTATCCGCAAAGGATTGGCGGCAAGAGGTATGTTTCCTGTATTCTGCGTATGTGCCGGTAAAGATATGGGTGTACGCCGACTGATGGAATTCCTTGGTAATGTGGTGCCGTTTGTAGATGAAATGCCTACAGTACACAATACCCGTGGAGTACCAGTAGAACCTAAGGCTGATGCTCCAACTTCTTTGTATTTCTTTAAGACTGCAGTAGAACCTCATATTGGTGATGTGCAGTACTTTAAAGTCATGAGTGGTGTTGTGCATGAGGGTGATGATTTGAGTAATGCGGATAGAGGCTCGAAAGAACGTATGGCTCAGTTGTATGTATGTGCAGGTGCTAACCGTGAAAAGGTAGACGAATTACGGGCTGGAGACATTGGATGTACTGTGAAACTAAAAGATGTGAAGACAGGAAATACCCTAAACGGAAAGGATTGTGAGAATCGCTTTAACTTTATTAAATATCCGAATCCTAAATATACACGTGCTATCAAACCGGTAAATGAAGCTGATACAGAAAAGATGATGGCTGTTTTAAATCGTATGCGTGAAGAAGATCCGACATGGGTAGTAGAGCAGTCTAAAGAGTTGAAGCAGATTTTAGTGCATGGTCAGGGTGAGTTCCATTTACGAACTTTGAAATGGCGTTTGGAAAATAATGAAAAACTTCAGGTACAATTCTTTGAACCTAAGATTCCATATCGTGAAACAATTACTAAAGCTGCACGTGCAGATTATCGTCATAAGAAGCAATCGGGTGGTGCAGGACAGTTTGGTGAAGTTCATCTGATTGTAGAACCATATTATGAAGGTATGCCTGCCCCCGAACTCTATAAGTTCAATGGACAAGAATTCAAAATGAATGTGAAAGGCACTGAAACCATCGATTTGGAATGGGGTGGTAAACTGGTGTTTGTAAATAGTGTAGTAGGTGGAGCAATTGATGCTCGTTTTATGCCTGCTATTTTGAAAGGTATTATGAGTCGTATGGAACAAGGTCCGTTGACTGGTTCTTATGCACGCGATGTACGTGTCATTGTTTATGACGGAAAGATGCATCCGGTAGATTCAAATGAAATTTCATTTATGCTTGCCGGACGTCAGGCCTTTAGTGAAGCCTTTAAAAATGCAGGTCCGAAGATTCTTGAGCCTATTTATGATGTAGAAGTCTTTGTTCCAAGCGATAAATTAGGTGATGTAATGAGCGATATGCAAGGACGTAGAGGTATGATTATGGGTATGAGCAGTGAAAAAGGATATGAAAAACTGGCTGCAAAAGTACCTTTGAAAGAAATGTCGAATTATTCTACAGCGTTGAGTTCACTGACAGGTGGTCGTGCTTCGTTTATTATGAAGTTTGCAAGTTACGAATTGGTACCAACTGATGTACAGAATAAGTTGATGAAAGAATTCGAAGAACAGGAAAAAGAGGACGCGTAATTCTCAAGTTGTTGTTTTTATAGGTAAAAAGGTCGTATTTCTTAAAAATACGGCCTTTTTTATTTAACTAAACTTAAACAATTAGGTAGTTTTATTTGTTGTTAATTTAAAGTTTTATTATTTTTGCATTAATAGGAGTCGAAAACCAGTTTGTAGTGTAGAAAAAGATAACTTGAATGATGAATTCTGTTAATATAAAAGAAATTCTGGTTTAAAACATGTTAAGCTGAATATTTTGTAATAGTTAGGCTGTTAAATTTGCCCCTATGAAAAAGTCAACTATTTGGATATTAGGTATTGTGATGGGCCTTTCTTTTCTTAGTTTGCTTTATTTGCAGGTAAGCTATATCGAAGAGATGGTCAAGATGCGCAAGGAACAGTTCGAAGAGAATGTAGGACGAAGTCTTGCTCAGGCTGTTCATAATTTAGAGTTGGTAGAAACAAAGAAGTATCTTGAAAAAGATATTGCAGCTACTGGACGTGCCGGACAGTTATCGCCTGTAGGACGAGTGTTGGATCAGACAGATAATTTAGTAGAGCAGCATCGTTATAAGATTACAGCTCCTGATGGTACGACTATGTATTCTACTTTTGAATTGAAAGCGATTACCAATCGTCCTTCCAGTGTTCCTAAAGTGGTAATTTCAACAGGAAAGAATATTCCTCAAACTTCTCGTGCATTGCAGGAAATCTTAAAGGAGCGTTATATTTATCAGCGTGCTTTGCTTGATGAGGTAGTTTATAACATTCTTTATACAGCAAGTGATAAGCCTTTAAGAGAACGTGTGAATTTTAATCAGTTGAATCATTTTCTGAAAGCAGAGCTGTTAAACAATGGAATAGATATTCCTTATCATTTTTCTGTGACTGACCGTAATGGTAAAGAGGTGTACCGTTGTTCTGACTATGTGTACGATAATGAGAAAATCTATTCGCGTCTGCTCTTTGAGAAAGATCCTCCAGCAAAAATGGGATTTGTAAATGTGTTCTTCCCTACTATCAATAGCTATATCTTCAGTTCGGTAAGATTTATGATTCCCTCTCTTATCTTTACCTTGGTATTGCTGGTGACCTTTATCTTTACCATTTATATCATTTTCCGGCAGAAGAAACTGACAGAGATAAAGAATGATTTCATTAATAACATGACGCATGAGTTTAAGACTCCGATATCTACCATATCACTGGCTGCGCAGATGTTGAACGATCCTGCTGTAGGTAAGTCACCTGCCATGTTTAAGCATATATCAGGTGTTATTAATGATGAAACAAAGCGCTTGCGTTTCCAGGTTGAAAAGGTATTGCAGATGTCTATGTTTGAACGCCAGAAGGCAACCTTGAAAAAGAAGGAAGTAGACGCCAATGAACTGATTTACGGTGTTACTAATACCTTCCGACTGAAAGTAGAGAATTGTAATGGAACCTTAGATGTGGCGCTGGATGCAGATGATCCATTTATCTTTGTAGATGAAATGCATTTTACAAATGTGATATTCAATTTGTTGGATAATGCTTTGAAATATAAGAAAGCAGATGTGAATATACATCTCAAGGTTCGGACATGGAATGAATCTGGTAAATTGCATATCTCTATAGAGGATAATGGTATTGGTATTAAGAAAGAAAACTTAAAGAAGATATTTGAAAAGTTCTATCGGGTTCATACCGGCAACTTACATGATGTGAAAGGTTTTGGTTTAGGACTGGCCTATGTGAAGAAAATCATAACCGATCACAAGGGAACAATACGTGCTGAGAGTGAACTGAATGTAGGAACTAAATTTATTATTGTATTACCTTTATTTAAAGACGAATAATATGGACGAAAAATTGCGTATTTTGCTGTGCGAAGATGATGAGAATCTTGGCATGCTTTTAAGAGAATATTTGCAGGCAAAGGGCTATTCTGCAGAACTTTGTCCGGATGGTGAAGCTGGCTACAAAGCTTTTTTGAAAAATAAGTATGACTTATGTGTGTTGGATGTAATGATGCCTAAGAAGGATGGATTTACTTTGGCACAGGAAATTCGTCAGGCAAATGCTGAAATTCCTATTATTTTCCTGACTGCAAAGACACTGAAAGAAGATATATTGGAAGGATTTAAGATTGGAGCAGATGATTATATTACCAAACCTTTCAGTATGGAAGAATTGACTTTCCGTATTGAAGCAATTTTGCGTCGTGTACGTGGTAAACGTAATAAGGAAAGTAATATTTATAAGATTGGTCGTTTTACTTTCGATACACAGAAGCAGATTTTGGCAATTGATGGAAAACAGACTAAATTGACTACAAAAGAATCAGAACTGTTAGGCTTGTTATGTGCCCATGCCAATGAAATTCTGCAGCGTGATTTTGCATTGAAAACAATTTGGATTGATGACAACTACTTCAACGCAAGAAGTATGGATGTATACATTACTAAATTGCGTAAGCATTTGAAGGAAGATGATTCAATTGAAATCATCAATATTCATGGAAAGGGATATAAACTGATTACTCCGGAACAGGAATAAGATGATGAGTGATGAAATATAAAAAAGCCTGAATCAAACAATTTGATTCAGGCTTTTTTATTTCTTTTGATTTTGAAGAAATATCAGTCAACAATACGTTTGTTGCAAATGATATAAGTAATAAGTCCGATAATAGTGAGTGCCAAAGAGCCTCCCAAAATAGTGTTGTTGTTCACATTACCGGTTGCATAAGAAGCAATCAGAATCACAGCACCAATGATGACCAATATCACTCCTAAGTTCTTTAATAAGCTTTTCATGTGTGTCTTCTGTTTTAATGGTTTATTATTCTTGGTTACAAAGAAAAGCATAATTCTTGTATCAAGAAAATTATTTTAAAGAAAAAATGAGGTCAAAATCAAATATCTTTCGCAGGTTACAGATAATTGTAACTTAATCTTTTGTATTTGTAAATATTTTCCTTAAAACATCCTGACTTATACGCAATTCTTCCAGTGTCAGACCGTGTAATGCTTCTTTCAGGGTTTTGTTTGCAATGAAGCGTGCCATGTCTTCCAGTTCTTTTCCCGTCTTGGTAAGATGTATCAAGTTGGTACGGCGATCCTTTTTATCCGAGATACGTACTACCAGATGTTGTTTTTCCATGTTGTCTATCAGTCGAGTCATACTAGGCTTATCTTTAAACGTTGCATTGCATAACTCCTGTTGTGTTACTCCATCCTTTTCCCATAAGAAAAGCAATACTGTCCATTGTTCGGGAGTGATGTCCATTCCGTTCTGCCGAAAATTTCGGCTTAGCTTTCTATTGATTGCTGCGGATACTTTTCCGTTTAGGATGGCAAAAATAAGTTGAATATCAAAATTAAATTGTTCTATCATCTAATTATTGTTTAAGCAACTATGCAAAGATACGACAGTTTTATGAAATATAGAAGAGTAAAATGAAAATTTAAGCTCTCTTATATATAGCTTCTTAGCCCTCTTTTGAACTTTTTATTGGAGGATTTTACTTGATATGATATAGTTGTGAATAAAAAATATGAAAAAAGATGCTTGTAGACAGATATTAATTTTGGATAAAAAGCAATAAGGTGTTGTATATAAGAGAAAAAAGTTCTACCTTTGCACCGCAATTGAAAAATTTATTTATTAATAATTTAATTAACGAATAGTATGAATCAATACGAAACCGTTTTCATTTTAACTCCCGTTTTGTCTGATGTTCAGATGAAGGAAGCGGTAGAGAAGTTCAAAGCTATCCTGACTCAGGAAGGTGCGGAGATCATCAACGAAGAAAACTGGGGATTGAAGAAATTGGCTTACCCAATTCAGAAAAAATCTACTGGTTTTTATCAGCTGATTGAATTTAAAGCAGAACCGTCGGTAATCGAAAAATTGGAAGTAAACTACCGTCGTGACGAACGTGTTATCCGTTTCTTGACATTCAAGATGGATAAATACGCTGCAGAATATGCTGCTAAGAGAAGAAATGTTAAATCAACTAAAAAGGAGGAAAACTAATCATGGCACAGCAACAATCAGAAATCAGATATTTAACTCCGCCTTCAGTAGACGTTAAGAAGAAAAAATACTGCCGTTTCAAAAAGAGTGGTATTAAGTATATCGACTACAAAGATCCTGAATTCTTGAAGAAATTCTTGAACGAACAGGGTAAAATCCTTCCACGCCGTATCACAGGTACTTCATTGAAGTTCCAGCGCCGTATTGCACAGGCTGTGAAGAGAGCTCGTCATTTGGCTTTGCTGCCTTTCGTAACTGATATGATGAAATAATAAAGGAGGAGTAAGAATATGGAATTGATTTTGAAAGAAGACGTAGTTAACTTGGGCTACAAGAATGATATTGTAACCGTTAAATCAGGTTATGGTCGTAACTATCTTATTCCGACTGGCAAAGCTGTAATCGCTTCTCCAGCTGCAAAGAAAATGTTGGCTGAAGAATTGAAACAGCGTGCTCACAAACTGGAAAAGATTAAGAAAGATGCTGAAGCTGTAGCAGAATCATTGAAAGATGTTTCTTTGAAAATTGCTACTAAAGTTAGCGCTACTGGTGCTATCTACGGTTCTGTAGGTAACATTCAGATTGCTGAAGAATTGGCTAAATTGGGTCACAACATCGATCGTAAGATTATCGTTGTAAAAGAAGCTGTGAAAGAAGTTGGCCACTACAAAGCAGTTGTTAAACTTCACAAGGAAGTTTCTGTAGAAATTCCTTTCGAAGTTGTTGCAGAAGAAGCTTAATTTTGCTATCTGTAAATACTTGATAAAAGCCCCGAATAGAGTAATCTGTTCGGGGTTCTTTTTTATATATAGTTGTGTCTTGAAAATTTTAAAAGCTGTATATTCAAAGATAAAAGTGAAAAAGGTAGATAATCCTGAATTCTTTGGAGTATATAGAATTTTCGCATGACCATTTTATGGCTGTATACGAAATGATGAAAATATCAGTCTGGTAGAAAAAGAAATTCTTGAAAACAGTTTTTCAAGTAAAGTAAAATTAATGAATATTGGAGAAAGAAAAATAAAGAGAAAGTTGTTAGAAGCTTACGTATGGACATAAAAAAAAGTCTGTGTGCTAAGCACTCAGACTTTCAATTCTCTCTACTGTTCGTAAATTATTCAGCAACTACTGAGTCAGTAGCAACAGTGTCAGCAACAGCAGCAACTGTGTCAGCTACTACAGTTTCTTCTACTACAACTGCTGAAGAATCAGCTGCTTCAGAGTTTGCTTTCTGGTTACCACCGCAAGATGCGAAAGATACAGCAACGAATGCTACGAACAAGAATACTAATTTTTTCATTTTCTTTGCTTTTTTAATCTGTAATACTTAGTTGTTTTCTTAAAACGATGCAAAGATATAGACTTTTCTGATACGTTGTTCTCCAACATGCAACTTTTTTTCAAAAAAATATGTTTTAAAATATGTTTTTATGTTGTAACCCCACTTTGGGGGCTTCTGTTCAAAGAATAATGAGTAACTTTGTATACTCAATGTATATCTATAACGGAGTTTAAAAAAAATGATTGATACAACTATATTTCAGGATAAAAAAGCAGTCTATTATACTTTAGGCTGCAAATTGAATTTTGCTGAAACATCTTCTATCGGAAAAGCTTTAAAAGAAGCTGGAGTACGTACCGTACGTAAAGGAGAGAAAGCAGATATTTGCGTAATCAATACTTGTTCGGTGACAGAGATGGCTGATAAGAAATGTCGCCAGGCTATTCACCGCCTGACAAAGGAACACCCCAATGCTTTTGTGGTGGTAACTGGTTGCTATGCACAATTGAAACCAGGACAAGTAGCCGATATAGAAGGTGTGGATCTGGTGTTGGGAGCAGAACAGAAAGGTAATTTAATGGATTATCTTGGCGATTTGACTAAACATGAACATGGAACAGCTGTGACTACAGCTACCAAAGATATTCGTACTTTTGCACCTTCCTGTTCAAGAGGAGACCGTACACGTTATTTCCTGAAAGTACAAGATGGTTGTGATTACTTCTGTTCGTATTGTACAATTCCTTTTGCGCGTGGAAGAAGCCGCAATGGTAAAATTGCAGATTTGGTAGAACAGGCTCGTCAGGTAGCAGCCGAAGGAGGAAAGGAAATTGTATTGACTGGGGTCAATATTGGTGATTTTGGAAAATCTACGGGAGAGACTTTCTTCGATTTGGTGAAAGCATTGGATAAGGTAGAAGGAATTGAACGTTATCGTATTTCGTCCATTGAGCCTAACTTGCTGACGGATGAAATTATTGAATATGTATCGCGTTCCCGTCGTTTTATGCCACATTTCCATATTCCTTTGCAGTCGGGGTCGGACGAAGTCTTGAAATTGATGCGCCGTCGTTACGATACAGCTTTGTTTGCGTCGAAGATAGCAAAAATCAAGTCGCTGATGCCGGATGCTTTTATTGGAGTAGATGTCATCGTAGGAACAAGAGGTGAACTTCCTGAATATTTTGAACAGGCCTATGAATTTATAAAAGGATTGGATGTCACTCAGTTGCATGTGTTTAGCTATTCGGAGCGTCCTGGAACACAGGCTTTGAAGATAGACTATGTGGTATCTCCGGAAGATAAGCATGCACGTAGCCAGCGTCTTTTGTCCTTGTCGGAAGAAAAGACTCATGCTTTTTATGCTCGTCACATTGGTCGTGAAGCTACAGTGTTGATGGAAAAGTCGAAAGCCGGGGCTCCAATGCATGGCTTTACAGATAATTATATCAGAGTAGAGTTGGAACACGATGATGCGTTGGACAATCGTCTCGTTCGTGTTCGTTTGGGCGAATTCAATGAAGATGGAACATCTTTGAAGGGAACAATCCTATGACAAAAGTTGCAGTAGTCATATTAAATTGGAATGGAGCCGAAATGCTCCGTCGTTTTTTGCCTTCTGTGATAAGTGGTTCTCAAGCAGAAGGAGTGGAGATTTATGTGGCTGATAATGCTTCCATCGATGATTCATGTCGTGTGATAGAAGAAGAATTCTCTAGTGTACGTCTTATTCGTCTGGATCGCAATTATGGTTTTGCCGATGGATATAATAAAGCTTTGTCGCAGATAGAAGCCTGCTATGCAGTACTTTTAAACAGCGATGTGGAAGTAACTCCAGATTGGCTATCTCCTCTTGTAAACTATCTTGATGCACATCCCGATGTGGCAGCCTGCCAACCTAAAATTTTGAGTTTCAGAGAAAAGAAAAAGTTTGAATATGCAGGTGCTTCGGGAGGATTTCTCGATAAATATGGATACCCGTTTTGTCGTGGCCGTATTTTCGATGAAGTAGAAGAGGATAGAGGACAGTATGATTCGGTTTCTCCTGTTTTCTGGGCTACTGGTGCAGCTTTGTTTATCCGTTTATCTGTTTATCGTGAAGTAGGAGGGCTTGACGGACGTTTCTTTGCCCATATGGAAGAAATAGATTTATGCTGGCGTTTACGTAGTCGGGGGTATCAGATTTTCTGTATTCCATCCAGTACGGTATACCATGTAGGTGGAGCTACCTTAAAGAAAGAAAATCCGCGTAAAACTTATCTTAATTTTCGCAATAATCTGCTGATGCTCTATAAGAATCTTCCTGTATCCGAACTGGATTCGGTGATGCGCGTTCGTATGTGCTTGGATTATTTGGCAATGATATTTTTCCTGTTGAAAAGAGACTGGAAAAATGCAAAAGCAGTGATGCAGGCCAGAAAAGATTTCATGAAGATGCGTCCTCAGTTTGAAGCAGATCGTTGTGAAAACTTGAATAAGACTGTCGTAAAGAATATCCCAGAGCGCCGTATATTCAGTATTTTATGGCAGTCGAAGCTAAAGGGGAAGAAATTTTTCTCTGAATTGTAATGTTGTCTTCATATTGTCATATATACTTTGCTGTTAAGCATATATTATCTGTTGGTAAATAAATTTCATTCGGAAATTATTTATCAACAGATAAATCTCTATAACTTTATCCTTTGAAAGCGTATAGCCTTACTAATTTAAGTTTTGCAATAGACTCGTTCTGATTGCATTACTATTCATTACATCTTTATTTTTACACAAATTAAAAACAAGCAAAATGAACAACACATTCAAGAAACTGGCAAGTCTGTTTTTTATGCTTCTTGCTGTGGGTTATATTTGTGCACAAAATTATAAGCCGACAATAAGATTTGCCGTTATAGCTGATAGAACGGGAGGTGAACAAAAAGGAATTTTCGAGCAAACACTGAAACAGGCACAGACATTATCGCCCGATTTTATGATTAGTATCGGTGATGTGATAGAAGGATATACAACCGATATGCAATATCTCAATGATATGTGGGATGAGTTTGAAGGTATAAAAAGCCAGATAAAAGCTCCTTTTTATTCAGTACCCGGAAATCACGATTGTACCAATGACATTATGGTTCAAGAGTGGATGAAGCGTTGGGGATATATGTATAAGTACATGTACGTAGACGGTCATTTGTTTTGGTTGCTTAATACGGAAGAAAATGGAGATCTTTCTGCAGAGCAAATCGCTTATTTTGAAAAGTCATTGGAAAACTTTCCGAGAGATAAGTGGGTTTATATATTCATGCATAGACCTTTGTGGAAAGAAAATCGTGCCAATGGGTACACGAAACTGAAAAAGGCTTTGAAAGACCGCAAGAATGTAGTTGTATTTTCAGGGCACGAACATTATTATCTGAAAAATACCGTTGAAGGTATAGACCATTATATTGTAGCAACTTCGGGAGGAGGAAATAGTCTGCGTAGCAATAATCTCGGAGAATTTCATCATTTTTTCTTCGTTACAGTAACCGATGATGGACCTGTTGTTTCGAATGTGCTGTACGACGGTATCATATCGGATAGTATTGTAAACGAACAGAATGAGGAAACAGTCTCAGCATTGCGAAGTGATGGATGGGTAAATGTACACCCTGTTTTTCTTGAAACCGGTTGCGAAGATTCGGTGTCTGTAAACATTGATGCTTTCTGCAATACCGAAGTACCTTTAAAACTGGAATTGCTTTTTGAGTCCTCTGATTCGTTGCAGTTTGCAAACGATACTATTGTCAAAGAAGTGAGTAAAGGAAATAATCGTATAGTGCAGACTTTGTACAATCCTTATGGGCTTGATCTGGTTGACTGCTCACCGATATTCTTTAATTTGAGAATACAGTCTGAGAAAGAAGGAGTATCTACAGATTTCACAAAGAAATGCTTAATTGAGAAAAAACATATCTGTAGTACACGGGAAAATTGGGTAAATGCTTATCCTTATTATGTAGACGAAGACTGGGACTGGAGCGGAGTAGAAGACGGAAGCTTTGACTTTTCTGTTTCACAGGATAAAAAACATATTATAGTGAAATATAAATTGACAGACGATGTGGTTAATAGTTTGTCTACTCCGCAGGAAGTACAGGACAAAATATTTATAGAACTGATTTCGGGTAAAACTGCAAATAGATATACCCGATTGGTGGTAGTAGGCGATTGTGTTTATACGGAAGACTATCGTTCTACCGGTATCAAGCAGACAGAACAGGATGGAGTCGTTACAGTTTTTATACCTAAGGCAAGATACGGAATAAAAGACAGTTTCTATTTCAATTTAGGATTCCTCGACCATGATGATGTGCGTAATCTTGATCCTTCTGTTATTTGGTGGAGACCTATGCTTAAAGATACTTCCAACCCACAGTTTGGAAAATTTTATCTTCAGTAAAACAAAATACCATTGGTTTTGTATCTTTTCCGATTGGTCTATGATTTTTTATTTCATTCCGAAGGGGGCATACAGTATTAATCTGTCTGCTCTCTTGGGGCAGAGAAGTCTTTGCTTGTATTCAAAAGTGAGAAATGTTGATTCTCAGTAATTTTCACTAAGTTTAAAGGAGTTTAAAAAGGAAAGACAGTAAAGGTCAAATGGAAAAAATAATGTAATTTTGCGCGAGAAAATTTATATAGCGATATGGAGAAAGAAAGTCTTTTGAAAAGATATTTAATTTTTATTGTAGGTTTATATTTTCTGGCACTGGGAATCACACTAATTGTTCATTCTACTCTTGGAACGACCCCTATCTCGAGTATGAATTATGTATTAAGTATTAATACTTCCTTTTCGTTGGGAACTTGGACTTTTGTTGTGAATCTGATAATGATTCTTATTCAGCTATGGCTTACTCAAGGGCGGTATGGTACACGAAAAGATACAATAGAAATCTTGTTGCAGATTCCTTTTTCATTTATATTCTCTGCTTTTATCGATTTGAACATGTGGTTCATTCAGAATTTGGTTCCTGCCAATTATGGAATGGCAATGGGAATATTGCTTGTTGGTTGTTTGATTCAATCGGTAGGAGTTGTATTGGAAATCAAGCCAAGAGTGGCCATGATGAGTGCAGAAGGACTTGTGAAATACATAGCCCGTCGTTGTCATAAAGATTTTGGGAATATAAAAGTTTACGTAGATGTGTCGTTGGTGTGCATGGCCGTTCTTATTTCTTTAGCATTTACAATGCGCATAGAAGGGGTTCGTGAGGGTTCTGTTATTGCTGCCTGTATCACAGGCTATATTGTTAAGTTCTTGAATTATCATGTAATGACACGTAAGATGTTATATCGTCTTATTCCAGTCAGACATTGATAGATATAAATTGTCGTCGTTGATTGTATAGCCGTCATTGTCGGCTGTGCAGCCAACGTTGACGAACGTGCAGCCGACGTCGTCGGTTTGAATAAACGAATAGAATCGTAAATTTATATCTTTGGTAGCAGGAATGTTATTTTATAGTGAGTGGAGTGAGAATAAACTTTGGTTATTTAAGCTGAAATAAAAACGAAAGACCGCCTCAAAAAGAATTTGAGATGGTCTTATTGTTATAATATGCAATCTTTTGAGTTTGTGTTAATCTTCGGCATATTCGTCCAGTCTATTATTCCACAGGTATTTTCTGGTTTCCTTTACAGCAATTCCCGAAAGAAGTAACAATGAAATCAGGTTGGGTACAGCCATTAAGGCATTGACGATATCGGCAAAGTTCCATACCAAAGAGAGATTCAATACACTTCCTGCATAAATCATAATAATCCATACCAGCCTATATGCAATCATTGTTTTTCTACCTCCAAGATATTCTATGGCCTTTTGTGAATAGTATGACCAACCTAATATTGTACTGAAAGCAAAAGTGACGATACCAAAAGATAAAATTGGGGTGCCGATATATGGAATCTTGGAGAAAGCCATTTTGGTAAGAGCCGCATCACAAGAACTGTCTATATCTGGGTGTGCCAATATACTGCTTACAAGCACTATACCCGTCAGTGCACAGATGACAACTGTATCCCAAAAGGTACCGGTCGATGAAACTAAGGCCTGACGTACCGGATTTCTGGTTTGGGCAGCGGCAGCTACAATAGGTGCAGAGCCTAATCCTGATTCATTGGAAAACAGGCCGCGTGCTATGCCGTAGCGTGCTGCTATCATGATGGTACTTCCTACAAAGCCGCTCCCTGCCGCTTGAGTAGAAAAAGCTGAGTTGAATATCAGATTGATGGCATCGGCTACATAGGCTCTGTTGATGAATAATATGTAGAAGCATCCTAATACGTATAGTACAGCCATAAAAGGAACCAAAGCTGTACATACTCTGGCTATACTTTTCACTCCTCCGATTACAACCAGAGCCGTGAGGAGGCTCATTACTATTCCGCTTAGATGGGGAGAGATACCGTACGATTCGTTTAGTAGCAGGGATATGGAATTAGCCTGTACCGTATTGCCAATACCAAAGGCTGCAAGAGATGTAAAAATACAAAAGATAATTCCCATCCATTTCAGTCCTAATCCTTTTTCAAGGGCATACATAGGTCCTCCAATCATTTCTCCTGAAGCATTCTTCGTTCTGTATTTTACAGCAATCAAAGCTTCGGCATATTTGGTCGATATACCCAGTATTCCCGTAAGCCAGCACCAGAATACGGCACCCGGACCGCCTAAAGCTACAGCTGTGGCTACACCAATGATATTGCCGGTTCCTATGGTGGCCGCCAGCGATGTGGCCAATGCACCAAACTGGCTGACGTCTCCGCTTGCATTTTTATCACTGTTGAAGGATAGTTTTATTGCCTTCAATAAATACAGTTGCGGAAATCTTAATTTTATCGTTAAAAATAAATGTGTACCCAGCAGCATGATAATCATTGGCCATCCCCATACCAATGAACTGATCTCTTTAAACAACTCTACCATATTGAAAAGATATTATGTGTATTCTTGGGTTGCAAAAATAACAAATAATTATATTAAACCAATATTTTATGTATGATTTGATGTTTTATATGATAAATTTGTGTTGATATGTATTTTATATGCTGTAAAATGTTTCTTTATGTTATTTATATTCTCCGTGTGCTGGCATAAGGGCTTACTGTATAAAGAACTGCCCGATTATTGTTTTCACAATAACCGGGCAGCCTTTTTTGTGATGGTTATCAAGGTGGGTTTTATTCTTTTTTCAAACACTCTGAAATATATTTTAGAATTTCTTCTTGCTGATCGGGATGGAACCAGGTTATTTCTTCGTCTCTTTTAAACCACGTTACCTGTTTGCGCGAGTAAATACGCGAATTCTGTTTTATTTTTTCGATAGCAAAGGGCAATTCCCATTGTCCGTCCAGATAGTTGAATAATTCTTTGTATCCTACGGTGTTAAGCGAATTTAATTGTCGGTAGGGGTATACGCTACGCGCTTCTTCCAGTAACCCTTCTTCCATCATTATGTCTACGCGCTTATTGATTCGCTCGTACAGTTCTTCTCTGTCTCGTTTCAATCCTATTTTTATGATGCGGAATGGACGTTCTTTTGTGGTACGTGTACGGAAGGAGGTATATGTCTTTCCGGTCATATAACATATTTCGAGGGCATGGATCACTCGCTTGGGATTCTTTAAATCTACGATGTTGTAGTATTCCGGATCCAGCAGCTTCAATTCTGCACAAAGCCTTTCCAGTCCTTCGGTTTCGTACCGCTGAATCATTAATTCACGTGTCTCTTTGTCTACGGTCGGAATGTCGTCTATTCCTTTGCATACGGCATCTACGTACATCATAGAACCTCCGGTCATTACCACTACCGGATTGGTTTGGAAAAGGTGTTCCAGTGTTTTCAGCACTTCTGTTTCATATTGTGCTGCACTGTAATAGTCGGTCAGTTTCAGTGTCCCGACGAAATAGTGGGGAACGCGCTTCAATTGTTCCGGAGTAGGGGCGGCAGTACCAATCTTTAAATCAGCATAAAGTTGACGGGAGTCTGCCGAAATGATGGAGGTATGATATGCTTCGGCAATAGAAAGGCTGAGTTCTGTCTTTCCAATTCCTGTAGGGCCGATAATTACAATGAGAGTCGGTTTATTCATCTGAAAAGCGTATTGGAATTGATTCAAATAAAGCGAATAATCTTGTAATAAATCCTCTAAAGATGTTTACAAGACTATTCGCTTGATTAAGCCGGAATGTATTAGATGAATATATCCGGCTTTATAGGTAAGACGGTTGTTTCTTAATATCTGTCTTCGTCGTAAGGATTTCCTCCTCCTCCCATATCAAAACCTTCCGGGTCGAAATCTTCCATATCAAATTCCTGATCGCCGTAGAAGTTTTCATCCAAATCGAGTGCAGCATTGGTGTTCATCTGCTGGTCGAAGTCGATTGTCTGTGCAGGAGGCATTCCTTCTTTTCTGGAGCAAACAGCCTTATCCAAGTCCTTTCCTGTGATAATTTCGGACAATTCGATAAAGAATACACGTTCGGACAGCGGATCGAATACATACAGCATTTTCTGCTTTTCTTCTTCCAGGAGTTCGCTCAAACGAGTTTCACGCATGATATAAGTGTCTTCTTCCGAACTTCCTCCTCCCATGTCTTCCAGTGTAATTTCTGTTTGTTTTTCCCAGTCATCATCACAGACAAAGAAAGAAGTCATCTGGTCGTCTTTGTAACCAGTACATTCCAGAATAGCTTCATGCAGTTCGTAAAATGAAGCATCAGAGTCGATTTTGATTTCTCTTAAGAAATCATCAACTTCATCGGATATGATTCTAAATTTATATACCATCTTTTTTACTTTGTTTGATGTAGTAAAGATATAAAAATCTTTTTATCGGATAATTCCTCTTTCCGAATTTTCAATGAATGAAATGATATATTCTATTTCGGGAGTAGAAGGTATTTCTTCCCGTATCTGTACCAATGCATCACTTACATTCTTTCCACTGTTGTAAATAATGCGGTATGCATTGTGGATATTTTCAATCACTTCATTTGAAAATCCTCTGCGGCGTAATCCGATTATATTGATTCCACTGTAAGCAATGGGTTCTCTTCCTGCAATGATATATGGGGGAATGTCTTTGCTGAAGCGGCATCCGCCTTGGATCATGACATATCCTCCTACCCGGCAAAATTGGTGCATTAAGACATTGGCGCTTACAATGGCATTGTCGTCGATAATGACTTCACCTGCCATTTTTGTAGAGTTTCCAATGATACAGTTGCTGCCTACGATGGTGTCATGAGCTACATGAACTCCTTCCATCAGAAGATTATTGCTTCCTACTACAGTTTTGCCTTTCGCTGCTGTTCCACGGTTGATGGTGACATTTTCGCGAATTGTATTGTTGTCTCCTATTTCTGCAGTTGTTTCTTCTCCACGGAATTTTAAATCCTGAGGAACAGCTCCTATGACAGCTCCCGGGAAAATGCGGTTATTGTTTCCTATGCGTGAACCATACATAATGTTGGCATTGGGCATGATGATATTATTATCGCCAATGACTACATTTTTATCGATAAAAACAAAAGGACCAATCTCTACGTTTTCTCCGATTTGAGCTTCAGGGTGTATGTATGCTAACGGGCTTATCATATATCTGAGTGAATCGTTTATTATTTATTTTTTACTATTTGTGCCATAAACTCAGCTTCGCAGACAATTTTTTCGCCTACGAATATATAACCTTTCATGGTAGAAACTCCACGACGGATTGGAGCCATCAGTTCTACACGGAAAATCAGTGTATCTCCAGGAACAACCTTCTGACGGAATTTTACATTGTCTATTTTCAGGAAGTATGTAGAGTATTTTTCCGGGTCATCCAGTGAGTTTAAAACCAACAGACCACCGACCTGTGCCATTGCTTCTATCTGCAGTACTCCCGGCATGACTGGTTCCTGAGGGAAGTGTCCCTGAAAGAATGGCTCGTTTGAAGTTACATTCTTTACTCCCACAATGTGATTTGCTCCAATAGCAATTACCTTGTCTACCAGCTGGAACGGGTAGCGGTGAGGCAACAGTTCGCGGATGCGGTTCACATCCATGATTGGTGCTTCATTGCAGTTGTATACCGGAGCTTGTATTTCGTGCAGACGAATTTCTTTGCGGATCTGACGTGCAAACTTGTTGTTGATGGTGTGTCCTGGGCGGGTAGCGATGATGCGTCCCTTGATAGGTTTACCGATCAAAGCCAAATCGCCGATAATGTCCAGTAATTTGTGGCGTGCAGGTTCGTTAGGCCATACTAAAGGTATATGGTTGATATATCCTAATTGGGCAGCATCCATGTGAGGAACTCCCATGACATCAGCCAACTTGTCGAAGTTTTCCTGAGTCATTTGCTTCTCGTAAATAACGATTGCATTGTCTAGATCACCTCCTTTGATCAGACCGGCGTTCAACAATGGCTCGATTTCGCGTACGAATACAAATGTACGTGCTGAAGCAATTTCAGTAGGGAAGTCTGCCATATTTTCCAATGTGGCGTACTGATTGGTTAAAATCTTCGAGTCGTATGAAATCAGTGTATTTACACTGAACTTATCGTCGGGAAGAACGATGATGGAAGAACCGGTAGCTTCGTCTCTGAATTCAATTTTTGATTTGATAATATAAAAATCTTTAGGAGCAGCTTGTTCTTCTATTCCTACACGCTTGATGCATTCTACATATGCTTTGGCACTACCGTCCAAAATTGGAAATTCCGGACCGTTTACCTGAATCAGACAGTTATCTATACCGGCTGCATAAAGAGCTGCCAGTGCATGTTCTACGGTACTGACTTTTACTCCGTTCTTTTCCAGAACAGTACCGCGAGTGGTGTCAACTACATTTTCAGCTACAGCATCGATGATAGGCTGGTCGTCTAAATCAATTCGCTGAATTTTATACCCGTGATGTTCTGGGGCAGGATTAAATGTGACAGTCAGTTTAACTCCAGTATGGAGTCCTTTGCCATTCAGTGAAAAACTGCCTTTTAATGTTTGTTGTTTCAACATGGGCTTATTTATTAAGTTGTTTTTTTAGTTCTTCTATTTCTCTTTGCAGGCGTCCCAATTCGCTATACATATCCGGTAATTTCTTGAATACAGCCGATGAACGTGCAAACTGTTTGGGCTCGATAGCAGGATATCCCATCAAACTGCTGCCTGACTTGGTGTTTCCTGGAATACCGGATTGGGCTCCTACATTCACATGGTCGCCTATTTGTATATGTCCGGCTACTCCTACTTGTCCGCCAAACATGCACCATTCGCCTATCTTGGTAGAACCGGCAATACCTACTTGCGAAGCCATTACTGTATGGCTGCCTACTTCTACATTGTGGGCTACTTGAATTAAATTGTCTAGTTTTACTCCTTTGTGTACGATGGTAGCTCCCATAGTAGAACGGTCAATACAAGTATTGGCGCCTATTTCCACGTTATCTTCTATGATTGCAATACCGATTTGAGGGATCTTTTCATAACCTTCAGCACTGGGAGCAAAGCCGAAACCATCGGCTCCGATAACCGCTCCTGCATGAATTATACATTGGTTTCCTACACGGCAGTCGTGATAAATAGTTACCTGAGGATATAAAATTGTATTTTCTCCTACTTTTGCATTACAGCCTACAGTTACATGTGGGTGAATGTAAGCATTATCTCCAATTTCAGCCCCTTCCTCTATGCATGCAAAGGCTCCGATATATACATTTTTACCTATTTTAGCTGAGGCTGCAACGGAAGCCAAAGAATCAATACCGCTTTTTTTCGGTTTACTCATTTCGTATAGAGTCATCAGTTTGGCAAGGCTTTCGTAAGCATTGTCAACTTTAATCAGAGTTGCCTGTATATCGCGTTCGGGTTGGAAATCTTTGTTAACTAATACAATAGACGATTTTGTGTCGTATATGTAATGTGTATATTTGGGATTCGAAAGAAATGACAGTGCTCCTGGAATACCTTCTTCAATTTTTGCGAAAGTATGCACAGTTGCTTCTTCATCTCCGATTATAACTCCTTGGATATATTCTGCAATCTGTTTGGCTGAGAACTCCATAACTTAATTTTTTTGTTCTTTATATACGTGTAAAATAGTTTCTTTGTATAGTCTTGGTAAGGACATATACATTGTTAATTATGCAAATTACGTATTTTTTTTTTATATATCCGTACAAAATGCTAATTATTTCTCTTTCCTATACTTAATTCTTGCTCATATTAGATAGAAAAAAGGGATGAAATAGCTTTTAAAAACTATTTCATCCCTTTTTATGATGTAAAATCAGATGATTGAATTAGATCTGATGAATCTTCAATTGTTCTGCCATTTGCAGCTGTACCTTATGTGCTTCTTCTCCGGCTACTTGAGCAAAGTTCTCACTCTTGTCAGCGTAGATGATTGCACGGCTGGAGTTAACAATCAGGCCGCATTCTTTGGTCATACCGTATTTACAAACTTCTTCCAAAGAACCACCTTGAGCTCCGATACCGGGAACCAACAGGAAGTGGTTTGGAGCGATTTTGCGGATGTCTTCAAACATACGTCCCTGAGTTGCGCCTACTACATACATCATGTTTTGGTCGTTTGCCCACTCTTGAGATTTGCGTAAAACTTTTTCAAACAGGCGTTCTCCTTCTGTATCTGCAGTCAACTGGAAGTCGTGTGAGCCCTTGTTTGATGTCAACGCCAGCAGAATCACCCATTTTCCCTCATAAGTAAGGAATGGAGTCACGCTGTCTTCGCCCATGTAAGGTGCTACAGTTACAGAGTCGATATTCAGTTCTTCGAAGAATGTGCGGGCATACATGGCCGAAGTATTACCGATATCTCCACGCTTGGCATCTGCAATGATAAACTGATCCGGATAGTTTGTTTTGATGTATTCTACTGTTTTTTCAAAAGCAATCCATCCTTTTACACCCATACTCTCGTAGAAAGCCAAATTGGGTTTGTAAGCGATACAGTAAGGTGCTGTAGCGTCAATAATGGCTTTGTTGAAAGCAAAGATAGGGTCTTCTTCTTTCAGTAAATGTTCTGGGATTTTCTTTATATCGGTATCCAATCCTACACACAGGAAAGACTGTTTACGTTTGATGTTCTCAAATAATTCTTGCTTATTCATATTCTGGTTGTTTTTATTTGTTTACAATTCACTTTCTTTCAGGCGTTCTGCATTTTCTGCTACAATCAGATGGTCGATACAGTCTTGAATGTCTCCATCCATGAATGCAGCCAGATTATAAATGGTATAGTTGATACGATGATCGGTAATACGTCCTTGTGGATAATTGTATGTACGGATCTTGGCCGAACGGTCGCCCGTGCTTACCATTGTTTTACGCTTGGAAGCAATATCATCGATGTATTTCTGATGTTCCTTATCGTAGATAAAGGTACGCAGACGCGAGAGGGCGCGTTCCTTGTTCTTCGGCTGGTCTCGGGTTTCGGTACACTCAATAAGGATTTCCTCTACCACTCCGGTATTCGGGTTCTTCCAGTTATAACGCAAACGAACTCCAGATTCTACCTTGTTTACGTTCTGTCCTCCTGCACCACCGCTTCGGAATGTATCCCATTTGATTTCTCCTTCGTTGATTTCTACATCAAAAGGTTCGGCTTCAGGAAGTACGGCAACCGATGCAGCTGAGGTATGCACACGTCCTTGTGTTTCAGTAGCGGGTACACGCTGTACACGGTGTACACCCGATTCGTATTTTAAAGTTCCATATACCTTGTCTCCGGTTACAGAACAGATGATTTCCTTGAAACCGCCGGCTGCTCCTTCGTTGGCACTTGATACTTCCAGTTTCCAACCTTTTGATTCGCAATATTTAGAATACATACGGAACAAGTCGCCGGCAAAGATTGCAGCTTCGTCTCCTCCTGTACCGCCACGGATTTCAAGAATTGCATTACGGTCGTCTTGCGGGTCGGCAGGAACTAATAATAATTTGATTTCCTCTTCCAATTCCGGAATACGGGCTTCGCAGGCAGCAGCTTCTTCACGAGCCATTTCTTTCATTTCCGGATCATTTTCAGACATCATCATTTTGGCTTCTTCCAGTCCGTTCAGGCATTGCAAGTACTCTTTGCGGGCTGCCATGATGTCTCCCAGTTCCTTGTATTCTTTGGTCAGTTTTACGTATCGTTTCTGATCGCCAATTACGTTCGGGTCTGTAATCAAAGTTGATACTTCCTCGAAGCGGGCTACCAAGCCTTCCAGCTTTTCTAAAATGGTATTGTTTTCTGCCATATCACTTTATTTCCACAGTTTCTTTGCTAGTGTATTTTTCAATGTAATACTTCTATATAATATAGTGATCCATCCTGCGCTGACGAGGATTTTTATTACAACTCGCCAATTAAACCCATGCTCGCTCCAATAAAGAATCAATTCACTTATCAAAAAATATGCGGCAGCAATATAACTTATCCACATAAGTATAGCTATGCATCTTCGATAAGGTCTGCTTAGATTATCTATAATACTTTTTTGGTAAACGCGATTTTGCCAAATAGCGAACGCAAGGGCAAGTGCTGTAAATATGAGTAAAGAATATTTCATATTTCTTATTGGCTGCTGTTTTGATAAAATGGTACAGGATGCATTGCCTCATCCTGTATCATTTTTTATTAGTATTTGAATTCTCCGAATTCGCTCTTTATAATCAGTTCTTTTGTACCGTTACTTTCTTCGATACGTCCTATAATCTGTGCATCGATATTGAACGATTTACTGATTTCGATAACCTGTTCTGCATGTTCCGGCGACAGGTAAACTTCCAGACGATGTCCCATGTTGAACACTTTGTACATTTCGTCCCAGTCAGTACCACTCTGTTCTTTGATTGTGCGGAACAAAGGAGGAACAGGGAAGAGGTTGTCTTTAATCACACGGCAGTTATCGCCTACGAAATGTAATACTTTAGTCTGTGCACCACCTGAGCAATGTACCATACCGTGAATCTGCGGGCGAAGTGCATCCAGTAACTTCTTCACAACCGGTGCATAAGTACGTGTTGGTGAAAGTACCAGTTTACCGGCGTCCAGTGGAGAACCTTCTACACTGTCTGTCAGTTTCAAATTACCACTGTAAACCAAATCTTCAGGTACTGCCTTGTCGTAGCTTTCCGGATATTTCTCTGCCAAATACTTGCTGAATACATCGTGACGGGCACTGGTCAGACCATTGCTTCCCATACCACCATTGTATTCTTTTTCGTAAGTAGCCTGTCCGTAAGAAGCCAGACCTACAATTACATCACCCGGACGGATGTTGGCATTGTCGATTACATCACTGCGTTTCATACGGCAAGTCACGGTACTGTCTACAATGATAGTACGAACCAAGTCGCCTACATCGGCAGTTTCACCACCGGTAGCATATACACCTACACCCATTTCGCGGAGTTCTGCCAACAACTCATCAGTACCATTGATAATGGCAGAAATTACTTCTCCCGGTACAAGCAGTTTGTTTCGTCCGATAGTAGAAGAAACCAGAATGTTGTCTACTGCTCCTACGCACAACAAGTCATCGATGTTCATAATCAAAGCATCCTGTGCGATACCTTTCCATACAGACAAGTCGCCGGTTTCTTTCCAGTACAGGTAAGCCAGTGATGATTTGGTGCCGGCTCCGTCGGCATGCATGATATTGCAATATTCCGGATCGCCTCCCAAGATATCTGGGATGATTTTGCAGAATGCTTTCGGGAAAATACCTTTGTCAATGTTCTTGATGGCGTTGTGTACATCTTCTTTCGATGCGGATACGCCGCGCTGCATGTATCGTTGATTGCTCATGAGATATAGTAATAAGTTTGTTTTATTTCTTCAATTGAATGTGCAAAAGTACGGATTATTTTGCTTATATCCATACGATTTATACATAAAACCTTATCTTACGATGCTTCCTGTTGCTATGCTTTGCCCGTTGTTGGTTAAAATCTTGATTCTGTAAAATCCCGGAGCCAGATTTTGTATCTGTTGGGAGTGAATATCCGAGGTACGGAAAAGTTCAGTTCCCGTGGCATCGTATATTATCAGGATACCGCCTGCAGGAAGGTCGGGCAAATGGTTCCATATCGGAAGGCTTTCTTCTGATATTGTCTTAAAGTAGAGCGGTTGACTTTCGTTGCCATATCGGTCTACTGCTGTCACAGCCCAATATAGTTGGGAAGACGAAGTGGTATAACAAGTTGTGTCTATCCGTGTTTCTACGATATGTTCAGCTTGTGTGATATCAACTGGATAAAAATTGGATGCATAAACACGATAGTGTACCGGTAATGTACTGTTATCAGTTGAAGGAGACCATGAAAGGTGTATTCCTTCTTTTGTTTCGTACAAAACCGGAGTATCGGGAACCGATGGAGCAATGCTGTCTGCCCACGTCATGGGAGGAACGAAGGAAGGTGTCTGATAAAACCTGTTTTTTAAGGTACTTAATATCCCTTTTGTATTTTCCAGCAGAAAACGATTTCGGAAATAAGCTTCTCCGTCCAGTCCACTTTTTCGTATGAAATGAATCTGACGGATTATTTCGGCTGCATCCCAGTTCTTTTCTTTGGGATGAAGAAAATAAATACCCAGTCCCGGAACTACCCACCGGTTGCTTTTGTTCTCTTTCCAGTCTAAAGCAAAAGGATAGAAATGATTGTTGGGGAAATACATCATGGGAAAGAGTGCATCGTGTATGCCTTCTTTCAGCCATGCCTGAGCATCTTGATATACTGTTTCGTAAGCATTCCACCCGTGCGAACTGTATCGTTGCGTGTCGGCATATTTCCCTACAGGCGAACTGCTGACCTTTACCCAAGGCTTGAGTGTCTTTACTTCCGTATAGATTCTGCGTACGATGCGGGTGATGTTATCCCGTCTCCATTGTTCCAAGTTTTGTCCTTTTCCATATTTGCGGAAAGTGGCATTGTCCGGAAACTGTTGGGCGCGTTCCGGATAGCGGATATAATCGAGATGGATGCCGTCAATGTCGTATCGGGATACAATTTCCCGTACTAGGCGAGCAAGGTAATCGGCAGTGCCCGGTTGTCCGGGATCCAGATACCAGCTTCCTTTGTATTGTTTACAGAGCTGAGGATACTTCTTTACGACTGAGTTCTTACCCAACAGTTTCACTTGTCGGTTGTTACCTACCGGTATGGTCACAATCCATGCATGAAGTTCCATGCCTCTTTTATGACATTCAGCTGTTGCAAATTCCAGCAGGTCATAGCCCGGATTCCGTCCTTCATGTCCGGTAAGCGATTCTGCAAAAGTTTCGATGGCAGAAGGATAAATCACATCGCCTCTCAGACGGGTCTGAAAGAGTACTGTATTGATATGAGCCTGTTTCAGTTCATCTAATATTTTGCATAATTCCTGTTTTTGTCGCTGGATACCGGCCGCAGAACTGGCTTTGGAAGAAGGGAAATCCAGCCCTCCCAAAGTAGTAAGCCACGTAGCACGTATTTCGTTTTTGGGTTGTGCGCAGAGAGGCAGGTAGCTCAACAACCCCATCAAGAATAATAAAATGGATAAGCGCATAGACATCTGTTGTTTTTGCAAAGATAGTGTGACTTTTTTATTTAAAGCCATCTCCTTCTTTTTTTTGTGAAATTGATATGGCTTTGTTGTACTACAATATAAGTTGCTGTTCTTGTTTTTATCGATTACGGTTGGAAGACCGGATTAATATTACAGAAGGATAGAAAAGTATTGTAGACATGAAATTTTGTACTTCAACAGGGGAATTGTTATTTTTGTGCACGAACAGCAGATATATGGTTTGCTGTCTTTTTTTGATTGAAATAGAATAACAATTTAATTCTGAATGTATTTATGTGGAAGAAAATCACTATTGTGTGTGTACTGTTAATGGCGTGCGTACAAGCTAAAGCACAGTTTGAAGAAGGGACGTTTTTTGTCAATACTTCTCTTACCGGATTAAACCTGTCACACAGTAAATATGAAGGAACGAACTTCGGACTGAATGTAGAGGGAGGAGCTTTTGTGGTAGATAATCTATCTGTGCTGATCAACTTCAAAGGCGAATATGTAGAAAATGGAATGGATGAAACTGCATTGGGGGTAGGAGCACGTTATTATTTGTCGAGTTGTGGAGTATATGGCGGTTTAGGATTTGCTTATAAACATTTGTCGAATTCTGTCAACCGGAAAAATATTGTTTGCATGACTCCTGAGCTGGGATATGCCTTCTTTCTGAATGGAACGGTTACCATAGAACCTGCCGTATATTACGATTTGAGTTTCATGAACTGTTCGGAGTACAGTAAGTTAGGTTTTAAGATTGGCTTTGGCTTTTATTTCTGATGTGCATGGGTATGATAAAAATCAGTATCTTTGCAGCCGTGTTTTTTTAATATCATGTTAAGAATGAAGAAGAGATGTCTTTTTATGGCAGCAGTGCTCGGAGTGTCTGCTACTGCTTTTGCCCAGAAAAAAGGATTTGACTACAAATTCTATGGTCAGGTACGTACGGATTTGTTTTATAACAGCCGTGCCAATTCTGAAACGGTAGATGGTTTGTTTTACATGTATCCGCAAGATGAAGTACTGGATCCGGATGGAAATGATTTGAACAGTGCTGCAAATGGTAATTTTTATACTTTATATACTCGTTTAGGAGTGGATGTAAAGGGACCGATGTGGGGAAAGGTCAAGACTTCGGCTAAAGTAGAAGTCGATTTTCGCGGATCGGGTACTTCTTATTCCATGTTCCGTCTGCGTCATGTATATTTCAACTTGGACTGGGGAAAATCGGCCTTGCTCGTCGGACAGACCTGGCATCCATTGTACGGAGATGTAGCTCCTGAAATTCTGAACTTGAATATGGGAGCACCTTATCAGCCGTTTAGCCGTGCTCCTCAAATCCGTTACCGTTATACAGCCAAACACTTTATGCTTACGGCAGCTGCTATCTGGCAGTCGCAATATTTGTCTGTCGGACCTTCTACCAATGTGGCTGGAAGCACTGCTACACAGAAAAGCCAGAACTTCTTGAAAAACAGTTGTGTCCCGGAATTCTATGCCGGTGTTGACTATAAACAGACCGGTCTGTTGTCAGGAGCCGGTGTACACGTGTCTTCCATCGTTCCGCGTGTCAACTCTGTGATAAACAGTGAAACTTACAAGGTAAGTGAACGTATTACAGGTGTTTCGGCTGAGGCTCATGTAAAATATACATACGACCAGCTGTTGGTATCGGCTAAGACTGTATTGGGATCCAATTTGACACAGACCAGTACGGTAGGAGGATATGGCATTACTTCGATAGACGCTCATAATGGCAAGCAGGAGTATACTCCGCTGCGTACTTCCTCTACCTGGTTGAATATTGCATATGGGAAGACCTGGCGTCCGGCTTTGTTCTTCGGTTATCTGAAGAATTTGGGTGCGGGAGAAGATGTACAAGGAGTATTGGGCACCGGTACAACACTCGACCAGCTTGTTACAGGAAGTGCAGAACTCACTTACAACCGCAATCATTGGAAACTGGGTGCAGAGTATTCGTTGTGTAGTGCGTGGTATGGAGACGAATTTGATAACCAGGCAAAGGCAATCAGTTCACACTCTATCTTAAATCATCGTCTGGTTGTAACGGCTATTTTCCAGTTCTGATAAAATCAATCTCTATTATAAAGTAGATATATAAAACGTTCGGCAAGAACAATTACCAATACGGATGCTGATACATCCATCAGGTGATTTCTTGCCGAACGTTGTTTTTATCTTGCAGGGCAGTCTTACCACAAGATACCTTTTCCTGTATCTTCAAAGTTCTTGAAGTGACCGTTTATCTGGTTTTCATTTTCCGGATTCAGTTCGATGGCTTTTTTCAGATCGGCCATTGAGCCTTCCTTATCTCCTTTCAGCAGGCGTGCCCGTCCGCGTTCCTGATACAGTTTGGCATTGTCGGGCATCAGTTCGATAGCTTCTTCATAAGTTTCGATAGCCTGGTCGAAGTTTTTCAGCTCTATCTGCAAAGTTCCTTTCAGAAGATAAGAGTTTTCGTTGAAAGGGTTCAGTTCTGCTACCTGATTGAAGCATTCGAAAGCCTGTTCTGTATGTCCCAGTGCCGCTTCAATTTCTCCCTTTATCAATAATGCTTTTTCTTCGTTTGCATCGAGCGATAAAACCTTCTCGATATCCTCCAAAGCATCTTTAGCCTGTCTCATGCTCCAAAGTACTTCTGCACGGAGCAGATAAGCTTCTGTAAAGGTTTCGTTTTGTGTAATAGCTTTGGTCAGCATTACTATAGCCTGTAAATCGTTGTGGCGGGAGTGTTCTGCTTTTCCAGCCAGATAAAGGGCTGTAGTATTTTCGGGAGCAATCTGTATTGCTTTTTCACATGCAGAAGCCATACTGTCGTAATCTTGTTGCATGTGGCATACGTTGGCCAATGAAAGTAAAGCATTTACATTTTCCGGTTCTTTTTCGCAAAGCCGGTTCAGTATATTGCGTGCATCCTCTGTGCGGTCTGCCTGTATGTAGGTGGTAGCCAGCAATTGCATGGTTTCTGTTTCTTCATTCAGTGCAATGGCTTCTTCAAAACATTTAATGGCATAAGGCAGCTGGCGCATGTTGCGGGCGCGGATACCGTCGTATTTCAATATTTCAAAATTTTTCTTTTTCTGCTTGTCTTCCTGACATTCGTTCGACTTGTTTCCGCCGAACAAAGATGTAAATAAGCCCATGATATATTTGGTTTTAATCGTTAAGTGTTGCAAATATAGTTAAAGGTGAGCGCAGTACCAAGTCAAAAGCTTGCTTTTGAACGAAGGTAATGCCGAGCCGCATCCTATATTCTTTAAATATAGTTAGAAAATGATAACTGACACTGCTGTTTTCTTTGAAAAAGAACGAAAAAGCATTTTTGATGGAAATAAATTTGTAAGTTTGCCCCATCTTAACAGATGACAAATTAATTAAACAAATAGAACAATGAGAAAATTAATGTTTACTGTGCTTGGATTGCTGATGGTACATAGTATGCAGGCACAATATTTTTGTACGAAGCAAGGTACTGAACTTCATTATGTAAGCTACGATGAGGCTGGACAAAGTATTTCGAACGGAACAGTAACTGTAACCAAGGCTGAGGAGAACGGCAATGCGGCAAAAGCTACTTATTATATGAAACTTGTGGCCAATAAGGCGAAAAATAATACCAGCTATACATTGTACGACTGGAGTTATGACGGACAGAATACCGTTTGCAAGCAGGATTTGATGTATGGTCCTTATGTTGAAGCCGATCTTGACCCGGAAAAATACGACGAAAAGGCGCATGCTCTTTTCGAGGAGAAACTGAAATTTAAAGGAGATAACTCATTTGTCATAAAAGATGGAGCTGAGGGAGGAGAATCTATTCCTGAACGTTCTTATTCTTTAATTTCCAATATGCTGAAGAACGAGGTTACAATCTCGGGAGCTGCTTATATGGGAAAAGATTCCATCGGTACTACTGCCGGAAGATTTGAATGTATCAAGATTTCCTATCTGAAACGGACCAAGATTCTGGTAAAATCGGAAACCGAACGCATTACCGAATGGTATGCGAAAGGAGTCGGATTGGTGAAATCAGAATCGCATGACATGAAGGGAAAACCCAATGGAAAGACATTGCTGGTGAAGATTGTCAGAAAAGACTGATGTAAGTGCTCGTAGGCATTGGTTTGCATCGGCAAATGCATAGTAGAAAGGAGATGGAAGACGAATTGATACCGCTTTTCATCCCCTTTCCTTTTGAGGTATATGGCCTATTGGCCAGTCTGCCTGTAGAAGATAAGATTGTAAAATTGAAGTGATGAAAAATAATTCTATGAAAAACTTTTCGCAAATATTACGCTATACAGCATTGACAACCTTTTCTTTAGGATGTGGAACCTGGCTTTCGGCAGCCCCTTTACGGATGGAGCTGAATGAAGGATGGCAATTTCGTCAGGCCAGACTGTCTAACTGGTATCCGGCTGCAGTGCCTGGAGTCGTGCATACCGACTTGATGAATAACGGAATAATAGAAGACCCTTACTACCGTTTGAATGAACGGGGAGTACAGTGGATTGATAAAGAAGACTGGGTATATGAGTCGTCTTTTTCACTTTCCAATGAATTTATGAACAGACAGAATATTGATTTGCTTTTTAAGGGATTGGATACGTATGCCGATGTGTATCTGAATGATTCTTTGATTCTAAAGGCCGACAATATGTTTCGGGAATGGAGAGTGGAAGTCAAGTCGCTGGTCAAGTCATCTGGAAATATCCTGCGTATTTATTTTCATTCTCCTCTGAAAGTGGATATCCCAAAATGGGATGCATTGCCATATCATTATTCTGCAGGAAACGACCAGTCGGAGAATGGAGGTGTATTTAATAAGAAAGTAAGTGTATTTGCCCGGAAGGCCGGTTATCATTATGGATGGGATTGGGGACCTCGTCTGGTGACTTCGGGAATCTGGCGTCCGGTGTATGTGGAGGCATGGAACGATGCACGTATCAGCAATGTGTTCATCCGTCAGCATGAAGTCAATGAAAAGAAGGCTGTACTGACCGGACAGGTTGAGGTGGTGGCCGACAAGGAGATGACCGATGCTTCTGTGGTACTGACCGATACCGATAACGGAAAGGTGCTGGCACGTGTAAAGACTTCCTTGAAGCAGGGAGTAAATAAAGTGGAATTGCCTTTTGTCATGAAAAATCCTGAACTGTGGTGGAGCAACGGGTTGGGCAATCCACATCTGTATACGTTTGAAACAACGCTTGTTGTGGGTAAACAGACTGCCGATGCACATCAGGATAGGGTAGGGGTTCGTTCGTTGAAGGTGATACGAAAACCCGATGCGCATGGAACTTCGTTTTTCTTCGAACTCAACGGACGTCCTGTTTTTATGAAAGGAGCAAACTATATACCACAAGATAATTTCCTTCCGAGGGTAACGGAAGAGAGTTACCGGAAAACCATTCAGGATGCAGCAGATGTACATATGAATATGCTTCGTGTGTGGGGAGGGGGAATTTATGAAAACGATATTTTCTACGACCTTTGCGATGAATACGGTATCCTGGTATGGCAGGACTTTATGTTTGCATGTAGTCTCTATCCGGCAGAAGGCGAATGGCTGGAGAATGTACGTCGGGAAGCAATCGATAATGTACGCCGTTTGCGTAATCATCCTTGTATTGCCATCTGGTGTGGAAACAACGAGTGCAATGAAGCCTGGTACGGATGGGGCTGGGCAAAAAAATACAACGAACAGAATCCGGAATATGCCCGGCTGATTAAGGCGCAGATGGATAAACAGTATCTGGAAACATTGCCTTTGGTGGTAAGCGAAGAAGATCCCGACCGTTTTTATCTGCCGTCTTCACCTTTCGGACTCGAAGGACAGGTAAATGACGACTGTAACGGGGACCGCCATTATTGGAGAGTATGGGGTGGAAGGGAACCAATTTCGCAGTATAATAAGGAAAGAAGCCGTTTTTTCAGCGAGTATGGCTTTCAGTCGTTCCCCGATTTTGAAACGGTGAGACGCTATACGTCGGGTTCCGAAGACTGGAATATTACCTCCGAAGTGATGATGGCCCATCAGCGTGGGGGAGAGCATGCCAACAAGTTGATAGAAACTTATATGCTTGCAGAACATCGCGAACCTAAAGATTTCCGCTCGTTCCTTTATCTCACTCAGGTCTTGCAGGGCGATGCCATTAAGATAGCCATGGAAGCACATCGCAGGGATATGCCGTATTGTATGGGTTCTTTATTCTGGCAGCATAACGATTGCTGGCCGGTGGCATCGTGGTCGAGCCGGGATTATTACGGCCGGTGGAAAGCACAGCATTATTTTGCACGGAAGGCTTATTCCGATATACTTTTGTCTCCTCTTGTAGAAGAGGGCAATCTGCGTGTATATGCAGTGTCCGACCGCCGGGAGCCTTTGCAGACGGTGTTATCGGTAGAGGTTTGGAAATTGGAAGGTGGAAAAGTCAGTGCATTGGAAAAGCAGATTCAAATAAATCCGAATGCGTCTTCTTGTGTATTCGAAGAGCAGTTGGACAGACTGTTGGATGGTGCTTCTCCTCAGGATGTGGTGGTACATGTATATCTGAAAGAAGACGACAGGAAATGTTATGCCAACAATTGTTTTCTGGCTGCACAGAAGGAGATGGCTTATGCTCCGGCAACTATCCGGAAGGATATCCGTCCGGTAGAAGGAGGCTTTGAAGTGACCTTGCAGAGCAACCGCTTTGCCCGTGCGGTATATTTGTGCAGTGATAATTTTGAAACTACTTTTTCCGATAATTATATCGATTTGCTTCCCGGGGAACCGGTTACTCTGATGGTTCGTACTGCTTTGTCGCAGGAGGATTTTGAAAAGAGTTTGTCTGTTTATGATTTATATGAGGCTTGTCGGAAGAATTGAGAAAAGATCTTGTTTCGTAACCGTCTGGTGATGGACGTTGCGTGCATTCAGCGACGTCGGCTCTATGGACAGCGTCGTTGATTTCATAGCCGACGCCGCCGGTTGTACGGACGGCGACGTCGGATACAGCATGAAACTGCTGTCATACAACAATGGCGACATAATCAGTGCAGATTGTGTCGCCATCGTTGTATTTATGTCTTAAATAATTTCGATACCTTGCTGCTTGCAGAGTTCCAGACCGATGTCCTTTAATTTGAATTTCTGTATTTTACCACTTCCTGTCATCGGAAACTCCTTCACAAAGAAGATGTATTTCGGAATCTTGTAGCGGGCAATTTTTCCCTGACAGAAGTCGCGTACGTCAAACTCATTCATGTTGTAGCCTTCGTGCAGAATGATGAAAGCTCCTACTGCTTCTCCGTATTTCTTCGACGGAATACCGGCTACCTGCACATCCTTGATACCGGGCATCTGATAAAGGAATTCTTCTATTTCTCTGGGGTAGATATTTTCTCCTCCCCGGATAATCATGTCCTTGATGCGTCCGGTGATGCGGTAGTTTCCGTTTTCATCTTTTACACCCAGGTCTCCCGAATGCAGGAAACCGTTTTTATCGATGACTTCTGCCGTAGCCTGCGGATTCTTGTAATATCCTTTCATGGTATTGTATCCGCGGTTGCACATTTCACCTTGTACACCTACCGGACATTCTTCGCCGGTTTCCGGATCGATTACCCGTACTTCTGTAAACTCAAAGTCGTGTCCTACGGTATTGAATCTTACTTCCTGCGGGTCGTCTATACGGCTGTGAGTCATACCGGGTGAGGCTTCAGTGAGACCGTATACACTGGTGACGCGCATAAACATTTTTTCTTCTACCTGCTTCATCAGTTCTACCGGACAGAGTGAGCCGGCCATGATACCGGTACGCAGACTGGAGAGGTCGAACATATCGAACATCGGATGATGCAGTTCGGCAATGAACATGGTCGGAACCCCGTAGAGTGCAGTACATCGCTCCTTGTGTATGGAGGCCAGTACCAGCAGCGGGTCAAAGCGCTCTACCATGACTTGTGTACATCCGTGGGTCAGACAGTTCATGGTAGCCAGAACCACGCCGAAGCAGTGGAAAAGAGGAACGCAGACACACAGTTTATCGTCTGATGTAAACTTCATGTGTTCGCCTGTCAGGAAACCATTGTTGGCTATGTTGTAATGGGTAAGCATGACACCTTTTGGAAAACCGGTTGTTCCCGAAGTGTATTGCATGTTCACCGTATCGTGGCAGTTGACTTTCTTTTTGGCTTCTGCCAGAACCTCATCGTCTATGTTGTTGCCTAACAGCAGGATTTCCGATGTATTATACATTCCCCGGTATTTTTCCTGTCCGATGTAAATGACGTTTCTCATGCAGGGAAACCGTTTGCTTTTCATGTGTCCTCGCTCGAATGTTTTCAGTTCGGGCAGCATGGCATAGGTCATCTCTACAAAGTTGCTGTCTTTTTCTCCGTTGACAATACAGAGGGTATGCATATCCGAATTCTCGCAGAGATATTCCAGTTCGGCCTGCTTGTAGTTGGTATTGACCGTAACAGCTACAGCACCGATTTTTGCGCATGCATAAAGAAAGGTAAGCCAGTCGGGTACATTTCCTGCCCAGATACCTACATGTGTACCGTGGGTGATACCGATGGCAAGCAATCCCTTGGCCATGTTGTCTACCCGCTGATTGAATGTTTTCCAGGTAAAACGCAGGTTACGGTCGGAGTATACAATATATTCTTTGTCGGGAGTGTGACTTGCCCAATGCTCCAGCCAGTCTCCCAGTGTCTTTTCCGATAACTGTTTCATGGTATTGCCGGTTTTTTAGATAGGAGTATAAATTACTGCCAGGATTTTTGCTTCCTGTCCTTCGAAAGCATGTACATGATGCGGCACAATCGAGTCGTAATAAATGGTATCTCCTTCTTCCAGAAGATAGGTAAACTTTCCGTAATTGATTTCGACCATTCCTTGTAAAACCATGATAAACTCTTCGCCTTCGTGTGCCGACAGACTGAACTGAGCTGTTTCATTGGCTTCTATGTCGATGATGAAAGGCTCCATGTGGCGGTCTGTCTTGTTGCGCGACAAAGAATGATAGCGCATATGCAGGCGGGAATCTGTGGCATTATTCGAAAAACTGATGGTATCATCTGCGTCACCTTTGCGGCAGATAATTGCTCCGGCTTCTTCCGGTTGGTCGTCCAGGAAGGTTCCCAGCCGTACTCCCAATGCTCTGGCTATTTTGATGAGGGGAGCCAAAGAAGGGATATCGATATTTTCTTCTATACGTGCAATCTGTTCGATTGAGAGTCCGGTACGGTCAGCAAGTTCTTCTCTGCTGATTTCTTTTATTGTTCGTAGCGATTGAATCTTTTCGCCTATTTTATTTGTGCGATCCATAGTAGATAATTAGTTTTTACAAATTGCAAATATATAAATAATGTGTAACCTTTTGGTCTTTATAAGTAGATTTCATCTTTTGGATGTATGATTTGCTGCATGTTGTTATTCTCCACTCCTGAGTCGGCTGAGTGTGGGCAACGTAATGCCAAGGTAAGAAGCGATGAATCCTAAGTTCACCCGCTGACACACTTCGGGAAACTGTTTCTTGAACTCTTCATACCGCTCTTTAGCCGGCAGCGTAAGCCGTTCCTTGTGGCTGCGGTGCAGACGGCGATATTCGTTCTGATGGATGATTCTGCCCCAGTTGCATAATTCAAGATTGGTTTCGAACAGATGACGCAGGTCGGTCAATGAAATGCGATAGGCTTCCACTTCTTCCAGTGCTTCTACATATTCCTCGCTTTTCTTCTGATAGTACAGTTCGTCCATACTGAATACAATGCTTCCTTCCCAGGCAAAGGAGGTTGTAATTTCTTCTCCGTCTACCAGCCAGAAAGAGCGTGTCATTCCTTTTTCTATGAAATAGGCATATTTGCAGAACATATCGGCTTTAATCATCTGATACCTTTTGGGAAACCGGCATGGGGTAACATAAGCCTTCAGTTCTTCAATGGTAGCATCTGAGAGAGGATATAGCGACTGTATTTTATGGAGTATGTTTTTCATTTGTCTTTTACTTTGTACCGACAAAAATATGGAAAATATTATACTCTTCAAAACCGGAAGGAATATAGAATATGAAGCGGGATATTGAAGGGGTGCGTGTAAATAAATTGTATCTTTGCACCCTCGTAAAAAGAAACTAAAAGAATGAAAGAGGCATTTATCAAACTTCATGTGTCGGTGTTGATTGCAGGAGCTACCGGTATCTTTGGGCGTTTAATATCCTTGAATGAAGGATTGTTGGTGTGGTATCGGATGCTGTTTGCTACCGTGATGTTTTTTCTTTTGCTGTGGATGTTGGGCAAGCTGAAGAGAGTATCTTTTCGTGATGTGTGTAAAATAGGTTCTGTAGGAATGTTGCTTGCCATTCACTGGCTGTTTTTCTATGGAAGTATCAAGGCTTCGAATGTATCCATCGGAGTGGTTTGTTTGTCTTTGATGAGTTTTTTTACAGCTTTGTTCGAACCGCTTATCAACCGTCATCGTATATCGCTGGGAGAGATAGCATGCAGTCTGATAGGAGTGTTGGGGATTATTCTTATTTTCCATTTTGATACCCGTTACCGTCTGGGAATAGGTATGGGAATCCTTTCGTCGGCACTGGCTTCCCTTTTCACTATCTGCAATAAGAAAGTATCTGTGGGATATACTTCGAGCACTATGCTGATGTATGAGATGGGAGGAGGCTTTTTAGGGTTATCCTGTCTGCTTCCGCTTTATCTGTCTTTCTTTCCCGTTGCGTCGATACTTCCCTCACTGATCGATTTGGTTTACTTGCTTCTGTTTGCTTCGGTCTGCACCGTATTGCTTTACATTTTACAGATTCAGGTGTTGAAGAAAATATCGGCCTTTACTTTTAATCTGACTTACAATCTGGAGCCTATTTATAGTATTATAGCAGCGATGTTTCTTTTTCACGAGGCTAAAGAACTGAATGCCAGTTTTTATGTGGGCTTGGGACTGATTTTGTTTTCAGTGCTTCTTCACTCTGCAGGTGTTTTTCTTCAGTCGAAAAGCAAACCTTTCTTTTCTCTGTTTGTGAAGTGGAAACATTAAGGAGATTATGACTTGGTGGGGATGAGCTTTCCGTCGCTTTCCTGAATGATTTCTTCTGCCATCAGATACCGGAGTACGCAAGAAGCCTTTTCTTTATCGTAAGCCAATTTTCCCATCAGTTCATGAGCTGACAAGGGATGTGCTTTCAGTTCGGCGTTTATCGCTTCGGCAATGTCGTCGAATTCTCCCTGCTTCAATCCGCTTTGATGTTTCTTCAGGCATACATCACATTGTCCGCAATTGTGTTCATTCTTTTCTCCGAAATACCGGAGCAGCATACGGCTTCTGCATTGTTCCTTGGCATCTGCATATTCCAGCATAGCTTGTATGCGCCGTTCGAAACTTTCTTTGCGGTCTTCGTATACTTCTTTACTGAGATGAATACGCGAGGTATCGCGGCGTTCGCAGGTATAGATAATGTAAGGGGTTTTCTTTCCCGGAATGTAATGCAGAATATGCTGTCTTGTGAGCAGGACCAATGTCTCGTAGATTTGTTGTCTTGACAAACCGGTTCGCAATGCCAATGTATCTTCGCTGATATAAGCATAATCGCTGAATATACCTGTATACGAACGGAGAATGGTATGAATCAGCTTTTCTGTGTCGGCATTGTATTCCTGCAAACGGTATAAGTCGTCTCTCCGGAGTGTGAAGATGATGCGGGAAGCATTGTCCTGTTCGTCGGTATACTCCAGATATCCGGCACGGGTCAGTATCTTCAAGGCACTGTCTACCTGAATGGGGAAGTGCTTGAAGTTGTGACAGAATTCATCGATATTGAATGCATAGGTACATCCCAATCCGTCACCAAGAGCCATCTGGTAATAGAAGTTGATATCTTCGTATACTTTGCGTATGTATTCTTTTTCAGGAAAAGTATCGGAGATGCGTTTGCGAAGAATGGCTTTGTCGCTTTGTGCATAGAGCAATACGGCATATGCTTTGTTTCCGTCTCGTCCGGCACGTCCTGCTTCCTGAAAATACGCCTCGGGAGAATCCGGGAAGTCGGCATGTACTACCAGTCGGACATCCGGCTTGTCTATGCCCATACCGAAGGCATTGGTAGCTACCATCACGCGATGTTCTCCTGTCAGCCAACTCTTTTGTCGCTGATCTTTGATGTCGTTCTGAAGTCCGGCATGGTAAAATGTGGCAGTGATTCCCTGTTGGTTGAGAAACTGACAGATTTCCTTTGTCTTTTTTCTGTTTCGTGTGTATACAATAGCCGAACCCGGTACATGATTCAGAATGTGGAGCAATTCTTCTGCTTTGTTTTCCGTGTTCCGTACAATGTAAGCCAGGTTCTTCCGCTCGAAACTCATGCGGAATACATTTTCTTCCTTAAAGGCAAGACGTGCCTGAATGTCTTTTACGACTTCAGGGGTAGCAGTTGCTGTCAGAGCCAGTACCGGAACACCGGGCAACAGCTTTCGTATTTCGGATATTTTGAGGTAAGCAGGGCGAAAATCGTATCCCCATTGAGAAATACAGTGCGATTCGTCTACCGTAATCATGCTTACCTTCATGCTGCGGAGCTTTTGCTGGAATATTTCTGTATCCAGTCGTTCCGGAGAGATATAGAGAAACTTATAGTTGCCAAAGATACAGTTTTCAAGCGCGACTACAATTTCTTCTCTTGTCATACCCGAGTAGACTGCTATAGCCTTGATACCCCGGTCGCGCAGGTTGCGTACCTGGTCTTTCATCAATGCGATAAGTGGCGTGATGACCAGGCAAAGCCCTTCTTGAGCAAGAGCCGGCACTTGAAACGTGATGGACTTACCTCCTCCGGTAGGCATCAGCCCCAGCGTATCCCGCTGTTGGCCGATACTGGTAATGATGTCTTCCTGTATTCCGCGGAAGTCATCGTATCCCCAGTATTGTTTCAAAATGCTTTTGTAGTCCATCTTTGTCTTGTCTTTCTCCGTAGCCTGTTATAAGGCTTTGTTTCTGCTTGGTTTTATGTCTTCTATCTGAAGTTGGATTTCTCCTCTCCGATGTGTATTTTCTTCGATGGTGTAACAGATGTTGAACGACTGCTTGGTTTTGATGTAACGGGCTTGCGAGCTTTGCCCGAAAGCAATACCGTTCATTACATTGTTCGATTTATTGTCCACCAGTTCCAGTTTGATATGTTCCTGATCTCTTCCTACTACCTTGCTTGTACCATAATCGTATACATTGAGGGTAGCGAATATCGGTTTATGGTTGTCCGGCCCGAAAGGATTGAACTTCTTCAAGTCGAAGAAGAATTTAGGTGTAATATCCCTGAAGTCGAGATGAGCATCAATCTGAATGGTAGCACTGGTCTGTTCCGGAAGAATATTTTGAGTGACATATTCCTCGAATCTGCGTGAGAACTCTTCTACGTTTTCTATTTTCATAGAAAGTCCTGCTGCATACGTATGTCCTCCAAAATTCTCCAAGAGGTCGCGGCAATATTCAATGGCTTTGTACACATCGAATCCCGATACGGAGCGTGCCGAACCAGTTGCCAGGTTGTCGGTACGCGTGAGTACTACAGCCGGCCGATAATATATTTCCGTGAGTCGTGAAGCCACAATACCAATTACTCCCTTGTGCCAGTCTTCATTATAGATTACAATAGAGCGGCGTTCGTCCAGATGCTCCAGATTGTCTACAATCTTATTGGCCTCTTCGGTCATATTCTTGTCGAGGTCTTTTCGGGTTTCATTGTATTGGTTTATCAGGTTACTCTTTTCTTTTGCTGCCTGATAATCCTTTTCGATAAGAAGATCCACAGCCTCTTTTCCGTTTTGAATACGTCCGGAAGCATTGATTCGCGGTCCGATTTTAAACACAATATCACTCATGTTGATTTCCCGTTCAGACAGTCCGCACACATCAATGATAGACTTCAGTCCCACGCTAGGATTGGAGTTGAGTTGGCGTAATCCGTGATAAGCCAGAATACGGTTCTCTCCCATAATCGGTACAATATCGGATGCAATACTTACTGCAACCAAATCCAGCAGCGGAGTCAGCTGGTGAAATTCGATGCCGTTGTTGATTGTGAAAGCCTGCATGAATTTGAATCCTACGCCACATCCAGACAGATGGTCGTACGGATAAGTAGAATCTTCCCGTTTCGGATTAAGAATAGCCACAGCAGGAGGAAGTACTTCATCGGGTACATGATGGTCGCAGATGATGAAATCGATACCTTTTTCTTTGGCATACGAAATCTCTTCTACGGCTTTTATGCCGCAGTCTAATACGATAATCAGCGTGACACCAGTTTCGTAAGCATAGTCTACTCCTTTTCTCGAAACCCCATATCCCTCGTTGTATCGGTCGGGAATGTAGTAGTCGATATTCGAGTAGAATTGCTGGAGAAACTTATATACTAATGCGACGGCGGTTGTGCCATCTACATCATAATCTCCATACACAAGGATACGTTCTTTGCGTCCCATTGCTTTGTTCAGACGATCTACAGCTATATCCATATCCTTCATCAGGAAAGGATCGTGCAGTTCGCTAAGCTGCGGGCGGAAGAAACGCTTGGCCTCTGCAGCAGAGGTTATTCCTCTTTCCTGCAGCAGGCGGCACAATATAGGACTGATTCCTATTTCTTTAGCCAAAGCCCTTGCCGCTTCCCTTTGTTCCGGTGTAGGAGGTTGATAGTTCCATTTGTAATTCATTTATATATGTTTTTTCTTTTTCTCTTACTTAGTGATGCAGACTGTTTACTTCATTGGGCGTCGGTTGACAATACCTTTTTGCCTGTTTCATGTTAGTTGAAGATACCTGAGAGGGCGTAGTCTTATTTTCTTTACGCGTTTTTACTGGCCAATAAAAAAGGAGCAGTAAGAGCAATCTCACGATCATCTTTTCTTTTGTGTATCATACAAAAGAGAGCAATCTGTACACTTATTCAACTTGTAAAGTTAGAAAAAAAGAAAGAAAAAACGGTTGATTCTGTCAAATAATTGCAGAATCAACCGTTTATTTATTTAAAATCAGTCTATTTAACAAATCTTATAGACCCAATTTTTTTGCGATTTCAGCAGGGATAGCATCCTTGTGTACAAGGATATTGATTGTTTTATAAGCTACGAATGCTTTTGAAGCATACCAGATACCTTTGTATTTGCCTTCTTCACCCCATGAGTTCTTTACCATGAAGTATTCTTTTCCGTTCTGGTCTTTTGCTATACCATAGATAACCATACCGTGGTCGTCTGTAGTTTCCCAGTTGTCGAAACCTTCCTGACGCATTTCCTGAGTGACTGTGATTTCCGGCAACGGTTTAGCTGTAAGTTCCTTGCGTTTGTCCTGCTGGCTCATTCCTAACCAACGAGCCATATCCGAACCGGTCAGTTCTGCTCCTTTTTCTGCGTCCGGGCATACTGCGATACCATCGCGTGTAAATCCTTGTTCGCTGACATCCGATCCCCATGCAAATGTGTAACCGTTGTTGATTGCATTGTCCATTACAGCCATCAGTTCATCGATAGGAAGGTTGTAAGACATAGCGTTACGCCAGTTGTCCTGTACTTCTACGTTGAACTGAGTGTAGAACGGATGATGAGTAAATGAAGTCAGAGAGATGTAATCGTCCATGTTCAATCCCAATGCTTCATCAGCAAAAGTTCTTGGAGTATAAGTCTTGCCTTTGTAAGTAAATTCCTTCGGGCATACTCCCAAGTATGTATCGTAGATAGCTGACAAACCGTTTTTCCATACAGAAGTCAGTTTTTTCAGATTACCTTTAGCAATTGCGTTTACATATCCTGCTGCTACTGCATCCAGCTCGTTGTGTACAGGCAGAGAGTCGCCATACATGATACCCGGCATTGCTTCCTGTGGTACCATACCGTATTTTTCGTAGCAGGTTACGATGTCTTCGAAACTACCGCCCGGAGAGAATGAAGCATCTCCATGATAACGTACGTAGTTTACAGCACGGTCTTCCATGGTTTTGTGTACCACGAACATTTCAGACAAGTCGAATTCTCCCTTGCCCAGACGAAGCAATTCTGCTTCGAAGAAGCCCAGTGAAGAGAATGACCAGCAAGTACTAGACTGATTCTGGTCTTTAATAGAGGTAATAGGATTTTCTTTTACAGTAGTGAATACGAAACCTTCTTCTGTTTTGTTCTTTTTCGGGCTTTTTGCAGATACATTGCTGAAGCAAACACCCAAAGCTAAAAGAGCAATAAGTTTGTTCATTGTTTTTTAAGTTATTAAATGGTTATTGAATTATTTTTGATTATTCGTTCATGATTTGTTCTACCTCGCTGATGGTAATAGGTATATGCTTTTCTCCTGTAAAGCGTGAACCGCCCGGTATAATCAGGATATCGTCTTCCAGACGGATGCCTCCAAAGTCTTTGAACTTCTCTATTGCCTCGTAGTTGAGGAAGTCTTTGTGCATGTTTTCAGCTTTCCATTTGTCTATCAGGGCAGGGATGAAATAACATCCGGGTTCGTCGGTAATGACAAAACCTTCCTGCAGACGGCGGCCCATACGCAGAGAAGCCAGACCGAACTGGTCTGAAGGACGTATCTCGTCGTCATAACCCACATAGCACTGACCCAAGTCTTCCATATCGTGTACGTCGATACCCATCATGTGTCCCAGTCCGTGCGGCATGAACAAAGCATGTGCTCCAGCTGCTACCGCTTCGTTTACATCCCCTTTCATGAGTCCCAGATCTTTCAGCCCTTGTGCCAGCACTTTACATACCTCGAGGTGAACCGATTTGTAGGTTACTCCCGGATGTGCCAGTTCCAGAGCCTTGTCGTGGCAGTCCAGCACGATGCTGTATACGTCACGCTGTCTGGAAGTGAATTTTCCTCCTACCGGGATGGTACGTGTATGGTCGGAGCAGTAGTTGGTTACACTTTCCGCACCGGCATCTGTCAGCATCAGTCTGCCAGCTTCCAGCAGATGGCTGTGGTCGTGGTTGTGAAGCGTCTGTCCGTTTTGTGTAAGGATAGTAGCAAACGAAACCATGTTGCCATACGAAGAAGCAATACCGTCCAGGATACCTGCGATATATTGTTCGGAAACACCCGGCTTACAGAGACGCATGGCAGCTGTATGCATTTCATAGCCAATGTTGCAGGCCTTGTCGATTTCTGCTATTTCGCAAGCCTCTTTAACAGAACGCAGTGCAACCACCGCTTTGATGAGTTCTACGGAAGCATGCTGTTTAGTCATTGAAGCGCGTATACCAGTCAGATCTTCCAGCAGCAACATGTTGTCGTAGCGATAAGGAGGAAGGAAGTGGATAGGGTGGCGCTGTGAAATAGCCTTTCCGATAAACTCCTTGAGTTTGTCGAACGGGAAACTCTTTTCTACACCAACCTGCGCAGCCAGATCTTTCACACTGGGCTGAGGTCCCATCCAGATGATATCGTCCATCGTTACATCATTTCCGAAGAAGTAGTCTTCTCCAGCTTCAATGTCCATTACACCCGCATAGCCCGGATGAGAATGGCCGAAGAAATAAAGAAACGAACTGTCTTGGCGGAATTTATAAGTATTGTCAGGATAATTGGCCGGAGCTTCGTTGTTTCCCAAGATAAGGATAAGCCCATGACCGACCTTTTCTCTTAAGGCCTGACGACGTTGTTTATACACAGATGAATCGAACATATTGTTAAGTATTAAGTTCAATATTTGTTTTAATTGTTGCAAAAGTAGCAAATTAAATTGAATATTGTTCTATGCCTTATTTTAAAAAACATATCTTTGCAATTGGAGTCTTATTATTTTGAAAGCGGAGGTCAATATGGCAATAGATGTACAGAATATGGGCTTAGTACTCGAAGGAGGAGGTATGCGAGGTGTGTTTACTTGTGGCGTACTCGACTATTTCATGGATAAGGGAATAGAGTTTCCGTATGGAGTAGGGGTGTCTGCCGGTGCTTGCAACGGTTTGTCGTACATGTCGCATCAGCGTGGAAGAGCACGGTACAGTAATATAGAATTGTTGGACAAGTATCATTACATCGGATTGAAACATCTGTGGTATCAGCATAGCATTCTTGATCAGAAATTGTTGTACGAATTGTTTCCGGAAGAAATTTTACCCTACGATTATGAGGCCTATCGGAACAATCCGGCTCGATTTGAAATGGTCACCACCAATTGTGTGACGGGTAGAGCCTGCTATCTGGAAGAGAAAAAAGATAAAATCCGTTTGCTGGCTATAGCTAAGGCTTCCAGTAGTCTGCCCTATGTCTGTCCGATTACTTATGTCGACGGAAGGCCGATGCTGGACGGTGGTATTGTAGATTCTATTCCGGTAGAGCGGGCCATATCACAGGGATATGAGCGGAATGTAGTGGTACTTACCCGTAATCGTGGTTATCGGAAAGATGAGAAAGACATCCGTGTTCCCCGTTTTGTCTACAAACGGTATCCCCGTTTGCGTGTGGTGCTGAGTAACCGATGCAAGGCGTATAATCAACAGTTGGAAATGGTGGAGCGTATGGAAGATGAAGGACGTATCGTAGTAATTCGTCCGGAACGTCCTGTGGTGGTCAATCGTATTGAACGGGATATCAAAAAACTTACAGCACTTTACGAAGAAGGATATGCTTGTGCCGAGAAGGTTTTTTCGTCTTTTGAATAGAAATTGATGACTTTTCAAAATGAAAGGAATAATTACATTCTTCTGACTTAAACAAGGAAAAAATGGATTTCCGCTAACGCGTATTTGAAGCAAAATCCTTGTTCACGCTTTGTAAAACAGAGCTTTTTAGTTGAAAAATACCTTTAAAACCTGCTGTATGGCAGGTTTTTTCAATTTATATAGAGGGAAAATAGAACCTGTTGTAGGGGGAAATGTGACTTGTAATGTGGGCTTTCGTGACTAATCACGTTGGTTTACGTGACTCGTCGCGTAAGCTGATGCGACTAATGACGTATTTTCTCTTTCTGTTTCCTTGATTTTCTTCTTTTTTGCAGGTGTTTTTAATGTGAATCTGATTTTGATAAATCGGAATGTAACTCAATGGAAAATAAACTTTGTGTAGAGTGTTCCGAAATAATATAAGCTATTGTGGTTCTTGTTTTGTACTTTAGCTTTCTTTCTGAATTTTTCTGATGGCAGAAAATAAGTGATTTTGGAACAACGTCTGCATACAGATGTAAATAACGCAATATAGAAGAGGTTGATTTGACGTTTTGTCAGAAGGCAGATAGGGGAGAAATAAAGATGGGAGAAATTTACATTTTGTCAGCAGAAAGAGAGGCAGGAGATGAAGTGCAAAAAAAATCTGCAAGTCATCCTGATGGATGAGGCTTGCAGATTTGAAATATATCTGTACTCTACCTATTTTGCAAAGCTTACTGCACGTGTTTCGCGGATAACAGTAATCTTTACCTGTCCCGGGTAAGTCATTTCGTCCTGAATCTTCTTTGCGATTTCAGTAGACAGACTTTCAGTCTGTTTGTCGTCAATCTTGTCGGCGCCTACAATTACGCGCAATTCACGACCGGCCTGAATAGCGTATGTCTTGGTTACACCCGGATAAGACATGGCCAATTGTTCCAGATCGTTCAAACGCTTGATGTAAGCTTCTACAATTTCCCGGCGTGCTCCCGGACGAGCGCCAGAGATGGCATCACAAACCTGTACGATAGGAGCAAGCAAGCTGGTCATTTCCACTTCGTCGTGGTGTGCACCGATGGCGTTGCAGATATCCGGTTTTTCCTTGTATTTTTCTGCCAGTTTCATACCCAGCAATGCGTGTGGCAATTCCGGTTCTTCATCGGGTACTTTACCGATATCGTGTAACAATCCGGCACGTTTTGCCTTTTTCGGGTTCAAGCCCAGTTCAGATGCCATTACTGCACAAAGGTTGGCTGTTTCACGAGCGTGCTGCAACAGATTCTGTCCGTATGAAGAACGGTATTTCATCTTACCGATGATACGAATCAGTTCAGGATGCAAACCGTGGATACCCAAGTCGATGGTAGTACGTTTACCGGTTTCGATGATTTCATCTTCTACCTGTTTGCGGACTTTGGCAACTACTTCTTCGATACGAGCCGGATGAATACGTCCGTCGGTTACCAACTGGTGCAAAGCCAGACGGGCAATTTCTCGGCGTACAGGGTCGAATGCAGAAAGTACAATTGCTTCCGGAGTATCGTCTACTACGATTTCCACTCCTGTAGCAGCTTCAAGTGCGCGGATATTACGTCCTTCACGACCGATGATACGTCCTTTGATTTCGTCTGATTCGATATGGAATACAGTTACTGAGTTTTCAATAGCTGTTTCAGTGGCTACACGCTGGATAGACTGAATCACAATACGTTTTGCTTCGCGATTGGCAGTCAGCTTTGCATCGTCCATGATATCGTTGATGTAAGACTGAGCCTGTGTCTTGGCTTCTTCCTTGAGTGATTCTATCAGGCGTTCCTTTGCTTCTTCTGCAGAAAGGCCAGACAATGCTTCCAGTTTTTCACGTTCTTGTGATTGCAGATGATCGAGTTCTTCCTTTTTCTTTTCGATGATAACGAGTTGCGCATCGAGGTTTTCCTTAATGGCTTCGTTTTCATTGCGTTTACGCTGCAACTCTTCGTTTTTCTGATTCAGCACCATTTCGCGCTGTTTCAGTTTGTTTTCGGCCTGCTGTATCTTCTGATTGCGGATGGCAACTTCCTTTTCCAAATCTGCTTTCTTGTTCAGGAATTTCTCCTTTACTTCCAGCAATTTGTTTTTCTTGATAACTTCGGCCTCTGTTTCAGCCTCTTTTATAATTTTCTCATACCGTGTTTTCAAGCCGTACTTGAAAAAGCCGTATGAAAGTGCCCCTCCTACCAGAAAGGCTACTACCGTCAATATTGCTAATGATAACATTATAATTTTAAATTAAAATATAAACAAAAAACGCACGACTTTCGACTCGGATCTTTCTTCCGTCGTCTCCAGTTGTGCGTGGATAATCTCTTTTATACGTTCCGTACTATAAACCTTATTAGCTATGGCTGTGGCGTGTCTTTTAAGTTCAGACATTGGTCCACTTCTTCTTCCAGTTCTTTTATTTTTTCCATATAAGGCTGTGTATCATTTCTGTCTTTCAGATACATATTCTCAAAAGCCAGTTCCAAAGCTACCATAGCCCAATGCTTTGTGGGACCGAAGTCTCTGAAAGCATTCCGATATTTGTTTAGTTTATAGTCAATCTGTTTGGCAGCGTCACGATACAGTTGTTCGTCTTCCCGGCGTATGTTCAACGGGTATCGTTCGTTGTCAATCAGCAGATGTATTTTCATTTTGTCGTCCATCATGATTCGGTTTACCGGTTTTTATTCATTCAGCAAAGCGATACATTTGTCGACTTCACGCACCAGCTTGGATAATCTTTGTTTGGTATCTCTGAGTTCATTGTCATTAATACTGATCATCCGGGCCATTTTCAGGTTGGTATATCTGGCTTCTAATTCTTTTTGGCTATCAGCCATACGGGCTATTTCTTCTTCTTTTTCAGAAAGAAGTTGTTTAAGGGTGGCATTTTCTTTCTTTAATTCTTTGTATAAATACATGAAATGCCTCAATTTCCCTTCGAAAGTACTTAATAGCTTTTTGTCTTCTTCCGTCATTTTATACCAAAACTCTATACAAATATAGTGGATTGGAAATAAACTCAAAAATATTTGGGGGATATTTTCGGAAAAATGTCTGAAATATTCGGAGCGATAAATGGATTTGTTTGTTTTTTCTTGTTTTTTGAAATTATTTTTACCTTTGCCGGACACCGAGGTGACATTAGGTGTAAATGTAAATTTATTAAATATTAATTCAGAGTATAATATGTTTACTGTGGTAAAAAGAATGGAGGTTTCAGCTTCGCACAGTCTGAAACTTTCGTATCAAAGCAAGTGCGAGAACTTGCATGGTCACAATTGGATTGTTACGGTGTATTGCCGTTCGGAAGTGTTGAATGAAGATGGAATGGTGGTAGATTTTACCCACATTAAGGAAACGGTGATGGGAAAGCTGGATCACCGTAATCTGAATGATGTGATTCCTGCGAATCCGACTGCCGAAAATATTGCCTGTTGGATTTGTAATCAGATACCCTGTTGTTTCAAGGTAGAAGTTCAAGAGTCGGAAGGTAATACTGTTATCTATGAGAAAGATTAACGAGATTTTTTACAGCCTGCAGGGGGAAGGTTTTCATGCGGGTACTCCTGCTGTATTTGTCCGTTTTTCCGGTTGTAACCTGAAATGCGACTTTTGTGATACACGGCACGAAGAGGGGAAAGACATGACCGATGAGGAGATTGTGGAAGAGGTGCTTCGTTATCCTTCCCGTATGGTGATTCTGACTGGTGGAGAACCCGGACTTTGGGTGGATGATGTATTGATTGAGGCTTTGCACAAAGCGGGTAAATATATATGTATTGAAACAAACGGTACATGTGTACTTCCTGAACAGATTGACTGGGTGACTTGTTCTCCCAAACAGGGTACTGTCTTGAAAGTGAAGCGTATGGATGAGGTGAAAGTGGTTTATTGGGGACAGGATGTATCTTCGTATCTGCAGTTACCTGCTACTCATTATTTCTTGCAGCCTTGTTCTTGCAGGAATACAGAAGAGGTGGTCGGGTATATCTTGCAACATCCTCAATGGAGACTTAGTCTGCAAACGCATAAACTGATCAATATTCCTTAGTAGTAGAAATAAAGTGTCCCGATTTTGTTCCGGATATAAAATAAAAAAGCTGCAACTCTCAGAGTTACAGCTTTTTCGTTTTGCACGGGAAGAGAGGCTCGAACTCCCGACACTCGGTTTTGGAGACCGATGCTCTACCAACTGAGCTATTCCCGTATTGCGGTTGCAAAGGTAGTACAAATTTCAATATATGCAATACCTTTTTCTATTATTTTATTCTCTGTTTCACTATAGCAATCCTAATTCGCTGAACATGAGCTGATAAATTTCTGCTTTTTTTTCTAACTTCAACGGATAGGCACGACTTGAAGAAGGCATTCGGTAAAGGAATAATTGCCGGTCTTCGAACTCAAACGGGCTTTTTGAGCCTACAGCTGGTTCTGTTGCATGCATTTGTTGCCGGAGTGTATCGGTGGCTTTCTGTCCCGTAGTAACGACCGCCCGGCATTGCGGCAGCTGTTTTAATAAAAGCCTGATGTCTGTAGGTTCTACTACTTCAAGAAACTTGTCCGAAGCATTGTCTTGCAAACGTCGGACGGAGGTTGCTGTATCGTATAAAGCAATACCTTTTTGTTTCAGGAAATCTATAATCCGTTCTTTGTCGAATGCTTTCTTGTCTGGTTTCAGGAAGTATTCTTTATCGCCGAAGAATATCAGTCCGACGATGCGCCACATATCATTTTGCAAATTAGGATAGAAGAAATCCATACTCCATCTTTTCTGCTGCGGAGGGAAACTTCCCAGCATCAGCAATACCGCATTACCCGGTAGAAAAGGTTCGAGAGGATGTGTCTCTATGACAGGCACAGTTTCTTCTATCATTGTATTTGCGTTATTATTGGGTTATGCTTTAGGCTTTGGCTCTTTTTTAGCAAGAAGCACAATGTTGTACACATATTCGGTAATCCAGCTTTCGCTGTATCCCAGACTATGCTGATACTGACGGATTGTGATACAGGTTTTGTGTACGCTGTCGTCTTTCCAAGTCATCTTGGTCAGGATATCGTGTACGGTTTTCTCAGTCATGTTACGCAACATTTTCTTGAAAACACCCGGCATACGGAATTTCCATTGCATCAAATTGCCAATCAACATCATCAAGTCCTGACTGAATCCCTGGAACATGAACAGATAAGTCTTGATGTCGTTTACATTCTTGCAGTTCTTCTTGATGGAATTGTCTATTTCTTTGAAAAAACTGTCGTTGAGTCCGTATATGTCTGTCAGCATTTTCTTGCAACGTGCTTTTTCTGCCAGTCCCAACTTGTTGTTTTGAGTAGGGATTTTAAGAGTACGTTTGAATACAGCCATGTCGGGTAAGAAATTGATGTTGCTGATTCCCAACTGTGCAGCCATTACTGCCTGATAATATACACGAATCAGTGTCATGAAGTCTTCCATACCTCCTACACGTACAGTTCCTTCTGCTTCTTCTGCTTGTTTTTTGCCGAATATTTTTGAAAATATGCTCATATATGATTGTTAATTTAGGTTTTATGGGGCAAAGGTAATAAAAAATGTCACTCGTTTTCTGTCAGTTTGAAATAAAAAGTGTGTTCTTTAAAATCTTGTTCTACCAAACCAAAGCGGATAAAATCGGCGAGCAGTTCACTCGTCTGTTTCCGATTGATTTGAGATAATCTGCTGCATTGGTTTAAAGTAAGAGCGCCGTGCTGTTTCAATATGTTGAGCAGATGCTGTTCGCGTTCGGTATAGGCTATGACAACCGATTCTTTCTGCCGGTTTTGTTTCCATATATTTAAATGTACAGGATTGGCCAATATGTTTTCATCTTTGATACGGACATAAGCCCATGCCTTATTTTGCTCGTCCAAAGCACAGATTGGTTTGCAGGGATTTTCGGCAATACGTACTTCGAGTACATTTTTCCCCTCTACCTTATATATATAGTTTTCTAATTCAACCTGTGGGCGGCAATACATACGGGCGGCTGCTTCAATCATATATATTTCTTCTTCCGAGCGTACGCCTGCAATCTTTCCGTTGTCTTTAACTCCGATGAGTAGTCTTCCTCCTTGTGTATTGGCAAAAGCCGAAATACTTCGGGCTATTTTCCTTGCATCAGAAATGGCGAACTTAAAGTCCTGCTGAATATGTTCTCCTTCACTTATCAGCTGTTGTATATATTCTGTTTCCGTCCTCGTTTTCATACGGAGGGCAAAGATAAAAAAAACGACTGTTCTTCGCTTTTACTTTTCAGTTCTTTTACGAAAAACAGTCGTTAGTATGATGAAAAATGCAATTTAATCGCAATGCTTATGGGTCATGATATCAAGAACCAGTCTGTCTGTTTCGTTCATACCTTCCGAGCCGATCTTGGTCAAGTTGCGGATGCTTCGGTCCACATCATCTTCGATGATACCTTCTACAGAGGTCACGCATTTGCCTTCCATGGCTAAAATAGCAGACAATACAGCGGTAGATACGCCACTGGTCAGCTTTAACGCACAACTTGGTTTTGCACCGTCGCAAATCATACCGGTTAGGTTGGCTATCATATTTTGTACGGCAAAAGCAACCTGCTGATAACTTCCTCCCATCAGGTAGGTGATACCACAGCTACTTCCTGTGGCTGCTACTACACATCCGCAGAGAGCTGAAAGGCGTCCTAAATTCTGTTTGATATAGATAGCGGTCAGGTGACTGAGTATCAAAGCCCGGATTAACTGTTCTTCGGACATATGGTTTTCTTCTGCATATACAACAACCGGAAGAGTGGCTGCGATACCTTGGTTACCACTTCCAGAATTGCTCATCACCGGAATCATAGCTCCTGCCATACGGGCATCACAAGCTGCCGATGTGTAGGAAAGAATATGAGTGAAAATATTGCTTCCCATTACACTCTGTTCGCTTTTGCTGCTTTGTAAGGTCTTTCCCAGTGCATGTCCGAAGTTTCCCTGGAACGAACGTTCTGCTGCGTTTTTGTTGAGACGCTTAGCTTCCAGAATGAATTCAATTTCTTCAAGCGGGGCAGTGGTTGCAAAGTCGTAGACTTTTTTCAATGATAATTCTACATTTGTAGCATCTGCTTCTTGTGTAGACTGGGTACGTTTATCCAGCAAAACTTTATCATTGATACTTTCGTATACAAAGTGAGTATGTCCTCCACTGATGATGGCAGTAGCTTTGTCATTGCCATGTTCGCAGATAATCTCAATATACAGCTTTTCTTCGATATTTTCTTTTAGTGCAATGTCGATACATTGTGAATCAATCATTTTTTTGCCTTCGGCTACGGCTTCCGGAGTGCTGTCTTTCAGAACTTCCAATTGATATTCCGATTTTCCTATCAGTGCACCAAGGGCTACAGCAATAGGAAGTCCAATCATTCCTGTTCCGGGAATACCTACCCCCATTGCATTTTTCAGAATATTGGCACTGAGAAGAACTTTGATTTTTTCGGGACGTTGACCTAAAAGCTCTGTCGCTTTGGCTACACAAAGAGCTACGGCAATAGGTTCAGTACAGCCTATTGCCGGAACTACTTCCTGTTTTATCAGGGCAATGATTTGCTCTCTTTCAGATTTAGCAATCATGGATATTAAGTTTATAAGTTTTTTTGAGTTTGTCTGTTTTTTCAAATTCGTTTATAAGTTTTTGACTTTATAAGTTTGTAATGCTTTTGTTTAACAGAACAAACTTATAAAGTCAAAAACTTATGAACTTAGTGTATATTTATTTCTTGTAGTTCTTTAAACCTGTTCCCAGGAATTCTACATATTTCTGGATGTCTTCATCGTATGAATACGATTTGTTCAGAGGCATACCTTCGTTGTCGAGCAATACATAGAATGGCTGTGCATTTGCTCCGAATTTAGAACGTTGCAGATAGCTCCATTTGTCGCCTACGGTGCGGAGGGTACGTTCTGTACCGTTTTCTGTAATTTTGATAGGTTCAGGTAATTTAGTCTTATCGTCGACAAACAATGTAATCAATACATAGTCGTCGTTCAGCATCTGGCTTACTTTCTGGTCTGTCCATACAGCAAGTTCCATTTTACGGCAGTTTACGCATCCGTAACCGGTAAAGTCTACCATTACAGGTTTTCCCTGCTGGCGTGCATATTCCATACCTGCATCGAAATCGTTGAATTTCGCATGTACTTCATTCTTATATAGGTTGAAGTCCTGAGTCTGCATAGGAGGAGCGAATGCGCTGACAGCTTTCAGAGGTGCACCCCACAATCCTGGAATCATATAGATGGCAAATGCCAGTGAGATAAGTGCCATGAAGAAACGAGGTACGCTTACTTTGGTATCATCGTCATCGTGAGGGAATTTGATTTTGCCCAACAGGTACATACCCAGCAATCCGAAGATTACAATCCACAAAGCCAGGAATGTTTCACGATCGAGGATTCGCCATCCGTATGCGAGGTCGGCAACAGACAGGAATTTCAAGGCAAATGCCAGTTCGAGGAATCCCAATACGACTTTGATTACATTCATCCATCCACCTGATTTTGGCATTGATTTCAACCATGATGGGAACAAGGCAAACAGGGTGAATGGCAAAGCCAATGCAATGGCAAATCCTAGCATACCAATCGCCGGAGCAATTACACTACCAGTAGTGGATACTTCTACCAGCAGGAAGCCGATGATAGGACCTGTACAAGAGAATGAAACCAATGATAAGGTAAATGCCATCAGGAAGATACTCAACAAACCTGTGGTCTGTTCTGCCTTGCTGTCTACTGCATTACTCCATTTAGAAGGTAAAGTAATTTCGAATGCACCGAAGAAAGAGGCTGCAAAAACAATCAGCATCAAGCAGAACAAGATGTTGAAGATTGCATTGGTAGACAAGGCGTTCAATGCGCTTGCACCGAAGATTAAAGTAATAGCTAATCCCAGTGTGACATAGATTACTACGATGGAAGCACCATATGTCCATGCATCGCGGATTCCTTTTTTCTTGTCTTTAGTACGTTTCAGGAAGAAGCTGACAGTCATAGGAATGATAGGCCATACACAAGGAGTGAACAATGCCAATAATCCTCCCAATAAACCGGTAAAGAAGATATAAATCCATGAGTGAGATTCTTCTCCAGCTTGTTCACCGAAGTTGCTTAATTCGTTTACAACAGGTTTCCAGTAATCTGTGGTTCCATCCAGCTGTGCAGGGGCTGTTGTTGCGGCAGCTTGTACGGTATCATTTGCATTTTCAGTTTCTGTAGCTTGAGTTGCTTCTGTTGTTTCCTGACTAGCGGGAGCAGCTGCTTGTTTGGCACTTCCTGCTGCTTTGCCTTTAAAAGTAAATTCTACATTAGTAGGAGGCATACAGTTTTGATCATCACAAGCTCCGTAATTGAGATATCCTGTAATATTGTAATCTCCTCCAGTCAGTTTAATCTTTTGTACAAAAACAGCTGTTCCTTCAAAGAAACGAACTTGCATACCGAATACAGGGTCCATCATGTCGAGTTCGTTGCCTTTTGGGGTAAGTTTACCTACCAATTCAGCTCCTTTTATCTGGTCGATGTTGAATGTAGCCGAGGTCGGACCTCCTTCTTCCAGATCTGTAGAGTATACATGCCATCCACGTTCGATGGTTCCGGTAAAGACAATCTCTGCCTCATTGTCCGAGATAGCCTTCCATTCTGTTTTAAACTGCACCGGATCTTGCATCTGTGCGAGTACCGGCAGGCATAAAATGGCCATTAAAAGCCAGGTGAGTAGGAATCTTTTGTTCATTGCTTATAAATTGATTGTTTAATATTCGTTTTTCAAAAGGATTTGCAAAGATATAGTGTTTTATCTTATAATAACAAATGAATATTGGAAAAATATTGGAAAAAGTAAGTTGAACATTTGTCGTAAGAATGAGTCTTTTAAGTTGAAAGCCTTTTATTGAGAATGATTGTCTGGTGTATAAAAGGTATTAGATTTAAGGCTATGGATATGAAAAGCGAACTTTTAATATATACTATTTGTGTTGATATATAGTGGTTTATACCTCTTTATCTTATTCGTGAAGAGAAGAAATTAAGTTTGAATGGGAATATGATATTTCATCTGTTTTGAACTTTTTGAGAAGGTTTATGTCATTATTCTTTTTTGTTGGAACAAAATTCTATGGATTTGGACAAAATATTGGAGGTGCTTTAGGTTGTAGGTTGATTGATAGGAGGACGTATAACTTGATGATAATGTTTGCGTAGCCGGTATACGTAGGTACAAAACGAAATATGGTCTTATGAAAAATTTGATCTTTTCTTTTTTTTAGGGTGATTTGTTCTTATTTGATCCGGTTTAGTACGGAAAATTGTTTTAAAAAATAGAGAAAATCTGTTCTCATGTAACGAATGCGTATTTTTAAATGCTTTTTTGTTACGATATTTTATAAAAATAAATTCATGTATTTGAATATTTTTGTGAAAACTATTAAATTTGCGCCCATTAAATTTAAAATAGTGTAATTGTATGTGTAGTAAGAAGAGATTTTTGTTATTTATTTTAACGCTTGTCGTAATGGCTCTGCCGTTGAGAGCTGAAGGAATCGCATTTTTTCATGGAACTTGGCAAGAGACTTTAGCTAAAGCGAAGTCTGAAAACAAACTGGTATTTGTTGATTTTTATACTCAATGGTGTGGACCTTGTTTGAACATGGCTCAGACGGTGTTTGTATTGCCGGAAGTCGGAGCTTTTTATAATGCCTTAATTCTGCAACACTATAATTTAACTTTATTTATAAGTTCCTGAGCAACAAAAAGTTGCCCA
>UQPQ01000009.1 GCA_900542985.1 uncultured Bacteroides sp.
CAATTTTATGATATTTCTTGAATATGTAGGTTCGAGAGCCTGTCTCTCCGCTGAAGCTTAAGATGTTAAAGACAAGTCCCGTAAAATTAATATTTTACGGGACTTTTTCTATTTATCCGGTGGACAACCGGAAGACATTACAATGCCCACTTCAGACAAAGTTCCGTTACTAAATCGTTACTGAAAAATCGGGAAGGTCTTTTAACGATTCTTGATGTAAGTAAATTCATTGATAAAGTTCACTTCAATGTTTCAAAGAAACAATAGGTTACGATAGCTGACAGTGAAATTGCTGAAAGAATGATGTCTTGTCTTTAATCATATCTTTTTCTTTTTGCAACGTAAATTCCTTGCAAAAATTATCGGCCATAAATAAGTTTCCGTAATTTTGGTGCTGGGAACATAGTGATAATTGGTCACTGTAAATTTATATTTTATTACCATGCTATTGTCCTCTGTATATTATATTTATTCTTGTATCAAAACGTTATGTTAAAGAATTTGTTTTATATCTGTTTGTTTTTGCTGTTCTGCAATACATCAGAAGCGCAAAATTTTTCAAGTATCGTGGATAGCTGCCATTATTATCTGGATAAGCAAGATACTATGTCGTTTAATAAGACCTACATCAGAATTCTTGATGCTTATGAAAAAGAGTATGATGCAGAATTATATTCTATTGGAAAGGAATTAAAAGAGATAAGAATTGAAGATCAAAGTATACGTCTGTTGTTGATGGATGCTTGGAAGAAGAAACGGAATGCAGATAAAATAAGAAAAATAATGGATAGCATAGACCGGAGAAATGCTGCTAGAGTTACTGAAATCATTGATCAATACGGTTGGCTTTCTCCCGATGATATTGGATATGAAGCGAACGAGGCTCTTTTTCTTTGTATTCAACATTCAGAAGATTCCTTAATTCAAAATAAATATTTACCTATACTGAAAGAAGCAGTTCAAAATGGTGCGGCTAAAGGTTGGCAATATGCTTTTCTGACTGACAGGTGTCTTATGAATCAAGGACAAAAACAAATTTATGGGACGCAGAGAATAATCAGGAATGGAGTTCATTATCTGGTCCCTCTACAGGATATTAATAAAGTCGATTCACTCAGAAAGGAGATGGGGCTTGAGCCTTTGAGTGAATATATGAAAGATTGCGGACTTAAAAACGGCTGGAGCAAAGAGTTTTACAAAAACAATATAAAACTGCATGAATCAATTTTTGATTCTTGGTTTCAATCGTTCAAGCAGAAGAAAAATTCTTATTAGTCTTCTTAAATTAGCCTCAGATTGACTGCGACGCCCACAGCTTCAGTGATGTTTTCTCATGTCGCTTTTTGGAAAGTTTCTTCTTGTGAAACTTGACGGCATAGACGTCAATAAAGAGAGTCTCGTTTGTCTTCGAATGATATAATGGTCGGTGAATTATGCTCTGAAATGATGACTTTCCCGAAAATAGATGTGCATGCGGGTATAGATAGTAGACGCTGTTTCTCGTTTGCTTTTTTGATAGCTTTATTAAGCATAGAAGTGGTATAATCAACTTCAGTTATACTATATTCTTCTTTTGCAATAGGTATTTATATAAAAAACGAAATATGATAAATATATATCCTGTATTTTGCAACAAAAAACAATATCTCGATTTACTACTCCTTGCTGATGAGCAAGAGTCTATGATTGATCGCTATTTGGAACGCGGGGATATGTTTGTTCTGGCTGATAACAATGAGGTTAAAGCTTTATGTGTTATAACTGAAGAAGGCAAAGGTATCTACGAAATCAAAAATATTGCGGTTTATCCACAGTTTCAGCGTCAAGGGTATGGGAAAAAGTTGATACACTTTCTTTTGGAACATTATAAAGTTCGATGCCATACAATGCTTGTCGGGACCGGAGACTCTCCTATAACCATATCTTTCTACACGAATTGCGGATTTGTATATTCACATCGGATACCCAATTTTTTTACTGATAATTATGATCATCCGATTTTTGAGGAAGGCAAACAATTAAAAGATATGATTTACCTGAAAATTAGTAAAAATGGATAGTTGTATTCTTATAAGATACTGAGATATATTTCATTCTAAGAAATAAGTAGTATATACTAAAATGACTATTCCTGAATGAAGATAATATTTATAGTGTTCAGGAGTAGTTATTTGTATTATCAGATAGAAAGTATTTTCTTTTCTATGATCAGATCCTCTTCACTCATTTGAGGAGAAGGAATATTACACATTCGGATGATGTCTTCCGGTTGGCAGGTATAGTCATAATACACCTGTTCTTTTTTGTTGAGCACTTCGTATGCCTTCAGTTCTCCTTTTAGCTTCATGAATTCTTCTCGGGCAATGCTGTCGGAATATTTCACAAACAGAATACGTCGTGCTACAGGGTTATAGTTGTAGTCAAAACATGTATAAACACCTCTTAAGAAAGGAGGACGATCGTACATCGGGAGTTTCAGACAAATGTAGAACAGAGCCAGTTGTGAAGTCATATTTTCGTTGAAAGCCAAATAAAGATGATTGATTCCGTTCATCATCACAGCTCCCCAATGGGTTACCCCGTACGCATTATTGTGTCCTACTTCTACATAATTCCCATTTTCTGCTGGAGCGATAATATAAGGTTCTATTTTTAAACTTCTGCTTCCTGATGAAATGCTGTAGCTAAGATAAATACCACTGAAATTGGTTATTCGGGTTACCGTTTCCTTCATATTGTTTTCCAGCATATTCAAGAATGGGTTTTTATTGTTCTCTGTATAGATTTTGGAAGGGATTTCCATAGCAAACAGTGAACTTTTCAGGTTGGCAAGCGATCCGAGCAATTTCTTTTTCGATACATTGTTTACCCACATCAAAGCATTTTGCAGTGCTTCATCTTGTGTTTCACCTTTTTCAATATTTTTCAGGTAAGCCGGAAGTACGGTAGAGTAAACGGCAGACAATACGCTGGGAGATATTTCAGCCTGTTCTGCCATTTCCTTCATTTTTACCCCTTTTTGTCTTAAGAAAGTGATTCTTTCGTAGATTTCCTTGAGCTCTTCCATTTGTAGTAGCATAAAAAACGGAATAAAGATACGGCTTTTATATTACAAAACTGTTTCAGTTTGCTTTCTTATGTTTTTCAGAATTATTAGAGAATTGTTGCATGAATATTTCTGAATTGTTACTGCTTTATGATTCATATTTTATTCATTTTTTTCTTACTGAGGGACTTCTACTTTTGTGGCGTAATCAAAAATAAGATAAAACAAAGAATGAAAACCTCGACTTCAACATCACTTGAAAATAAGAATTCTTCAATGCCGGACTGGTTGTTCGTCTTTTGGGCTGGTGGTACAGCATTACTTTCTTACTCGCTGGTCTATGCTTTGCGTAAGCCTTTTACTGCAGCTGAATTTGAAGGGCTTTATGTATGCGGTATGGATTATAAAATTGCAGTGAGCATTATTCAGTTGCTGGGGTATGTTTGTGCCAAACTTTTGGGAATAAAATATATTTCCGAACTGAAACCGGAAGGCAGATTGAAGTTCATTATTGGTTCGGCGGCTTTATCCGAATTGTCTTTGGTTGCATTTGGATTACTTCCTTTACCATATAATATTATTGCGCTGTTTTTCAATGGATTGTCTTTAGGTTGTATGTGGGGAGTTATTTTTAGCTTTCTGGAAGGCAGACGAACCTCCGATATTCTTGCCAGTATTATGGGAGTGAGTATGGCGTTAAGTTCAGGGTTGGCTAAATCTATGGGACTTTATGCACTGAATGAACTTGGAGTAAGTGAGTTTTGGATGCCTGCCTTGATTGGAGCTGTAGCTTTCCCTCTGCTTTGTCTGACAGGATGGATGATGACACGTTTCCCAAAGCCGACAGCTGCTGATATTGCTTCCCGTTCAGTACGTGTAACATTGAACGGAGCTCAGCGATGGGAGTTGTTCTGTAAGTTCATGCCGGTGCTGATTATGCTTTTTGCTGCCAATCTGTTGCTGACTGTTCAGAGAGACATAAAGGAGGATTTCATTGTGTGTATTATTGATGTGTCTACAGTCTCCTCCTGGGCTTTTGCACAGATAGATTCACTCGCTACTTTGATTTTGTTGGCAACATTTGCTTTACTGGCTACTACATACGATCACTTAAAAGTACTTTGTATTCTGCTGGTATTGTCTACAGCCGGAATGGGAACCTTGGCCTTCTTAGGTGCCAACTTCCATTCAATTAGTCTTCCTACTACCGTTTGGCTCTTTTTACAAAGTCTTTGTCTGGACATGGCCTATCTGAGTTTTCAGACTATTTTCTTTGAGCGCTTTATAGCTTGTTTTAAAATAAGGGGAAATGTAGGATTCTTTATTATAACTATCGATTTTGTAGGTTATCTGGGAACTTTGGTTCTGCTGCTTTTCAAGGAGTTTTATGTTTCTCATGTCGATTGGCAGTCATTTTATAACCACATGAGTGTTTGGATTGGCATTGCATGTAGTCTGGCTTTTATAGGCTCATTTATCTATATGATTCGCCGGAAAAACCGTTTGCAGAAAATTGAACTTCAGGGAGGAAAGAAAAAGAATACCGATACTAAAGAAAATATTGAAACAGAAAATATATACTTAACAACTACTGCGATATGAAGAAGATTGAATGCGTAATTATGGATTGGGCAGGTACTGCTATCGATTATGGATGTTTTGCACCTGTATCTGCTTTTATTGAAAGTTTTAATGCAATAGGAATAACTATCACTGCAGAAGAGGCACGTCGTCCGATGGGGTTGACCAAGATTGATCATGTACGGGCTTTGTTTCAGATGGAACGTATATCTGAAGCTTTCCGTAAGAAATTCGGACGTGATTACAATGAAGATGATGTACATGGACGTTATGCAGAGTTTCAGCGTTTGCTGTTTGCCACTTTGCGTGAATACACTGGTCCGATTTCTGGAGTCATTGAAACGATAGATATATTACGCAGTCGTGATATAAAAATTGGGTCGACTACAGGATATACCAAAGAGATGATGGATGTAGTAGTGCCCGCTGCTGCAGAGAAAGGATATCGTGTAGACAATCATGTAACTTCCGATGGTCTTCCGGCCGGACGCCCTTATCCTTATATGATTTATAAGAACATGTGTGATTTGGCTGTTCCTTCTCGTTTTTCTGTATTGAAATATGGAGATACGATTTCAGATATTAAAGAAGGATTGAATGCTGGTGTATGGACTGTCGGAGTGGTATTGGGAAGCAACGAGATGGGGCTTACAGAAGAAGAAGTAAAGGCTCTGCCGGCAGACGAACTGAAACGTCGTATGATGGAAGTAAGAAACCGTATGTATGCTGCTGGAGCACATTATGTGGTCGATTCAATCGAAGAACTTCCGGCATTAATCGATTCTATTAATACTCGTATGGCCAACGAATAAAAAGTAAAGAATTTATAATTGTCTAAGCATAAAAATAATACAGAATATGAGACCTTATTTATTATTGACACCCGGACCTCTGACTACAAGTGAAACAGTAAAAGAAGCCATGATGAGCGATTGGTGTACATGGGATGAAGACTATAATGTTGGTATTGTAGAAGTGATTCGTAAGGAATTGGTAGAATTGGCAAGTTCTCGTCCGGAAGAATATACTGCAGTGTTGATGCAGGGAAGTGGAAGTTTCTGTGTAGAGGCTACCTTGGGCTCTGTAGTACGTCCGGAAGACCGTTTGCTGGTGGTTGCAAATGGAGCTTATGGAAAACGAATGGGAGTAATAGCCGAATACTATCATTTGAACTGTCAGGTAATGAAGTTTGAAGAAACTCAGGCTGTAGATCCACAGGCTGTAGATGCATTCCTTACTGAAAATCCGGATGTGACTCATGTGTCTGTAGTGCACTGTGAAACTACTACCGGTGTGCTGAATCCATTGGAGGCCATTGCAAAGGTTGTAAAAAAACATGGTAAAGTACTGATTGTAGATGCCATGAGTAGTTTCGGTGGAGTACCTGTAGATATGGCTACCTTGGGAATTGACTTCATGATTAGCAGTGCCAATAAATGTATACAGGGAGTTCCAGGTTTTGGATTTATTCTGGCTCGCCGTTCGTTGCTGGAACAGTGTAAGGGAGTTGCACGTTCATTGTCTCTCGATTTATACGATCAGTGGGAAACGATGGAAAAAGGACATGGAAAATGGCGTTTTACGTCGCCTACTCATGTGGTGCGTGCTTTTATGCAGGCTATGAAAGAATTGAAAGCGGAAGGAGGAGTGGCTGCACGTTATGCCCGTTATAGTGAGAATCACCGTATTTTAGTAGAAGGAATGCGTTCGTTGGGATTCAAGACTTTGCTTCCCGATGAAGACCAGTCACCGGTTATCACTTCTTTTTATTACCCTACAGCAGATTTCGACTTTAAGGATTTCTATCAGAAACTGAAAGCAAAAGGTTTTGTGATTTATCCGGGTAAAATTTCCCAGGCAGATACATTCCGTATTGGAAATATCGGTGATGTCTTTCCTGAAGATTTTGTTCGCTTAATAGAGGCTATAAAAACTCTTTGCTGATTATTGATACCTAGTGGACAGATTCAACATTGCCGATTACGGATGGGTATGTTCGGCAGAAGAGGCTCTTTCACAACTTGCTGCTGAGAATTATAGAATATGAAGAAATGGTTGATTGGTCTGATTTGTCTTTTGGCTGGAGAATGGGCTGTGTATGCCCAAGATAAGATGGAGATAAAATTCCGTTCGCGGGCTTTACTTGATGCTACAGTTTCTGGTTATGGAAAAGAAGACGTGCAGGGGTATTATCGTGTTGAAGATTTCAGACTTGGATTTAAGGCCCTGTATGGAAAATATGAATTAAAGGCAGATGTGGGCTTAGGGGGTGGAAAGGTAGCTATTAAAGATTTGCTGTTTAATTATCATTTTCCGCACAGCGTATTGTCTTTGGGAAATACATACGAGCCATTCTCTATGGATATGTTGATCAGTACAGCAGATCTTCGTTTCCATCAGTCGGCAACTTCTGTTTTAGCTTTTACAGATAGCAGAAAATTAGGAGCTACCTGGCATTATTATACAGATGCTTGTTATCTGGCCACAGGTATATACACAAACAATGATATCAATAAATTAGGGAGTGAGCAGAAAAACTCTTTTGTTTCTACTTCCCGTGCGGTATGGCGCAGAAAGAACTCTGATTGTCATTTGATACATCTGGGAGGAGCTTTTTCTTTTCGTACAAAGGATGTAAATCAAATCTCTTCTCCGGCAGGCAGTATCAGTAGTGATGGAGTTACTTCGATGTTTCAAATCCCATTGTTGGAAGCTGAAATTCCGGATATGAATACCCAATGGAAAGGAATACTGGAATTTCTTTACACGACCTCTCGCTTTATGATTCAGACAGAGTATTTTTATAACAGAATGAATCGGACAAACGGACAAAAGGCATATCGTTCACATGGAGGATATGTACAGGGAGGTTTTCTGATAAAAGGTACAGGATTTGATTATGATATGATGTATGGGATTCCTGGACGTCCGTCTACGTCTCAGGCAATAGAGTTGGTTGCCCGTTTTAATTATTCAAATTTAAATGATAAGAACAGTGAGATAAAAGGGGGAGAAGAGAAAGATTTGTCTCTTGGAGTTAATTTTTATTTGAATCAGTATCTGGGTGTAAAATTGAATGGAAGTTATGTTTGGGTAGGAGATCATTGTAATGCATTTTATAAGAAGAATTTTTTTCTGACTCAATTGCGTTTACAGTATATCTTTTAAGGCCTCCTCTGACTCTATTTATAGAATAGGAGTATATTCACCCTATAAGAGGGTGGTTATAATAACGGCGATATTGTTTGTGAAAATGATATCGCCGTTATTTTTCAGGTCGGTAAAACAGAGACATTTAGTAAACCTTTATAGTCAAATAGCTGTATACCGGAATCTGTATATTTTGTGTTTTTCTTTTTATTTCTCCAGAAAGTGCAGAATATCTTCAGCCTGTTCGGCGATGAGGCTTGGGTTATAGGCCTCCAGTTCGGTGCGTGGGCGGAAGCCCCAGCATACGCCGATGGTAGTAACCCCTGCATTGGCTCCGGTCTGCATATCTACCGAAGAGTCGCCAATGTAGACAACTTCATTTCTTTCAACTCCTGCTTTTTCCATGATTTCGTATACAACCTGTGGGTCCGGCTTAGCTGGAATGTTTTCCCGCTGCCCCAATATTGCAAGGAAATTGATACGTGGAAAGTATTGTTTAATCAGTTTCTGAGTTGCTTCGTGGTATTTGTTCGAGGCAACAGCCAGCATATATCCTTTTTTTTGAAGTGTTTCCAGCAAATTTTCAATGCCCGGGTAAGGGCGACTTAAATCGGCATTATGTTCGTTGTAATAAGGTACGAACAGCGAACGTATCTTCAGTACATTCTCTTTGCTCCGGGTCCCTTCGGGTAAAGCACGTTCGAAAAGTTTGTTGATGCCGTTTCCTACAAAGAAACGATAAGCATCTGTATCGTGTGTGGGATATCCGCATGCTTGTAGAGCATAATTAGTAGCGGCAGCCAGGTCGGCGATAGTATTGAGCAAGGTACCGTCCAAATCGAAAATAACCAATTTCTTCATATCTTATCTTGTTTAGTTGTTGCAAAGGTACGATATTTGCATCAATAACCTCAAATTATTATTGATATGGATTTTCTCGATTTAGTAAAAACACGCTATTCTGTTCGCAGCTACGAGCAAAAGGAAATTGAATCTTCCAAGTTGGATTACATCATGGAATGTGTACGTCTGGCTCCTTCTGCTGTCAATTATCAGCCCTGGAAGTTTGCGATAATTACCGAACCGGAACGTCTGGCTGCTCTGAAAACAGCTTATTCCCGCGAATGGATACAGACTGCTCCCTGCATTATTGTAGCATGTGCAGACCATACACAGTCGTGGCATCGTAAAGTAGATAATAAAGACCATGCTGATGTTGACTTGTCTATAGCTATAGAGCATTTGTGTCTGGCTGCCGCAGAACAGGGATTAGGAACTTGCTGGGTGTGCAACTTCGATGTAGATACCTGTAGAAAGGTCATGCAGTTACCATCCCATATCGAGCCGATAGCACTGATTCCAATCGGTTATCCTTCGGAACAGGCCATACCGGAAAAGAAACGTAAAACCTTGGAAGAGATTATGCTATAATATTCTGTTATATTTTTAACGAGATTTAGTTATAGATTATAATTAAAATTCCGTACTTTTGGCGCGTCCTTCAGTTTGCTGTGAAACAGAAGGGCGCGTTGTTATATATTAATTAATACAAACATGGAAAACATTGGAACAGGATTAATGCTGATGGTAGTTGGTATGGCTACAGTCTTTTTAATTCTTCTTATTGTGATCTGGATCAGTCAGTTCTTGATTACGGTAGTCAACAAAGTGGCTCCCGAAGAAGAACCCAAGAAGAAACCTGCTACATCAGGAGCCTCTTCGGATGCAGGTACTATGGATGCCATTAAGGCTGCTGTAGATATTCTGACTGCCGGAAAAGGTCAGGTCATCAAAATTGAAAAATTGCATTAATCAGGAAAAGAAAAACACATGTATCTATCATGGAAAGAGAAGTAAAATTTAGTTTGGTCTTTCGCGATATGTGGCAGAGTGCCGGAAAATATGTACCGCGTGTAGACCAGTTGACAAAGGTGGCCCCAGCCATTATTGAAATGGGGTGTTTTGCCCGTGTAGAAACAAACGGGGGTGGTTTTGAACAAGTTAATTTGCTGTTTGGTGAAAATCCGAATAAAGCTGTCCGGGAGTGGACAAAACCTTTTCACGAAGCCGGTATTCAGACACACATGCTCGACCGTGCACTAAACGGATTACGTATGAGTCCGGTTCCAGCCGATGTCCGCAAATTGTTCTATAAAGTCAAAAAAGCACAGGGTACCGATATTACCCGTACTTTCTGCGGATTGAACGATGTCCGCAACATTATCCCTTCTATCGGCTATGCTCACGATGCCGGAATGATTTCACAATGCTGTCTTTGTATCACTTATTCTCCTGTACATACCGTAGAATATTACCTCGATATGGCCAAGAAGCTGATTGAGGCTGGTTGCGATGAAATCTGTATCAAGGATATGGCCGGAATCGGTCGTCCGGTGTTCCTGGGAAAAGTAGTAGCCGGTATCAAGCAGATTAAAAAGGATATCGTGATTCAGTATCACTCTCATGCAGGTCCGGGCTTTAATATGGCTTCTATTCTTGAGGTATGTAAGGCCGGTTGCGATTATGTAGATGTAGGTATGGAACCACTGTCCTGGGGTACAGGACATGCCGATGTCATCAGTGTGCAGGCTATGCTGAAAGATGCCGGTTTCAAGGTTCCGGAAATCAATATGCAGGCTTACATGAAAGTCCGTTCCATGATTCAGGAATTTATGGACGACTTCCTGGGACTTTACATCAGTCCGAAGAACCGTTTGATGAACTCGTTGCTTATTGCTCCCGGATTGCCCGGTGGTATGATGGGAAGTTTGATGGCCGACCTGGAAACCAATCTTGAATCTATCAACAAATATAAGGCAAAACGCAATCTGCCGTTCATGACACAAGACGAGTTGCTCATCAAGCTGTTCGATGAAGTAGCTTATGTATGGCCTCGTGTAGGTTATCCGTGTCTGGTAACTCCTTTCAGTCAGTATGTCAAGAACCTGGCTATGATGAATGTCATTCAGATGGAAAAAGGCAAGGAACGCTGGGGTATGATAGCCGACGATATCTGGGATATGATTCTGGGTAAGGCAGGACAATTGCCCGGCAAACTTGCTCCCGAAATTGTGGAGAAGGCAGAACGCGAAGGACGTAAGTTCTTTACCGGAAATCCGCAGGATAATTACCCGGACCAGCTGGAGAAATATCGCCAGATGATGTGGGAAAAGAAATGGGAAACAGGAGAGGACGACGAAGAACTCTTCGAATATGCCATGCATCCGGCACAGTACGAAGCCTATAAGAGCGGAAAGGCTAAGGCCGACTTCCTGGAAGATGTAAAGAAACGCCGTGCCGAAAAAGAAGAAGTACATATGGCAAACGAACCGACCAAGGTACTGACTGTCGATGTCAACGGACAGGCTTATCGTGTGACAGTAGCCTTCGGTGATGTAAATCCGGCTACATTGGCTGCAGCACAGCCGGCAGCAGGCGATACTTCGGCTGCCGTTCATGCCGGTGAAGGCAAAGAAATCACTTCTCCTCTGGAAGGTAAGTTCTTCCTGACCAAGAGTGCTCAGGAAACTCCTTTGAAAGTAGGCGATAAGGTAGAGAAGGGAGATGTAGTTTGTTATGTAGAAGCAATGAAAACTTATAATGCCATTCGTGCAGAGTTCAGCGGAACGGTGACAGCTATTTGTGTCAACTCCGGTGATGCGGTCTCTGAAGACGATGTTTTAATGAAGATTCTGTAATATGGAAGAGATATTTGCAAAATTGTATGATATGACTGCGTTCAGCAACATTGTGGCTGATCCGCGTTTCCTCATCATGTATGCCATTGCTTTCATATTGCTCTATCTGGGAATTAAAAAACAATATGAACCGTTGCTGCTTGTACCGATTGCTTTCGGGGTATTGCTGGCCAATTTCCCCGGAGGAGATATGGGCGTGATACAGGCCGACGAGAACGGTATGGTCATGGTGAATGGAGTAATGAAGAACATTTGGGAAATGCCTTTGCATGAAATTGCACACGAGCTGGGACTGATGAACTTCATTTATTATATGTTGATTAAAACCGGCTTCCTGCCGCCGATTATTTTTATGGGTGTAGGTGCGCTGACCGACTTTGGTCCGATGTTGCGTAACCTTCGCTTGTCTATCTTTGGAGCTGCTGCTCAGTTGGGTATTTTTGCCGTATTGCTGGTAGCAATTCTGATGGGATTCACTCCGAAAGAAGCTGCTTCATTGGGTATCATCGGAGGTGCCGATGGTCCGACAGCTATCTTTACTACTATTAAGCTGGCTCCTCATTTGTTGGGTCCTATCGCTATTGCGGCTTATTCGTACATGGCGCTGGTACCGGTTATTGTACCTTTGGTAGTACGTATCTGGTGTACGAAGAAGGAACTTTCCATTAATATGAAGGAGCAGGAAAAGAAATATCCGTCGTCTACCGAAATCAAGAACTTGCGTGTACTGAAGATTTTGTTCCCTATTGTGGTTACTACTATCGTGGCACTCTTTGTGCCGAGTGCAGTGCCTTTGATTGGTATGCTGATGTTCGGTAACTTGGTCAAAGAAATCGGAAGCAATACTTCCCGTTTGTTTGATGCGGCTTCAAACAGCATCATGAATGCGGCAACTATCTTCCTGGGTATTTCGGTTGGAGCTACCATGACGACAGATGCTTTCCTTAACTGGACCACCATCGGTATTGTAATAGGTGGTTTCCTTGCATTTGCACTGTCCATTTCCGGAGGTATTCTGTTTGTAAAGGTATTCAATCTGTTTACCAAGAAGAAGATCAATCCGCTGATTGGAGCTACCGGATTGAGTGCCGTGCCGATGGCAAGCCGTGTGGCAAATGAGATAGCCTTGAAGTACGACCCGAAGAATCATGTCTTGCAGTATTGTATGGCAAGTAATATTTCGGGTGTAATCGGTTCGGCTGTAGCTGCCGGTGTGCTGATTTCATTTCTGGGATAATCAATATCCGTAATATAACTAAAGGCGTAGGTCCATGAAAGTGGGTTTACGCCTTTTCCTTTTTCTTGTAAGGAATAATGCTGTGGCTGGTATCGGGTTTCATTCGGCGGCACTGTCCGTATAGTTGACGACGGAGGCTATAAAAACGACGTCGCCGACTGTGCAGCCGACGACGTCGTGTATAATACTCTTTCAGAAATGTAAATGTATATTGTTTGTATAGAAAAGAATTTCATCTCTTATCATAAAGATGAGAAAAATGAATATTTCTTTTGAAGATTGTCTTATCTGTTTTTGTACATGTTTTCGTAATAGTTCTGATAATCGCCACTGGTTACAAGTTTTACCCATTCCTGATTGTTCAGATACCATTCGATGGTTTTTACAATGCCTTCTTCAAAGCTGGTCTCCGGCTCCCATCCCAGTTCGCGGGTAATTTTACTTGGGTCGATGGCATATCGCTGGTCGTGTCCCAAACGGTCTTTTACGAAAGTAATCAAAGAATCGTTTATCCAGTCGATAGAGATTTCTCCCTGTTCGTTGAGTTCTTTTTTCTTCAGCACCTTGCGGTATTCAGGGTACTCTGTCATCAGACGATGAATCGTAGCGATGGTCAGTTTTACGATATCAATGTTTTGCTTCTCGTTGTGTCCGCCTACATTGTATATTTCACCGTTTCTTCCTTTGCAAACCACCAGGTCTATTGCTTTACAGTGATCTTCCACATACAGCCAGTCGCGTACGTTCGAACCGTTTCCGTAGACCGGCAACCGTTTTCCCTCAAGAATGTTCTTGATGACCAAAGGAATCAGTTTTTCCGGGAAATGATACGGTCCGTAGTTGTTGGAACAGCGTGTAATGGTAACCGGCATTTTATAAGTATCGTGGTAAGCCATTATAATAAGGTCTGCACTGGTCTTTGAGGCACTGTACGGACTATGAGGACAAAGCGGTGTCTCCTCGGTGAAGTATCCCTCTGCACCCAGTGAGCCATATACCTCGTCTGTAGAAACCTGATGGAAACGTACGTCCTTTCTCCATGTAGGGTATCCGTTTTCGTCTTTTCCGGTAACCCATGCACGGCGTGCTGCATCGAGCAGGTTTTGTGTACCCAAGATATTGGTCTGCAAGAATAATTGTGGATTGTCGATGCTTCGGTCTACATGGCTTTCTGCTGCAAAATTAACGATATAGTCGAATTTGTGGTCTATAAACAACTGGTCTACCAATCCTCTGTCGCATATATTCCCCTTTACAAAAAAACAGCGTTCATTGTCTATATCTTTTACGATAGTAGCCAGATTACCAGCATAAGTCAGTGCATCCAGAACTACTACTTTGATATCGTTATGTTTTGCTAAGATATATTTTAAATAATTCGCGCCGATGAATCCGGCCGCTCCTGTAACTAAATAAGTTTTCATATTCAGTTTGTTGTATATTTTCAGGCTGCAAAGTACGGAAAGATTTTTCTAAGAAACAAGTATTATTCGCTTAATTCTATGACCTCAAGGTCCGAAAAACTTCCATTATCTATACAGAAACGTACCAGTGTACGTACTTTGTGAAAGCCGTATTTTCCTGCTGCTCCCGGGTTTATGTGCAACATACCCAAAGTCTTATCGTATTTTACCTTTAATATGTGAGAGTGTCCGCTGATGAAAAGTTTGGGAGGACGGACAAGAAGAGTGCCTTGTATGGACGGATCGTATTTTCCGGGATAACCGCCAATATGTTTCATCAGTACATCGGCTCCGTCTATCTGGAAGCGGTTGATACAGGGAAAGGCTTTCCGTATGTCCTGCCCGTCGATGTTTCCATATACGGCCCGCACGGGGCGGAAACTTTGTAATCGTTCAATCAGCTCTATAGAGCCGATATCGCCGGCATGCCATATTTCGTCGCAAGGTTCAAAGTATTTCAGATACCGGTCGTCCCAGTAGCCGTGTGTGTCAGATAATAGTCCGATTCTTGTCATTTTTTCTTTGTTTTGTCATACAAAGGTACTATTTTTGAGAAAACCTTGAATGCTATACGTCATGGAAAAGCAATATAAGTATTTTAACCGCGATATAAGTTGGCTGTCTTTCAATTTCCGCGTCTTGCTGGAGGCCGATGACGATGATCTTCCCCTGTATGAGCGTATCAACTTTATTTCTATCTATTCGTCGAATCTCGAAGAATTTTATAAAGTACGTGTGGCAGAGCATCGGGCTGTGGCTTCGGGTGGAAAGAGCGAAGATATGACCGTAGACGAGGCACACACACTGATTCAGCAGATAGCCCGGATTGTGAATGCACAACTTGAGGAGCGCGTACGTATCTACGAGCAGAAGATTCTTCCGGCTTTGCGCCGGAATCATATTGTCTTTTATCAGTCTCGGCAGGAGGTAGAACCTTTCCACAGAGAGTTTGTGCATCGTTTCTTTATGGAGGAAGTCTTTCCTTATCTGCAACCGGTAAAGGTAGAGAAGGACAAGGTACGTATGTTTTTACGCGATAACCGTCAGTATCTGGCTGTGAGGGTGCATGAGCCCGGTAAAGAGAAAGCGGAGTATTTTATCGTAAAGATGCCTTACAGCAAGGTGCCGCGCTTTGTGGAACTTCCCAAGCAGGGGGATACGTACTATCTGATGTTTCTGGAAGATATTATCAAGGATAATCTGAAGGAAGTTTTTACCGGATATGAGGTGGATTGTAGTTTCTGCTGTAAGATTTCGCGCGATGCGGATGTGTTTGTAGACGATGTACCGCCTGAGAATATGGTGGAGAAATTGAAGGAGAAGGTAAAGAAACGCAAGATAGGGGCTGTAGCCCGCTTTGTGTACGACCGCAAGATGCCTGCCGACTTTTTGGGCTTTCTGATGGATGTCTTTTCTATTACGGAGGAAGAATTGGTGGAGGGGGACAAGCATCTGAATCTGGAGGATCTGGCTCAGCTTCCTAATCCGAATCCCGACTTGAAGCCGATGCAGAAGCCGGTACCCATGCGTTTGCCGGGACTGGAAGAACCTCATTTCATGTACCGCAGGATTGCCCGTAAGGATTTGTTGCTGCATTATCCGTATCATAGTTTCGACCATTTTATTCATTTTCTGTACGAGGCGGTACACGATCCCATGTGTCGTGAGATTATGATTACCCAGTATCGTGTAGCAGAGCATTCGGAGGTGATTAATGCACTGATTGCAGCAGCACAGAATGGAAAACGGGTGACGGTTTTCGTGGAGCTGAAAGCACGTTTTGACGAAGAAAACAATCTGGCTACAGCCGAACTGATGCGTAAGGCGGGTATTCATATCATTTTCAGTATTCCGGGCTTGAAGGTTCATGCCAAGGTAGCACTGGTTTTGAGGTATAACAAACAGGGAGAACAGATTCGGAGTTATGCTTATGTGAGTACTGGTAATTTCAATGAGAAGACTGCCAAGATTTATTCGGATATTGCTCTGTATACTTGCAACAAGACGATTGTAGAAGATATGCATCATCTGTTTCGGGTTTTGCAGAAGGAAGAAGAGGAACCTCAGTTTCATCGTTTGCTTATTGCCCGGTTCAACTTGTTGCCCGAACTGAAGAAGCGGATACATCGCGAAATTGCTTTGGCTAAAAAGGGAAAGAAAGGTCGCATTGTACTTAAGATGAATGCACTGCAGGATATAGCCATGATAGATGAGCTGTATCGGGCCAGTGAGGCAGGAGTTGAGATTGATTTGATAGTAAGGGGAATCTGTTGTCTGGTTCCGGGTGAGGAATTCAGCCGTAATATACGGATTACACGTATTGTAGACAGTTTTCTGGAGCATGCACGTGTATGGTATTTTGGCAATGATGGCAATCCGTTGGTTTATATGGGTTCACCAGACTGGATGCGGAGGAACTTGTACCGGCGTATTGAGGCGGTAACTCCCGTGCTGGATAAGGATTTGAAACAGGAACTGATTGATATGCTTCGGATTCAGTTGAATGCCAACTGGAAGGCTTGTTGGGTAGACAGTCAGCTGAATAACCGGTTTAAACGTAACCCTGATGAGCCTAAGCGGCGTGCGCAATATGATTTTTATCAGTATCTGAAAAATAAGTTGCCTAAACGTTCAAGATAAAAAAAGCATCCTTTCTCTTTTCTGCATAGGATTATAGAAGAAAGAGAAAGGATGTTTTATCGTTTACATTACCAATGTATTCCAATCAGGATTAAGGCAATTGAAGTTTCTGTTTGACAAATTGTTTGATGAACTTCACTGTTTCGTCAATACCCAAAACAGAGGAGTCGATGCAAAGATGATAAGTGGCAGCTGCTCCCCAAGTCTTGTAACTGTAGTAGTTATAGTAAGAAGAACGCTTCTTGTCTGCTTTTTCCATTAATTCTTCTGCCTCTTCTTCACTGATGTGATGAAGTTTGGTCAAACGTTCGATACGGGCTTCAGGCGAAGCGGAAACAAAAACATTGACACAACGCGGATGGTCGCGCAGAATATAGTCCGCACAGCGTCCTACAAAAAGGCAGGACTGCTTTTCAGCCAAATGACGGATGACATCACTTTGTATCTTAAACAAAGAATCGTTGCTCAGATAAGAATTATAAGGATAAGCTCCTTCTGTTATAAAAGGAAAGCGTGTTCCAAACAGTCCTCCCAACAAGGTTTGTGAAGCTTTTTCATCGGCTTTTTCAAAGAACTCACGGCACAGACCACTTTCTTCGGAAGCGAGATTGATCAGTTCTTTGTCGTAAAAGGCAATACCCAAATCGTTTGCCAGTTTTTCTCCTATCTCTTTTCCGCCGCTACCCAACTGACGTCCAAGATTAATTACATAATGGTCATTCATAGTGTATGAGGTTTAGTTGTTTGTAACAAATATAGCGATTTTTCTTTGTTTATCTCTTCTGAATGGTAATATTCTTTCCTTTTTGTCCGGATTTTTATTCTGTCAGAAGAGTAAGGTCGGGTGCAATTCCAACATGAGGGTACGCTTCCAGTTCACTGCGGGTTGTAGCTCCATGTAAGACTCCCATGAAATCGACTCCGGCTGCTTGGGCTGTTTCTGCATCTACTGTACTGTCTCCTATATATAAGGTTTCTTCTTTTTGGACAGAGAGGTGTTCGATAGCAAAAAGAAGTCCTTCGGGTGAAGGTTTGGGAGTCTTTACATCCTCTCCGCCTACTATAATATCAAGAAACTGAGCCGGGAGTTTCTGGGAAAGCAGTTCCATAATCCGATAGCGGTATTTGGTTGAGATAATGCCAATCCGGGCACCATCTTTCTTTAGTTGGGTAAGTACGGACAGGGTTTCCGGGAAAAGAAAGGTATTGACAGTCATATGCTGGTCGGCAGCTTTTACATATTCTTTTTTATAAGCTGCCAGTGTGTCGGCATCGGTAACTCCGGTCAGTATTGAAAAAGACTCTTCCAGAGTTTTTCCGATAGTACGTTTTATTTCTTCATCTGTAATGCCAGTGTAACCATGAAGGTTGAGTACATGGCGGAAACAGAGCACAATACCTTTGGATGAATCGGCCAGTGTATAGTCAAAATCGAACAGGTAAGTAGTATAACGTTTCATATTCTTTCATGTTGTTTCGGCTGCAAAATTAATGTTTTTTGTCTGGTATGCGATAAATATTGATTTTTAATGGAAAAGTAACTGTTTGTACATCTTCCCGAAATATGGATTGTCGTATTTTGAGTAGTTTTTAAAAAGGAGCAATATTATGGAAGTTGTAAATGGGAAATATATGGTAGAGTGTACACCTTCGGGCGATTACTATGGTTATTTGATGGGATATGATCAGTGTTGTGCTTATGGTGAAACGGTAGAAGATGTAATAGAGCGTGTGGAATCTATGGCAGAAGATTTCTTTTGTGAAATATCTGCAGTGTATGAGTTGGAGGATATCGCCTGAAACACTTACTATCAATAGGGTAAATATAAAAAATATTATTTTAATATAGCATTATGAAAGCATTGTTTATTGTGCAGGGAGAGGGAAGAGGTCACCTTACCCAAGCTATTTCGTTAGAGAAACTGTTGCGTGATAACGGACATGAAGTCGTAGAGATTCTGGTTGGCAAGAGTGAAACACGTCGTTTGCCGGGCTTTTTCCATAGAAGCGTACACGCACCGGTCAAACAGTTTCTGAGTCCTAACTTCCTGCCGTCAAGAGCTAAAACATATATGAACTTGCCTCGCAGTGTTTTTTATAATATGCTTCGCTTGCCGGAATATGTGGAAAGCATGTGCTATATTAACCAGAGAATACAGGAAAGCGGTGCCGATATTGTAATCAATTTTTATGAATTACTTACTGGCTTGACTTATTTCTTCTTCCGTCCGTCTGTTCCGCAAATCTGTCTGGGACATCAGTATCTGTTCCTCCATAAAGATTTTGAATTACCTAAACAGAATCGTTGCAGTCTGTTTCTGATGAATGTGTTTAGCCGTTTGACTTCGTTGAGAGCAAAATGCAGACTGGCCCTGTCGTTCCGTTCTATGCCTAAAGATGGAAAGACACATGTCGTACCTCCACTGTTGAGAGAAGATGTCTTTACACAGGAAGTATCTTCCGGAAACTATATCCACGGATATATGCTGAATGTGGGCTTTGCCGAAAATGTGTGCCAATGGCATAACGAACATCCGGAAGTGCCTCTTCGCTTCTTTTGGGATAGCTGGGGGGAAGAACCGGTGAAGAAAGTCGATGATACCTTGTCTTTCTATCAGCTGGACGATGTGGAATTCTTACGTCAGATGGCAGGCTGTAAGGCTTATGCCAGCACAGCAGGTTTTGAATCGGTATGTGAAGCCATGTATTTGGGAAAACCTCTGTTGATGGTTCCGGCACATATTGAACAGGAATGTAATGCTTTTGATGCTGTAAAAAACGGAGCAGGTATTGTAAGTACGGATTTTAATTTGGATCATTTGCTGGCGTTTGCAGAGAACTACCGCCCTAATCCTGATTTTGTTCGTTGGGTTCAATCTTCACGTTATGTCATGTTGGACGAATTGGAACAGTTTATTCCTCAAAATCAGATACATCATATGTATATGGTAGAGGAATTTGTATAAAAAATGAAAAAAACTTTTTATCTTTATGAGCCAGAAGATAAAAAGTTATGTTTTTTGACATAGTCTTGTAACATGGATTCTCTTTCTTTACAAAAAAATTGTATCATGGCTCAGAAAAAGAAAAAAGAAGATTATTATCTTGAGAGAGATATTAGTTGGATGTATTTTAATCGTCGTATCTTGCAGGAGGCTACACGTCCGCATGTGCCTTTGCTGGAACGTATGACATTCTTGGGGATTTACTCAAATAACCTCGATGAGTTTTTCCGTGTACGTATGGCTACTCAAAACCGCATTGCAGAATGTATGGACAGATCGGCAGTGCGTGAGCGTGAGCATGCTAAAAAACTGATTAAGCAAATCAGTAAACTGAATGCGCGATATGTAAAGGAGTATGAGGAAACTGTAGACCGTATTACGGAAGAACTTCGTAAAAACAATATTTATTTAGTTTCGGATAAGGAGGTCTCTCCGGAGCAGTTGGACTTTATACGTGCTTATTATAAAAAGAATCTTAGCGGATTGATGATTCCGGTATGGTTCTCTGCTGTGAAATTGCTAGACAGTGAGAATGATGAGAATATTTATCTTGCTGTGAAAGTAGCTGATGGTGACGACAAACGTTCGGTGGATTATGCGTATATTGAACTACCGGTAAATGTATGTGGGCGTTTTGTGCGTTTGCCGGATTCGGATGGAAAGAGTTATCTGATGTATCTGGATGATGTAGCTCGCTGTTGTCTCCCATTGGTATTCGAAGGATTGGGGTATACAGACTTTGAAGCTTATGCCTTTAAGTTTACCCGCGATGCAGAGATGGAAATTGATAATGACTTGCGTTCGGGTACACTTCAGAAGATTTCGAAAGGTGTGAAGAGCCGCCGGCGTGGTGAACCTTTACGTGTACTTTATGATGGAAGTATGCCGAAAGATTTGCTGAAGCGTGTATTGAAGAAATTGGATTTGGACAGTCTGGATACAGTATTAAGCAGTGGACGTTATCAGAATCACAAAGACTTGATGGGATTTCCGGATTGCGGACATTCTGAATTAAAATATCCTGCCTGGCCGCCTGTGCTGAAGAAGGAATTGGATGGAGAAGAAAGTCTGCTGGAAAAGATTCGTCAGAAAGACCGCTTTATCCATGTTCCCTTCCATCATTTTGATTCTTTTATTCGTGTTTTGCAGGAAGCTGCCGTAAGTAAGCAGACTCATAGTATCAAGATTACTTTGTATCGTTTGGCAAAAGAGTCGAAGGTGGTAAAAGCCTTGATTGCTGCTGCCCGTAACGGAAAGAAGGTAACTGTGGTTATCGAATTGTTGGCTCGTTTTGATGAGGCTTCCAATATTACCTGGTCAAAGAAAATGCAGGATGCCGGTATTAAGGTAATTTTCGGTGTGGAAGGACTGAAGGTGCATTCTAAAATCACACATATCGGAATGAAAAAAGGACCGGATATTGCTTGTATCAGTACGGGTAATTTCCACGAAGGGAATGCACGTATGTACACAGACTGTGTGCTGATGACTGCTCTTCCTTCCTTGGTGAAAGAGGTGAATACTGTATTCGATTTTATAGAACGTCCGTATAGTCCTGTTCGCTTTAGAAATCTGCTTGTATCTCCTAATGAGATGAAGAAGAAGTTTGTTGCACTGATAAATGAGGAGATTAAGAATAAGAGGGCAGGAAAGCCGGCTTATATTAAAATAAAAATCAACCACATTACAGATCCGGTGATGGTAGAGAAGCTCTATGAGGCTTCACAGGCTGGTGTAGATGTAGATTTGGTAGTTCGTGGAAACTGTTCTTTGATGACTGGTATTCATGGAGTGAGTGATCATATCAGAATTCATGGAATCATCGACCGTTATCTGGAGCATTCTCGTATCTTTGTATTTGCTGCCGGTGGTGATGAAAAAGTCTTCCTGGGATCTGCCGACTGGATGCCGCGTAATTTGGATCATCGTATTGAGGTGATAACTCCGGTATACGATCCGGTGATAAAGGGAGAAATGAAGCGTATCGTGGAATATGGACTGTTGGATAATGTGCAAGGTCGTATTGTAGATGGAACAGGAGAAAACCGCTTTTGGGAAGCTTCCGGAGAGTCGGATTTCCGTTCACAAGAGGCTTTGTATAAATATTATTTGGCAGAGAATGAGAAAATATAACTTTAAATAAAGTGGAAATGAAAACACAGGATAAAGAGGAGAAAGCATTGAATTATGCTGCGATAGACATAGGTTCGAATGCTGTTCGGTTGTTGATAAAGCGAATTGAGCGGGAAGGAGAACAACTTTGTTCGTTTAAGGAATTGCTGTTGCGTGTGCCCTTGCGCTTAGGATTTGACGTTTTTTCTAAAGGAGAAATATCAGAGAAGAAAGAGAAAAATATGGTCCGTTTAATGAAGTCGTATAGTAATTTGATGAAAATATACGATGTGCAGGATTATCGTGCTTGTGCAACTTCGGCTATGCGTGATGCCCGAAACGGAAAGGATATCATAAAAAGAATAGAAAAGAAAACTGGAATCCGGATAGAGATAATTGATGGGCAGGAGGAAGCTGGAATTATCTATAACAACCATCTGGAATATATGGAAGACCGTAAGGGTAATTATATTTACGTGGATGTAGGTGGAGGAAGTACGGAGATTAATTTCCTGTCGAAAGGGGAACTGATGTGTAGTCGTTCGTATAATATTGGTACAGTCCGTATTCTGAATAATGCTGTAAAAGATACGGAATGGGACAGATTGCGTCTGGATATGGAAGAACTTTCTCGTTCTTATCCTCAGATTAATATCATTGGTTCTGGTGGAAACATCAATAAACTGTATCGTTTGATAGAAAAGAAAGATAAAAAACAGAAAAGGATGTCGGTTGCATCATTACATCATTTGCACGATGCACTGAAAGCTTTGTCGGTAGAAGAAAGGATGGAACAGTATAGTTTGAAGCCCGACCGTGCAGACGTAATTGTACCTGCAGGGGATATATTCCTGACTATTGCTGATATTCTTCATTCTACTTATATTTATGTTCCTATTATTGGATTGTCGGATGGTATTATAGACTGTCTTTATCGTAAGAATAATCCTTCGGAAACGATAGATTGATTTGCTTTTATCTGAGTAGAAAACGAATAGAAGGTTGAGTCAATGATGATGTAAATGAATGCATCGTTTTTGGCTCAACTTTTTTGTTGTCAATCTATTAGTTTCATGCGCTATAATCTGGTAAGGAGTTGTGCGGGAGCTTTTGTTTTGATGTTTGGGAACAGTTTCCTTAGAAGATAGTAATATGATTTAAAATTACTATAGATTTTATTTTTTATGTCTTAGTATGAATATCGGAAGAATACGATTGGGATTATAAAGTTATAGGATAAACAGGGATAAACTTTCGTTTGATAAAGAAATAATCAGATAGAAATAATCGGGGTACCTTGAATTATTTTCTGTTTTCTGCAGGAAAAGATATAAAAAAGGACGCACTGATTAGTACGTCCTTTATAATTATATAGTGGAAATAAATTATTTATCACCACGGATTGCTGCGATACCCGGAAGGATTTTACCTTCGATAGCTTCCAACAAAGCACCACCACCAGTAGAGATGTATGATACCTGATCTGCCATACCGAACTTGTTGATACAAGCTACAGAGTCACCACCACCAATCAAAGAGAATGCACCTTCTTTAGTTGCTTCTGCGATAGCTTCTGCAATAGCTTTAGAACCAGCAGCGAAGTTATCCATTTCGAATACACCTGCAGGACCGTTCCACAAGATTGTCTTAGCACCCTTGATAGCAGCTTTGAATTCTTCCTGAGTCTTAGGACCTGCATCCAGACCCATCCATCCGTCAGGAATGTTCTTGTCGTCACAAACCTGAGTATTTGCATCGTTAGCAAATTTGTCAGCAGCAATACAGTCGCAACCCAAAACCAAGTTTACACCTTTAGCTTTAGCTTTAGCGATGATGTCAAGAGCCAACTGCAATTTGTCGTCTTCTACCAATGAGTTACCGATTTTTCCACCCTGAGCTTTAGCGAAAGTAAATGCCATACCACCACACAAGATCAAGTTGTCTACTTTGTCCATCAAGTTTTCGATGATACCGATCTTAGTAGAAACTTTAGAACCACCCATGATAGCAGTAAACGGACGTTTGATATCTTTCAAAACGTTGTCAACAGCTTGTACTTCTTTTTCCATCAGGTAGCCCAACATTTTGTGGTCAGCATCGAAGTAGTCAGCGATAACAGCTGTAGAAGCATGTTTACGGTGAGCAGTACCAAATGCGTCCATTACGTAGCAGTCTGCGTAAGAAGCCAAAGTTTTAGCGAATTCTTTCTGAGAAGCTTTCATTGCTTTCTTAGCTTCTTCGTAAGCAGGATCTTCTTTTTCGATACCTACAGGCTTACCTTCTTCTTCAGGATAGAAACGCAAGTTTTCCAGCAACAGAACTTCACCCGGTTTCAAAGCAGCAGCAGCTTCTGAAGCTTTTGCACAATCTGGAGCAAATTTAACAGCTACGCCCAAAGCAGCAGATACAGCGTCTACAATCTGGCTCAAAGAATATTTAGCGTTTACTTTGCCTTTAGGTTTACCCATGTGTGACATGATAATCAAAGCGCCACCATCAGCCAAAACTTTTTTCAAAGTAGGCAGTGCACCGCGGATACGAGTATCGTCAGTAATTTTACCTTCTTCGTTCAAAGGAACATTGAAGTCCACACGAACGATTGCCTTTTTACCGGCAAAGTTGAATTTGTCAATAGTCATCATAATCTCTATATTTTATTGTTTAAAATAATTCCGTATTTTATCTTATCAGTTGCAGCGCAAAGTTAAGAAAAAAATGGAAGAGCCGTAAAAAGCAACGTATTATTTTCTTCGGATGTGTTATTTTCTGCTAAAAACATATCCTCTGTTTTGTCTTGCTTTGTATTGGCAGCATAATACTTTTGCTATAAATTTTTTATTTTATATAATGTTTATAATTGAAAACAGGCTCAAAACGATTGGATAATGGGGCGAAAATTGGATTTATTTTGTTCTCTTCTGACAATTTGTAATTGTTTCGTAATATAAATATGAGTTAAAAAACTTATATTTGCATTGAATTTGAATAACAAAGAACTGAAACTAGATTATTGTTGGTGCTAATAAATTATAATGTGTTAATTATAAGAACTTTCAAGAGGAAGCCGTTTCTAAAGTATTAAACTTATTTCACTTTATGAGAATGTATTGTTAATAGGATAAGCTATTAACATAAAGCTGTTAAATATCTGATTTGCTTAATTATAAATATGATATTATTATATAATTTTACTATATTTGTCTATAAACATATTTAAATTTCATTAAACATTTAGAGAGACGTATGAAAAAACATCTGAAACATTTCCTTTTGTTTGCAGTGCTTACTGTATGTAGTATTGCAACAGCTGTAGCTCAGGCTACATTGAAAGGTAGGGTCGTAGATGCTGATAACAGTGAGCCATTGATTGGTGCTACTGTATCTGTTAGTGGAACTTCTTTAGGTACTATTACCGATGTAGACGGTAATTTTTCTTTCGAAGTAAAAGGCTCGAAAGCTACTTTGGTTTTTAGCTATGTAGGTTACAATGAAGTACGTCGGGAGGTAAAACTCTCGGGAAGAACGGTGGATTTGGGAGAGATTGTCATGAAACCGGATGCCATTGGCTTGGATGAAGTAAGTGTCATTGCTTCCATTATCAAGAGTGACCGTCAAACACCTATTCCTATTTCAAATGTGAAATTGGCTACAATTGAAGAGAAGGTAGGTAACTTGGAGTTCCCTGAATTGCTGAAGTCTACTCCGTCTGTATACGTAACTCGTGAAAGTGGAGGTTATGGTGACTCACGTATCAATATGCGTGGTTTCGATTCTTCAAATTTAGGTATTTTGATTAATGGTGTACCTATCAATGGTATGGAAAACGGTAAAGTTTACTGGTCAAACTGGTCTGGTTTGTCTGATGTTAGCCAATTCATTCAGGTACAGCGTGGTCTGGGAGCTTCTGCTTTGGGTATTTCTTCTGTAGGAGGTACCATGAACATGGTAACTAAGAGTACAGAAGCAAAACGTGGAGGTTCTGCTTATGTTGGTATTGGTAATGATGGCTATCGCAAGTATTCAGTTTCATTGTCTACCGGTTTGATGGATAATGGTTGGGCTGTTACTTTGATGGGAGCTTTGAATACTGGTGATGGTTATGTAAAAGGAACAAATTATGAAGGATGGACTTATTTTGGAAATATCTCGAAAGTAATCAATGCTCATCATAAATTGTCTCTTACTGCATTTGGTGCTCCTCAGTGGCATAATCAGCGTAGCACTATGCATAAGATTGAAGACTATAAAAACAGTCCCGACGGCGGTCGATTTAATAATGGTTACGGATATATTAATGGTGAACTGACAGGTAGTGGATATGGTTATAATTTCTACCACAAACCTCAGATTTCATTGAACCATTACTGGACTATTGATGAAAATTCTTCTTTGTCTACTTCTTTGTACGCATCAATTGCTACTGGTGGTGGACGCCGTGTTCGCGGTAATCATAGCGACTGGTTGACCATTAATTATAATACAGGTCGTCCGGAAGAAGAAGCGATGATGACAGCTAATGGACTGATTGATTACGATTCGGCTATGAAGGCTAATGCTGAATCTGAAAATGGTTCTCAGGCTATCTTTACCAATGCCATTAACGACCATAAGTGGTATGGAATATTGAGTTCTTATAAGAATCGCTTTACTGAGCATTTTACTTTCACTGGTGGTTTCGACGGACGTTACTATAGAGGTTATCACGCTGAAAAGATTGATAATTTGCTGGGTGGAGAATATTATTATCCGGGAAGTAAGGCTTTGGATTTTCAGTCACCTAACCAGAAACTGAAAGAAGGTGATTATGTACAGTATTATAGCATAGGTGAAATTGTTTGGGCAGGTTTGTTTGCTCAGGCAGAATATTCTGTAGAAAAATGGTCTGCTTTCGCTTCTGCTTCATTGACTGAAGAAGCTTATCGTTATCACGATCGTGGTGGAAAGCCTATTGACGGAAAGAAAATCTCAGACTTCTATCACTTCTTGCCTTGGAGTGTGAAAGGTGGATTTAACTATAAGTTTACAGAAAATCATAATGCATTCTTTAATGCTGGTTACTTTACACGTGCTCCATTCTTCAATTCTGTATTCCCCAATAATACCATTGAAGCAAATGCAGATGCTCCGTACGAAAAGATTATGACTTTCGAGTTAGGTTATGGTTTCAGCACTGAAAATTTCAACTTGGCTTTAAACGGTTATTATACTCGTTGGAACGATAAGAGTTTGCGCCGACAGATTACAGCTGGTGAATCTGCTAATATTACCGGTTTGGATGCTGTACATATGGGAGTTGAATTGGAAGCTACTTACAAACCGGTACAGAACCTGGAACTGAAAGGTATGTTCTCTTATGGTGACTGGAGATGGGCTGATGATGTAAGCTTTACTTTATACGATGATATGGATAAGCCTATAGGTACTTACAATGCATATGTAAAAGATGTACATGTAGGAAACTCTGCACAGATGACAGGTGCCTTATCTGCATCTTGGGAAATGTTCAAAGGATTTAAGTTGAATGTCGATTATAACTATGCTGGTAAGAACTACGCTGATTTCGATCCGGCAAACCGTACCAGTAAATCTGATGCAGGTATAGACGCATGGCAGTTGCCTGATTTCTATACAATCGATTTGGGCTTGAGCTATCGCTTCGAATTATGCAAGGGCTTGAAAGCTGTAGTATATAGTAATGTGTACAACGTAACAAATACATGCTATATTGCTGATGCCAAAGATGGAGCAAACCATAACTGGGATACAGCATTGGTATATTACGGATTTGGTACTACTTGGTCAACCGGTTTTAAAGTAATGTTTTAATCGATAAAAGAATGATTAATATGAAATTCAAATATAATTTAATTGCTATGTCGTTATTGGGAACCATGATGGTTTCGTGCGATCCCTTAGGCGACATTTATCAGGAAATAGATGCTCAGGGTTCTGATGTAACCAAAAGCAAAGAAGAATATGTCTTGACAAAGGCCGATTATGAAAGCATCGCAAAAGCAGCGTTGGCTGATGCAGGAGAAGATGAAACCAATAAAGCTTTGGCTAATAAGGTAAAGACTGATTTGGCTTTGAACTCGTTTGCTACTGCAGATAAGTATGTGCCTGCTATATTGAAATCTTTATATCCTTCGTGGGGAGAAGGTTCTACTGTAGGGGTTACATATAATTTCCAGGAAGAAATTTCAGAGGAAGTAAAACAGTTTGCTAATGTTGCTATCTATGAGTTGACAGACGATGACTATGCAAAAGTTTGGGGTGAAGAAGAAACAATGTCTTTCCTGAGTCCTAAACATGCTCCCGAAACAGTATTACCGGAAGTGTTGAAGGCTAGTATGTCGGATGCTTCTGCAGGTAGTTTTGTTGCAGTAGACTATAAGTACGATGAAAAGGATCCGGAATACGTACAGGGTCAAGACTTGTTCTCTGAAGATTTCAATTCATTGGAAAATGATGCTTATGTAGATGCATTGCCAGGCTGGAAAGATTTAATTGTGGAAGGTACAAAAGGATGGCAGGCTAATGTATACAAGGAAGACGGATGTTTCGAACTGTCAGCTTATAAAGCTGGTGGTAAATTGGACCGTTGTTTGGTTACTCCTGCTGTAGCTATTACAAGTGCTGATGCCGGTTTTACTTTCGACTTGGCGATGGGATATTACAAAGGCGATTGTTTGTCTGTTTATGTATCGGATTCATATGATGGTGGAGATGCTTTCTCTGAAGCCAACTGGACAGAAATTACTTCATCTTTGAATTTTCCGGAAGGAAATTCTGGTGGATATACAGATGAAGCAAATGTGGGAACTTACTCGTTGGCTGCATACAATGGAAAGACCGTTTATTTTGCATTCCGTTATCGTGGCGAAGACGGTGTAGCAACTACTACCATACAGATTGACAATGTAAAAGTGACTACATCACGCATGTCTGAAACAAACGAAAAACCATACAATGCGTTGTATCAGTTCGATGGCGCTCAGTGGAAAGCTTATAAGGGTAGTGAGGCTATATTGGTAGCTCCGGCAGATTATGATGCGATGGGTGCTCCGGGTTCTCACGACAATTTCAGCTCTTCTGATAAGCCTGAAAACTATTTGCCACAATTCCTGGCAGGTAAATATCCTTATGCACAGCAAGGCGATAGCAAGGTAGTTCTTTATAAATATTATGACAGTACCAATAAGACTACCACTATGATTGGCGACGAATATAAGTACGATACTGCTTGGACACTTAATAAGAACATTGTGACCAAGAGCAAGGAGACTTATATCGTGGTAAGTGGCCAGTGGATTTTTAGCCCGATTGTAAATGTGTCAATGACCAAAGATGACTATCAGATTCTGGTAGACTGGGTGGCAGAAAATCATCCGGGATACATTGATGCTAAATACAAAGATTCTGAATATTGGTTTGGTGCCAGTGTAAACTATTCAAACTTCAACGTTAGTTTGCCGAAACGTCGTTCTAACGACCCGGATGGTGTACTGACAGACAAGAGTGACGAAGAGGCTGAAGTATACCTTGCAAACATGGTTGCTGAGGGTGCCAAGAAGCTTTTGGAATTGAAATATCCGAATGCTGATGCTCAAATGAACGGAGCCGATGTACACTATGTTGTATCAACCACTGTATACGATGGCGGTTACTTCGTTTATACATTCAAGTTCAAGAGCTTGGGTGGAGGTCAGTTTGAACAGGCCGGTGAACCGGAGATTTCAAGTAAATAATATTAGTTTATAGTTTTGGAAAATCCCTGTCCGAAGAGTGATATTTCACTTCCGGATAGGGATTTTTTTTGTGGTATGGTATAAAACAACGATGCTTGTATCGTTGGTTTCCGATACAAGCATCGTTGTGGTTCGTTACTAATAACGTGAATACACGATACAAGTAACGTTTTTTATATCACATGTAGCTTATTTCATTATAAACTTCACTGCTGCCCAGTTGTTCTTTTCGCGGTGATGTACAAATTCCAAGCCTAAGCTTTCTGCTTTTTCTCTCAGAACAGGTATATCTTCAACGTAGAATCCGCTCATGTAAATCTCCGAACCACTATGCATGCAGTTTGTATAAGCTGCCATATCGTTCATCAGAATGTTGCGGTTGATATTGGCAATAATCACATCGAATGGTTGGCGTCCTTCAAGTAAGGAAGCATCCCCCAGTTCTACTGTAATATTATGAATGTTGTTCAGTGCAATGTTGTCACGTGAGTTGTTTACACACCAGTCGTCAATATCGATGGCTGTTACCGGGTCGGCGCCACGCATACTTGCCAGAATGGCAAGAATAGATGTACCGCATCCCATGTCGAGGACAGATTTACCTTTCAGATCCGCATCCAGCAGTTCGCCTAAAATGGAACTGGTTGTTTCGTGATGTCCGGTACCGAAAGCCATCTGAGGATTGATTACAATATCATATTCAGCTTTCGGATAATCTTTATGGAACGTGCTGTGTATTACACAACGGTTGTCTATTACTATAGGCTGGAAAAAGTTCTTTTCCCATTCTTCGTTCCAGTCTTTATCTTCCGGTTCAAAAATACTGTAAGTTATATTTGTGTCGGGCAGGGGGAAGTCGGCCAATACATTTTTTAGTGCCTCTTCATCGAAAAGGCTTTGCTGAATATATGCCTGTATACCTCCTTCACATTCTACAAAACTTTCAAAGCCTATCTCCGCAATCAGGGCAGATAGCACATCCGTAACAATTTCATTGCAAGGCTGTGCAGTAAAAGTAATTTCAAAGTATTTCATATATAGGAATCTTTAATTTCTACAAATATAAGTAAAATAGGAAAAACCTGAGGCCGAAATTGCGTATTTCCACTTGCAGGAAGAAAATATCTGTTTATTTTTGTAAGTAAGAACAATTGGATAAAGAAGAAAATTTAAAAATAAGACGCCTATGAAAGGACGATTTATTACTTTATTGCTGATTGCCGTCTTACCGGCGTTGGCTATGGCGCAGAGTCATGATGACTTGTACTTTGTTCCTAAGAAGAAAAAGAAAGTAGAACAAAAAGAGGAGGTAAAGAAAGTACAAAGCACAGATACTGTGGCTATGTATGCAGCAACCACTCCTACAAAGATAGTGGTAAAAGATGTGACCGGACAAGTGAGGGATGTAGATGAGTATAATCGTCGGTATACTTCACGCGACAATACCTTTTCGGTAGAAAATGATACACTCTACATAGAGGAAAAACCTTACAGCGAACGTGGAGAGTGGGTGAATGGATTTGAAGGTTCGCAGGACGATTATGAATATGCCATGCGTATCGTACGTTTCCGGAGTCCCCGTTATGCTATTCCTGTAAGCAGTCCGTTGTATTGGGAAGTAGTTTCTGGAGTTTACCCGTCATGGGATTGGAATGTATACGATGACGGAATGTATGCTTATGTATTTCCTACCTACAGCAATCCGATGTGGTGGAACTGGCGTTGGAACTGGGGATTCTACGGACCAAGTTGGGGATTCGGGTTCTATGGACCTAACTGGAGTTTCGGATGGGGTTCACCCTGGTATAGCAGCTGGTATTCTCCATATTGGTATGGCGGATATTGGGGTGGTTACTGGGGACCAGGTTATTGGGGACCGGGATGGCATCATCACCATCACTATCCTTATCATGGCTGGGCTGGTCCTTCTTATAATTACAATAACCGTCGCGAAAGTGTACGCTATGCTCGCCCTTCTTCTTCCTCATACCGTCGGGCTCTTGATAATAGAGGACGTACGGGAGGACGTGTGGTGGCTGGAAGCCGCGATGCAAACACATCGGTACGCAGCAATGGGGTACGTGTAGGCAGAGATAATGCAGTATATACTCGTCCAAGTACTGGAGGTAACAGAGGAGGAAACAGTTATACCCGTCCTACTACCACTCGTCCTACTACTACCACTCGTCCTGCATCGAACAGTAACTCTTACCGCAATACCAATGCATACGAACGTATGCGTAATTCTGGCTCAAACCGAAGTTACAGTAGTGGTTCAAGCCGCGGAAACTACTCTTCCGGAGGTGCTTCCGGTGGGGGTGGAAACGTACGTAGCGGCTCACATAGAAGATAATAAAAATAGAAATGGATATGAAAAATATAAAGACTATAGCAACTGCTTCTCTGCTGTTGTCATTTATAGGGGCAACGGCACAGACACCCTATGATGCAGTTCGTTTTAGTGGTAATGAACTGAATGGAACAGCCCGTTTTGTGGGAATGGGAGGTGCCATGAGTGCATTGGGGGCAGATATCTCTGTGATTGGTTCGAATCCGGCTGGTATCGGTCTGTTCAGAGGGCATGATTTTACGGCTTCCTTCGGATTTAATGCAACGAAGACTGCAAGCGATTTCGGAGGAAATACAATGAACGAAAAACGCAACCGTGCTTCGTTCGACCAGATTGGGTTTGTATATACCAGTAAGATAGGAAACCGTACCAAACTGCGTTATGTAAACTTTGGTTTCAATTATCATAAGAGTAAAAACTTTAACCGGCAGTTTGCTTCGGGAGGTATGTTGGGGGGAATCTCACAAACCGGACAGATGGCTAATATGATAAATGCCTGGATAGATGGTCCATCTACCTTGGATAAGCAAATTGGTGATATATACAATTACGGAATGCAAGGGTACGATCTTCCTAATCCATATCATCCTACTCAGTCTCCTTATCCGTATCTGGGCGTGATGGGAGTACGCAGTGAACTGGTATATGTAGGAACAGACGAGAAGGGTGATTACCTTGATTATATGAGGGGTACAGCCAATGGCTATCGCAGTGTGGAAGAAGGAGGCATCAGTGATTATGATTTTAATGTATCGTTCAATGTAGAAGACCGTATGTATTTTGGAGCTACCATCGGTGTACACGATGTGAGCTATCGCCGTACTTCATATTATACAGAAGATGTTGTCGATTATATAGATAATCCGAAAGTTGGTGGCTATTACGAAATTAATAATACTTTCAGTACAGACGGTACGGGATTTGACTTTAAATTTGGAGCGATATTCCGTCCTTTTGAAGAATCGCCTTTCCGTTTTGGAATAGCTGTTCATACACCTATCTGGTATGCACTGACCGATATTTATTCTTCTATGATGTATACACGTTTGGATGGAGAAAGTAGTACAGGAAAGCCTATTCATGTGGATTTTAAGGAATCTCCTCAATATTATACCGATGGAGATGTACTTCGTGACTATCAGATGGTGACTCCATGGCGTTTCAATGTAAGTATGGGTACAGTCGTGGCCGGGAATATTGCTTTGGGAGCCGAATATGAATTTATGAATTATGCTTCTGCCAAGTTGAAATATTCTGACGGTTACGATATGGAAGAACAAAACAGCTATGCAAAGGACGATTTGAAGGGGGTACATACTGTACGTGTAGGAGCAGAAGCTCGTATTTTACCTTCATTAAGCGTACGTGCCGGATATAATTTCAGTTCTTCTGTTTTTAAAGAATCTGCTTATAAAGCTTTGGGAGCAAGTGATATGCGTACCGATACGGAGTATTTTAACGACTTCGGCCGTAATACGGTTACTGTAGGACTTGGATATCGCGGCAACCGCTTTTATGCCGATCTGGCTTATAAATATGATATGTATAAATCCGATTTCTATGCATTCAGTGATACTTCGCTGACTGCAACGAAAGTAGACAATAAACGCCATCAGTTGCTGATGACACTGGGAGTACATTTCTGATTCTTACTGTCTGATAAAAAGTAGAAAAGAGATATTTCAGTTTAGGGCTGGCTTTGTAAAAACGAAGTCAGCCCTAATTTTATGTTTTTGACGGCTTTATCGGAAAAGCATTGTTCTTGTTTCTGTTGTATGAGGGTATTGTAGCGTATTACAACATAGAATGTGGTGTAACCGCCGTCGTCGTTTATACAGTCAGCGTCGCCGGTTGTATAGTTAGCGACGCCGATTATGCAGCCGACGTCGTCGGATATAGAAAAAGACAGATAGAAGGGAACGGTTTTATTGGTGGCATGAGATTTGGGTTCGGAGAAGAGCAACTGTATATCGTGGTAAAGTTCTATTTTTCTCTGTATTCCCTTCGTTTCCAGAAGTTGAATCCGGCATAGATGCGCAAGCTACCAAAGGAGTTGGTCATGGCAAAGCGGGTACGGCGGTAGTCGTATGTATTGACAATGAGTGAAGCTCCTACATAATATTTGCTGTTGTTCCAGGTAATACCGGCACGGGTTATTAAATCGAAGTTCAAATCCTTCATCCATCCGGTCCAGCTGTCATCCAGATTGGCAGGCTTTCCGTTTATCTTAGCCCGTTTGTAAGAAATTGCCGGCATGAGAGAAACATTCAGCAGACAGTTTTTTGCAAAGACCCAGTTATATCCATATCCTGCACTTAAATTGTAATCGTGGTATTGCAGCCGGTTAAAGATAAGAGAAGGTGCTATGTGGGTAATCATTTCGTCCGGAAGCTGGGTATAATCGAACGAAATCTGGTGATGTGAATATGAAAATCCGGCCATAAACGAGCCGCAACTGCGGCGTTGGTTGGTGGACTGGCTGTATGCTGCCGGGTAGGAAAAATGCTTGTTGTTGAATATCCAGTATGTGTTGAGTCCTACAATTTTGCTTTGAAATCCTCCAAAGTCTTGTCCGATGTAGTCGGAAGGAATATCGAAATTGGAGTAAGAAGTAATGTGAAAGTCGTTTCCTGTTTTTCGGTAGTACAGATCCAGTCCTATGCGCGAACTGTACAGGTTGAAGACGTATTCTTCCTTCGATTTTCCGTTTTTATTCTTTTTTATTAAATCCGGGATACTGAATGAAAATCCTAAAAAGATCCATCTCCAGCCAAAATATGCTCCGATTTTAGGGGTCGCATTAGGGGCGAAACTGATGCTTTGTTTACCGTCTCCTATATCGCCTTTCAGACTGTATCGTTCGTGCCAGAAACTTTGTTCCACCATGAATGTCAGGTTGTATTTATTGGGCGAAATATAGGTTGTATCTGTTTCGCTGAATGTTTTTTCGAGCCATTGTGCAAAACTCTTCCGTTTCTCTGTCTGAGCATGAAGGCTTTGACAGAGAAACAGAAAAATTCCAATGTATCGGAAAAACAGTTTCATGTTTTACAGTTTATTCAAAATACGGTCCATTACCCAGTTGGTAGGAGTCGCACTGATACCGTCGCAAGTGCAGATGGCTTTTCCTTGCAGATGTTCTACTACTGCTTTGATAAGCGGAAGCTGTACATGCGGTGGGTTGGGAGGAAGAATTTCTTCCCTTCCTCGCTGGGTATGTAGTGCTATTGGTTCGTAGGTAAATACCGAGAAACAAATCATACCTTTGTCTCCTATGATTTCAATTCTGTCTTCTTTGGCCGAATCATGAGCTACAAAGCACCATGAACCGGAACCGGGCAATCCGGATTCAAACTTGAAACAGGCGCTGATGGTATCTTCTGCAGGATACAATCCGCCACGGTTGCTTTTATAACCCTCGGCTTCAAGAATACAGCCGAACATATCCTGCAGCATATCCAGCTGGTGTGGTGCTAAATCGTAAAAGTAACCTCCTCCGGCAATATCTGGTTGTACACGCCAGGGCAGGTTGGTACTGTTGTAGTCGAGGTTGCGCGGAGGTTGGGCAAAGCGAATCTGAATATTGATTACATTGCCTATTTCTCCACTTTCCACCAGTTCACGTACTTTCTGGAAGTAAGGGAGGTAGCGTCGGTAATAGGCTACAAAGCAAGGTACACCTGTTTCTTTCGAAATACGGTTGATGCGTGCACAGTCTTCGTAGCTGGCAGCCATCGGTTTTTCTATATATACCGGTTTTCCTGCTTTCATGGCCATAATGGCAAAAGTTGCATGAGAGGAGGGAGGGGTAGCGATATAAATGGCATTTACATCTTCGTCGCCTATCAGTTCCTGTGCATCGGTATACCAGCGGGGAATATTGTGCCGGCGTGCATATGATTTTACTTTTTCTTCATCACGACTCATCACAGCCACTACTTTGGAACCCTCAATCATGTTGAAGGCTGGGCCGCTTTTTTTCTCGGTTACTTCACCACATCCGATGAATCCCCAATTGACGGTTTTCAGACTTATCATAGTAACAAGAATGTTTAATGAAAATACTTTTTGTAAAGCTTTTGGTACTCTTTAGTTTCCATATAGCTGTTCAGCCAACTGTTTAAACTGTCGAGTAAGACGGGAGAATGTTTGTTTACTCCCCAGGCATAAAATTGAGTAAAACTGATGTAGGTGCTGATGTCGAGGTTCGGAAAATCGGCAAGCGCACTTTTCGCAATGTTTTCATCGCATACGGCATAATCGATGTCGCCTTCGGAGACCATAGCCAGCAGTTGTTCTGCACCGTAGAGTTCAACCTCTTCTATGTAGATTGTGTCGGCTATTTCTTCCATCAGGTTGTGAATGCGAAGCAAAGCCGGAGAGTTTTTGATTACGTGCAAAGTCTTGTGTGCCAGTTCCAGTTGGTTGTCTATATACAGACTGTCTGTTTCTTTCTTCCGTTGTACCAGCACTTGTTTGCTTAGTATCAGTGTTTGGGTAAAAAGCAGGGAGTCTTTTGACTGGGTATTGACTAATGTACCTGTGGCAAGTAGATCGTATTTTCCTTCAAGTATGCCTTGCAATCTTTTTTCAAAGCTCATTTCGGGAGTAATCTCCAACTTTATGCCTTTGTCTTGTGCAAAGGCATGAAGCAGTGCATAGTCAAATCCTTCTATCGTATCGTTTATAATATGATAGCTTACCGAATTATATTCTGTAACGGCACGGAGTACACCTTCTTTTATAATTTCTGCATAATCTCGTGGGGCTGGAGAATTTTCTTTTCTTTCTTTACGCGTACCCAGCAAGATAATACATATTGAGATGGTTATACCTATCAGGATATATTTCAGTAATTTTTTGTTCATAGTATATACTGCTTAGTCGAAGAAATTCCATGAAAGTCCAAATTTGAGTGAACGCGGATTTAATGGGTAATGAGGAGCTGTGAAATAGCCTCCACCCATATCTCCTTGTATCAAATTGTACATATTCAGGAAAATACGTGTACGCTTCAAGTGCAGGTTCAAATAGGCATTCACCAAAGGATATCCACCCACTTTATAGCGTGTTTCCGGATTTTGCAGATAGAACTGTCCGATTGCCGGAGCATAATCGGGTGCGTAGTATTTAGTGAAATAGCGTACATCGGCACCCAATTCTACCTTTAATACCTTTTTGGCAAGGCCAAAACGGAGGTAAAGGTTATGGTACAGTGACAGGTCGGGTAAAGGGAGTACATTTTGGTTGCTCGATTTCTGATAAGTAATTTCATTGTCGAGATGCAGGATACCCCATTTGAAGTCTTGGCGTAAGCTGGCACTAAGAATTTGAATATTTCCAGAGTGCTGACGGACAGCCAAGTCATTTTTGTATGTCACGGTTTCTTTCTCTTCAGTGGTTGCTGTATATTTTACTGATGTGTTGTCTAAATAGGTATAGTTGGTGATGTTTTCTACACCTGCACGTAACTGGGTTTTCCAGTGGTCTATGCTAAGTTTACCTTCAATACGTGTACGCATAATCTTCGACAAATCCTGATCCCACCAATAGTGTTTAGAGTGGAAGTGTCGGTAGTAGAATACCGGATTCAGATTTTTGATATAGGCATTGGCTTCCAGGCGTACTGTATCATTGAACAATCGGAAATTCAAGTCTCCGGTTCCTTCTATCTGGAATTGTCCTATATCTTCACCCAATAAAGCTACTTCACCGGTTACATTGTAATGAAGTGTCTTTCCTTGTTCTTTTATTAATTGTCCTCCTACAGATACTACATTTTCCACGTAATCGGTTTGAATACGCTGTCCGGGATTGTCTGCTATGGTATCTGTCATGGTAAAACGACGGTATTCGTGACTTACGAAGGCTGTTAGTCCGGCTTTTGCCCATTTGTTGAAGCCTTCTAGAAGTGACAATCCTAATGTGTTTTTTACAATCAGCTGTTTGGTGATATCTGTGTTGTCCGGGCTGAGGAAGTTGTTTTCAAAATACGACTGATTTTTAGTTTCGTCTTGAGAAATGTATTTACGACGATTCATGTCCACCTTCAATGTATGTATGAAGCTGGTTACAGGCACAAAAATCTCAGTGTTGATTGTATCGTTCTTATCTGGATTGTCACGGTAGAACCCAAGGTTGTAGCGGTGGGTTAAAAAGCCATGATATCCTGTGTTGTGGTTCCAGATACTTTCAAAATTGACCGGAATTTCTGAAGCATCAAGTTTTTGGCCATCTCCAATCTGTTCCGGCTTGGTGATGTAATGGTCGTCTGTAATACCACCGTTTTCTGCCACTTTCAGGTTGTCGTTGATGAAACTGAAGTGCATATTATACTTGTCTCCTCTATAATATGCAAAAAGATTTCCGTTGAAGAGAGCTGTAGACTGGTGTTGGTATTTGCCTCGTCCGTACGTATAGTCGATATTAAAGCCGAATCCCAAACGTTTGTTGGCATTGACTGCAAAATAAGCTTTGAAACGTTCTTCACCATATTCTCCACCTCCTTGCTTGTAGTAGGTCAGATTGGAGAAAGGAGATTTGGTATTTGTATATACTACATCTTGTGGAGTCCGTACGGTAAAGTCATACGGATCGGTAAAGAACAGTTGGCTGGGGTCTTTACGTTCAAAAAAGACATGAGAGATGCGTGGAGAACCTAAGTTTCCTAAGTATGTGTAATGTCCTGTTGGACCTCCAGTATCGTTTGTATTCTGGAAGTTATACAACAAAGTATCTACCGGAACTTCTGTGATGATTCCGAATCGCTCGTCAATAGTCCACGAAGAAAGTCCGATAGGTATAGTGCTGGCATCAATCACAGCTGTGGTATCTATAGGATTTCCGTTACGGTCATATAGATTTCCGTCCATGCCTGAAGCAGAACTACCAAACTGACTGAATTGGTTTTGGACAGGAACTTGTGCGGCAATTTTTCCGCTAATCAATATCAATAGGGTTATAAAAAGTATCTTCCTCATAATGTTGACAAAGATACAATATAAAAATGAAAAGAAATAGGTGAATAGCAGAGTAATAATATAAAAAAACAAATGAAACTGAAAGAGAAGAGATGTAGTTGTTGTGTCGTAGGCAAAATAATTGTATTTTATCTATGAAAAAACACAAAGAGTGAGCAGGAGAGAAGATAAGGAGGATAGAATGATGTGTGTGCTTTTTAAAAGAAAAGTGGCCGTTTCCTCACTCTTATGTGATGATAAAACGGTCACTTCTCTAATGATTGTATAAAGTCTTTTTACACTTCTTTGATGATATCCATACCAATGTGAATGGCTTCTTCATTCATCGGAATCAGATGATGATGACGTTCCGGTAAGGTTTTATGTAATGCTTTGATTACACTTTCAATAGATACTACTGGACGTATCTTCAGCAATCCGCCTAACACAATCATATTGAATGTTTTGGCCATTTTACGTTCATTGGCTTCATCCATGGCGTCAATGCGGTATACATGGATATCTTTACGGGTAGGAGGATTGATAATACCGTATCCGTCGTAGATCAGTACTCCGCCTGGCTTAACCTTGTCTTCAAACTTGGCCAGTGAAGGCTGGTTCAAGATAATGGCAGTATCATATTTACTGAGGATAGGAGAGGAAATGCGTTCATCACTTACGATGACTGTTACATTGGCGGTTCCGCCTCGTTGTTCAGGGCCGTAAGCAGGCATCCAGGTTACTTCTTTGTTTTCCATCAGTCCGGAGTATGCCAGTATCTTTCCCATCGACAAGACTCCTTGTCCTCCGAAGCCGGCTATGATAATTTCTTCTTTCATACTTCTTGATTTTTTAGGTTATGTTCTTGGCACGTCTATGTCAAATACAAGTTTACAGAGTTGTATCTTTCAAGTCGCCCAATGGGTAGAATGGGAACATATTTGCTTCCATCCATTTATTGGCTGCATCCGGAGTCATCTTCCATCCTGAGTTACAGGTTGAAACGATTTCTACCAAGTTAGAGCCTTTGCCTTGCATGGAGTTTTCGAAGGCTTTGCGAATGGCTTTTTTGGCTTTTCGGATAGCAGCAACTGTATGGACAGACTGGCGGGTAACATAGCAGGTTCCTTCTAATGTGGCAGCAATTTCTGTCATTTTCAACGGATAACCATGAATTTCAGGAATACGTCCGTAAGGGCAAGTTGCAGTCTTCATACCTAATAGTGTAGTAGGAGCCATCTGTCCACCAGTCATTCCGTAGATTGCATTGTTGATGAAAATGATGGTGATGTTTTCTCCACGGTTCAGTGCATGAATCGTTTCTGCTGTACCGATACAGGCCAAGTCACCGTCTCCCTGATAAGTGAAGACAAGGCGGTCCGGCCACAGACGTTTGATGGCAGAAGCTAAAGCTGGTGCACGTCCGTGAGCTGCTTCCTGACAGTCGATATCCAAATAGTTATACATAAATACGGCACAACCTACAGGACTGATACCTACAGTTTTGTCGGCCATACCCATTTCTTCAATTACTTCGGCTATAAGTTTGTGTACTACGCCGTGGCTACATCCCGGGCAGTAGTGCATGGGATTATCGTTTAACAAGCGAGGCTTCTGGTAAACCAGATTCTCGGGTTTCATTATTTCTTCTTTTGTCATACTTTTACCTCCTGAGTTATCGTAGTAAGAAACGGAGTACAAATTCCATCATTTTTAGGAATAAAGAAGCACCGCATACGTAGAAAAAGATGCTTTTATCGTCTCCCAAGGAAAAATAGAGTATAATGGAAGCAACTGCTCCAATCATGAACAAGATGTTCAAAATGTTTCTGATTTTGTCGATGTTGTTCATGGGTCTTACTTGTTAATGAATTTTTCTTTTAATGCATCGATTACTTCATCCGGATCGGGTACAATACCACCCAAACGTCCGAAGTGTGCAACCGGAACATTGCATCTTACAGCCAGTTCTACATCTTCAATCATCTGTCCGCTGTTCAATTCTACTACAAGAATTCCTTTCACCTGTTTGCTTCTTTCTTGCAGTGCTTTGCTTGGGAATGGCCAAAGAGTGATGGGACGGAAAAGACCTACTTTGATACCTTCTTCACGAGCGTGTTCCATAGACTTCTGCGCAATACGGGCACATGAACCAAAAGCCACAATCAGGTATTCGGCATCTTCGCAGTTCAATTCTTCGTAGCGAACCTCATTAGCTTCGATAGCAGCGTATTTTTCCTGTAGATGGAGGTTGCGTTGTTCCATGATAGCAGGATCAAGTTCCAATGAAGTGATGATATTCGGTTTACGGTTGTTGCATCCGGTAGTAGCCCATGGGCATTGTTCGATGATTTCTGCTTCTGTACGGCGTGGACGGGGAGCTGGCAATACTACTTTTTCCATCATTTGTCCGATTACTCCATCGGCCAGAATCATTGCCGGATTACGATATTTAAAAGCAAGGTCGAAAGCCAGACCTACAAAGTCTGCCATTTCCTGTACCGATGCCGGAGCCAGTGCTATCAGATGATAGTCGCCGTGACCTCCTCCTTTAGTAGTTTGAAAATAATCGGCTTGACTGGGCTGAATGGTTCCCAGTCCGGGACCTCCACGCATGACATTGACGATAAGACAAGGCAATTCGGCGCCAGCAATGTAAGAGATACCCTCTTGTTTCAGACTGACACCAGGGCTTGAAGAGGATGTCATGACCATTTTTCCGCTTCCTGCACCTCCATATACCATATTGATTGCTGCAACTTCACTTTCGGCCTGAAGAACGACCATTCCGGTGGTTTCCCAAGGCTTCTGTTCGGCAAGAGTTTCCAATACTTCTGATTGGGGAGTGATAGGGTAACCGAAATAGCCGTCTACACCGATGCGTATAGCTGCATGAGCAATGGCTTCGTTACCTTTCATTAGAACTACTTCTTCTGCCATATTTTTGAGTTTATTAGTTATAGTTTTAAAGTTATTGGATTCTTAGGTCTGTTCCTGTATTTCATGGGGACTATCCGATTTCTATGCAGATTCATACAGGGAAGTAAAACGTAAGAAAACTATTCTTCACTTTTTGCTCTGTATACCGTCAGACAGCCATCCGGGCATACAATTGCACATGAAGTACATCCGTTGCAAGTATCTTCTACTACCTGCTGAACATAATTATATCCTTTCTGATTTACTTTGGCGGTGAGTGATAACACATGCAATGGACATGCCACAACACACAAGTTGCATCCTTTGCAGCGTTCGGTATTCACTACTACCACACCTTTCATTTTAGCCATAAGATTACCTTTCTTATTGATTAAACATATCTTTATTATAGAAATTAAGGATGTCCATAACCATTGCGCGTGCTTCCATAGCAGGGCTTTCCGGATTCAGATGAATTGCTTCCTGATAATGATTTAAAGCCTGTTGCCAGTTTCCTTGCTTTCGATAGGCATTTCCCAGCAGATAGTAAGCCTCTGCAGCGATGGTATCAGAAGCTGAAGTTGTCAGTAGGTTGAGCTCGCTGATGGCGGCTTCGGTTTGTCCTTCATTAATCAGTGTTTTGAGCTGTTGCAATCTTTCTTTCATGGTTATGAAACCGTTAGTTTGTTTCCTTACAAAGGTATGTTTTATTTTTTACTAAAATGATTTTTTCTGGTAAAATCCTCCTGAAAACTGGAAAATAATTTTAGTCAATGATTGTAATATATTGTATTATAAATGTTTGTATATACCGGTAAAATGTTGCAATTGGAAAGATTGTTTATGTAACTATGTAAACGTATTTTATACACATTTGTATGAAAAATGTATAGGTATGTCTGTAAAGACAATGATTTACCAGTTAGAACTATGGCGAAGTAAGGAGATATGTATAGAAGATAATGGAGGATGTGGAAGAGGAGTATATGAAAGGTAAACTAATGCAAGAAAGCAATACTTTCAAATTGAAATTGGAACAAAAAACTCCTCTTGTCTGGAGCTTGAAAAATGGATTTTACTCACAGACAAGAGGAGTTCTGAAGATTGTATGCTTATAAATTATAAGTGCATGTCTTAAATTTATTCGATACCGTGTGCGTTAGCTTCTTTATTGATTTTCTTGATAAGACCTTGCAGTACGGCACCCGGTCCGCATTCTGTAAATTCATCTGCACCGTCGGCAATCATGTTTTGTACAGTCTGTGTCCAACGTACAGAAGCGGTCAGCTGAGCTACCAGATTCGCTTTAATCTGAGCTGGGTCTGTATAAGGTTTGGCATCTACATTCTGGTAAACAGGGCATTTGGGAGTGTGGAATTCTGTAGCATTGATTGCTGCTTCCAACTCAACTTTTGCAGGCTCCATCAATGGAGAATGGAAAGCACCACCTACTTTCAGAGGAAGTGCACGTTTTGCTCCGGCAGCTTTCATCAGTTCGCAAGCTTTGTTGATACCCTCGATAGAACCTGAAATAACAATCTGTCCCGGGCAGTTGTAGTTGGCTGCAACACAAACTTCACCTTCTGCTGCTACTGATGCACAGATTTCTTCTACTTTTTCATCAGGCAATGCGATGATAGCTGCCATTGTAGACGGTTGTGCTTCGCATGCTTTTTGCATAGCCATTGCACGAGCATAAACCAGTTTCAACCCATCTTCGAATGACAATGCTCCGGCTGCAACCAATGCAGAAAATTCTCCTAAAGAGTGGCCGGCTGTCATTTCAGGCTGGAACTTGTCGCCCATGCACAATGCAGAAATTACTGAGTGAAGGAATACTGCAGGCTGTGTTACTTTTGTCTGGCGCAAGTCCTCGTCTGTGCCTTCGAACATGATATCAGTAATGCGGTAACCTAAAATATCGTTTGCCTTTTCGAATAATTCTTTAGCTAAAGGTGAGTTTTCGTACAAGTCTTTTCCCATTCCTACAAACTGGGCACCTTGTCCGGGAAATACAAATGCTTTCATAAGTTTTTTGTTTTTAATTAAAGTTATACTACTTGCAAAGGTAATGATTCTTTTGAATAATTACTCATTTTGGCTTAAAATGTGCATTGCTACCGGGGAGTGGAAATGATTCAGAGGACCATGTCCTTCGCCGATGTGAATATCTTTCCCAGATACAATTCCCTGATACACATATTCTTTTGCTTTCTTTACAGCCTCTTCCGTGGAATTACCTAAAGCAAGGAAGGTTGCAATGGCCGACGATAACGTACATCCGGTGCCATGGGTGTTTTTACTTTCTATTTTAGGAGCTGTAAAAAGATACGGCTCTGGCTGTTGACTGGTCTTAAGCACATCGCACATGTCTCCTTCTTCCAGATGTCCGCCTTTGATTAATACGGCCTGACATTGATATTCCAGCAGGCGGTCTGCTGTCTGTTTCATATCTTCTACTGTTTTTATCGGACAGCCGGCAAGTACTTCGGCTTCGCGCAGATTGGGGGTGATAAGAGTAGCCAGTGGAATCAGTTCGCGGGTAAGTGCCTCTATGGCTTTGTCTTCGATGAGTTTGCAGCCGCTTGTCGATACCATGACCGGATCGAGTACCACGTGGGCAGGCTTATATTTGCGGATGGCATCGGCTATTACCTTTACAATTTCCACATCATTAATCATTCCTATTTTGATAGCTTGCGGACGAATGTCGGTCATGACAGCATCGATTTGTCCTTTTACATATTGTGCCGGAATGGGATGTATGTCGGATACTCCACAGGTATTTTGTACGGTAATGGCTGTGATGGCACTGGCAGCATAAGCTCCCAACGCAGAAATGGCTTTGATATCGGCCTGTATGCCGGCTCCGCCGCTACAGTCGGAACCTGCAATTGTTAATATACAAGGATAATGTAGCATGTCTTTTTCTTTATAGTTGAAAGACAAAAGTAAAAAGAATGTGTAAGTTTTGCAAGGTAAACCTTATCTTGAGTGAGAGTCACGAATAAAAATGTAAAAAAAAGGAAAACTAATCAATAATTCTCTATATTTGCAAAAACCAAAAGAATATAGCTTATATGAACTTGAACAATAATCATTTGGTAATAATGGCAGGAGGGGTTGGCAGCCGGTTTTGGCCGATGAGTACGACAAAGCTTCCAAAGCAGTTTATTGATGTTCTGGGATGTGGAAAAACCCTGCTTCAACTTACTGTAGACCGTTTTAAAGGAATTTGTTTACCTGAAAATGTATGGGTAGTCACTTCTGCCCAATACGAAGATATAGTAAAGGAACAGTTGCCCGATATGCCGGAAGGTCATGTCTTGCTGGAGCCTTGCCGCAGAAATACGGCTCCTTGTATTGCTTATGTCAGCTGGAAAATCAAAACCTTGAATCCTAAAGCCAATATTGTGGTGACTCCCAGCGATCATATCGTAATGGATTCCAGAGAATTTGCAAGAGTGATAACTTCGGCCATGAAGTTTACTGCCGATTCGGATGCAATTGTGACTTTGGGAATGAAGGCTACACGACCGGAAACCGGATATGGATATATCGAAGCGGATATGTCGATGGCTTCTCCTTCGAATAAAGAAATTTATCGTGTAGATGCCTTTAAGGAAAAGCCGGATTTGGAAACTGCCCGCCGTTATGTGCAGCATAACAATTTCTTCTGGAATGCCGGAATTTTTATATGGAATGTGAATACCATAGTCAATGCAATGCGGGTGTATCAGCCACCTATTGCGGAGATATTCGAACGGATGATTCCTTATTACCATACAGAAAAAGAGCAGGAAATGGTGAATGAACTGTTCCCGATGTGTGAGAATATCTCTATAGACTATGCGGTAATGGAAAAGGCTGATGAGATATTCGTTTTTCCTGCTTCATTCGGATGGAGTGATTTGGGAACCTGGGGCTCGCTGCATGAGAACTCCAAAAAGGATGCACATAATAATGTATGTGTAGGAGAGAATATCAAGTTGCATGAGACCCGTAACTGTATTGTGCATACTACTCAGGAGAAAAAAGTTGTCATTCAGGGATTAGACGGATATATTGTAGCAGAGAAAAATGATACTTTGCTGATTTGCCGTCTGACCGAGGAGCAGCGTATCAAAACGTTCTCAGAGGAATAAACGATAGATAATATAGTAAGGAGTTGAAACAATGAAGATTGAGGCTGGTGATTTTGGAACAGCCGGATCTTTATTGTTTCAACTTTTTTTATGGAATAAGTGTTTGCATTGTATCTTTAATGGGAAGTGTGCGCAATGCTGTTCTTGTTCTGTAATCAACGACGCTGGCTGTACAATCGACGTCGTCGGATTTGGATTCGCCGACGGTGGCTGTGTAGCCGACGGCGTCGGTTGAAGCTTTTTCCCTGTGTCGTGTGCTGCGGATATTATAATCTGATTTCTCCGCTGCCGATACATAAGTGTGCCTGTGCATCGTATACCACTCCGAATTGTCCGGGAGCAATACCCTGAAGTTTCTGGTCGCTTTCTACGAGGTAGCCGTGTTCGGACTTGATGAGCTTGCCGGTGTGGAATGTATCTGTGTGCCGGATTTTGAAGCAGATTCTTTCTTCTTTGTCGGGGGTAAACGGGTTGCAGGTAATAAAATGGAAGTCCTGGAGTTTGAAGTGGTGGCCGTATTGTTTTTCTGTATCGTATCCTTTCGATACATAGAGTATGTTTTGGGTGGTATCTTTGTCGACTACAAAATAAGGCCCTCCACTCAATCCCAGTCCTTTTCTTTGTCCGATGGTATGAAACCAAAATCCTTTGTGTGTACCCAGTTTCTTTCCTGTTTCCAACTCAATGATATTTCCCTGACGTTCGCCTAAAAAACGGCGGATAAAGTCGTTATAATTGATTTTTCCCAGGAAACAGATGCCTTGGCTGTCTTTTCGCTGTGCACTGGGCAGTTTGGCCTGTTGGGCTATGCGGCGTATCTCTTGCTTGGTATATTCTCCTAAAGGAAGTAATAGTTTGGAAACCTGCAAGTAGTCTATCTGTGCTAGAAAGTCGGTCTGGTCTTTTACCGGATCTTTTGCTGTGGCCAGCCATGTGCGCCCGTCTATCCTACAGGTTGTGGCATAGTGTCCGGTCATGATTTGGTCGTAGGCATATCCCACTTTCCTTTCAAAGCATCCGAATTTTATCAGTTTGTTGCACATCACATCCGGATTTGGGGTAAAGCCTTGTTTCACCTTATCGATAGTGTATGCAACCACATTTTCCCAATATTCTTTCTGGAGGTCTACGATGTCGAATTTCAGCCCGTATTTTCTTGCAGTAGCCGAAGCCAGTTCGATGTCTTCTTCGGCTGTGCAGCTTAAGCTCTCGTCGGTATCCATTCCTATCTTGATATAGAAAAGGTCGGGCTTATAACCTTGTTCGCAAAGCAAGTGTACCCCTACGGCGCTGTCTACACCTCCGGAAATAAGTGCGGCTATATTCATAAATCTGTTTTTTTTGTTAGCCGCAAAGGTACACTACTTTGCCGGGAATGGAAATACCCTATTTAGGGGATATTTATCTTCCGTACAGCTTGTCTATCAGATCGCTTCTGCCAATGCGCTTAAGTTCGCTGATAATGGCTCTTCTCTCTTCCGGTTTGTACCAAAAGAAGAACATGCGCTGTGCCAGCTTTTCTTTGGGAGTCTTGGCAGAGAATACCGGTTCGAGTGTGTAAGGATGGAAGCCGGTATACCATGCTTCAGTGGCTACGGTCATCGGAGTAGGAGTAAAGTCCTGTACTTGTTCCAGATGGAAATCCAGCCGCTTGGTAATTACAGCCAGTTCGGCCATGTCTTCTTCCGTGCATCCGGGATGACTGCTGATGAAGTAGGGAATAATCTGTTGGCGCAGATTTAACTCTTTGTTCAGCTTGTCGAAGATTCGTTTGAACCGCTGGAACTGCTCGAAAGGTGGTTTTCGCATGAGGTACAAAACACGGTCGCTTGTATGTTCCGGTGCCACTTTCAGTCGTCCGCTCACGTGGCGGGCAATAAGTTCTCGGGTATACTGTGCAGTGCTTTGGTTTACAGCGGGGTCTTTGCTTTCGTGAAGCAGTAAGTCGTAGCGTACTCCGCTTCCGATAAAGCTCTTCTTGATACCGGGCAATGCATCTACCGACTTGTAAATGTCGAGCAGCGGACGGTGGTCTGTATTCAGGTTAGGGCATACTTTCGGGTGAATGCACGAGGGACGCTTGCAGCGCCGGCACATCTTCTCGTCTCGTCCGCGCATCATGTACATATTGGCAGACGGTCCCCCTAAATCACTCAAATAGCCTTTAAAGTCGGGCATTTCGGTGATAGCTTTTACCTCGCGCAGGATACTTTCCTTGCTGCGGCTGACAATGAATTTTCCCTGATGTGCAGAGATGGTACAAAAAGCACATCCTCCGAAGCATCCGCGGTGAATGTTGACGGAGAATTTAATCATTTCGAAAGCCGGAATTCGCTTCCCCTTGTATTTCGGATGCGGCAAGCGGGTGTAAGGAAGGTCGAATGACATATCCAGTTCACCTTGTGTCATCGGTGGGTAAGGAGGGTTCACTATCACTACCTGATTGCCGGTTTCCTGCCAGATACGAGCCGCTTCGTATTTGTTGGACTCTTCTTCTATGTGTCGGAAGTTTTCGGCCTGTTTCTTCTTGTCTTTCAAACACTCTTCGTGAGAGAAAAGACGCAGGTCTCCTTCTTGTGGAGAGAATTCCTTGCTCGGACACAGATAAGCAGTTTGCGGTAAATCTTTCGGTAATTCCGGTGAATGGTGCAGATGCTTGCACAAGTCGGTAAGTGGTTTTTCTCCCATGCCATAAATCAGCAAGTCTGCTCCCGATTCAAGCAAGATAGAAGGATGTACCTTATCCTCCCAGTAGTCGTAATGAGTCAGTCGGCGCAGGGAAGCTTCTATTCCTCCCAATACGACCGGTACGTCCGGGTAAAGTTTCTTTAGTATTTGGGTATAGACAATACTCGGATATTCCGGACGCATGTCATGGCGTCCGTCGGGAGTATAAGCATCTTCGCTTCGAAGTCGTTTGTTGGCTGTGTATTTATTGACCATGCTATCCATACATCCGGCAGATACACCGAAAAACAGACGGGGGCGTCCCAGCTTTTTGAAGTCGCGTAAATCGTCTCGCCAGTTAGGTTGGGGTACAATGGCTACACGCAGTCCCTGCGATTCCAGCATTCTTCCGATAACTGCTGCTCCGAACGACGGATGGTCTACGTAAGCATCTCCACTGAACAGGATGACATCGAGTTCTGTCCATCCTCTTAGCTCTATTTCTTTTTTGGTTGTAGGCAACCAGTCGGTTAGCTTATACTCTTTCAATGTTTTGATTGTTTGAAGGTTGATGAATATCCTGAATATCTTTTCAGCAATTAAGGAGTTAAGAATTTGAAGTAGTCAAAAAGCAAGGAGGTGAACAACTGGATTTCCCGATACATTGCTTTGTGCCATGTATTGGTCTCACTGTGTGTTTCTCTTTTCTTTTCTGACTGCTTGTTTTTCTTAACTCCTTAATCTTTTTGTATTTCTTTTACTCTGTGGCAGAAGCAGTATTATTGTCTTCCTTTTCTTCTTCCCATTTAATATAAAGCATAATCAGTTGGTGTAAGCCGAATGCTTTCATATTGTTATGGTAAATTACATCAATGCATAAGTCCAGCAAATCCTTGCTGTTTCCTTCCATTGATGAAATCAGAGAACGTATGTTCAGTTTTAATTTGTCGAGCACGCTTTCGTCTACAATACCATTGCTGTCTATCAACTGTTGGAACAGAGAATACTTCTCGATGGTCTGCAGATGGGCATCCGATACCTCGATGGAACGTGTACCCGATGGATTGGCTTGTATTGTGTACATGACTTTTCAGTTTTTAAGTTAGTGTACGGATGAACAAGTTAAATTTCACCTAATGCAAATTTCTCCGGATGCTTACCTTTAAAATGCTTGAAGTAGAGTTTTATTTCTCGCATGTCTTTCTCAATATCTCCACTTGGAATCAAGTATTTATTAGCAGAAATACATTTTTTCTCGTAGTCGATACCAATCAGGACAATGGGGATCTGAGCTCCTAATGCAATGTAGTAAAAGCCTTTTTTCCATTCTGGATTTGCAGAACGTGTTCCTTCCGGTGTAATTGCTAAATGAAACTTTTCGCTCTTTTTTATTTGTTGGATAATCTGATCTACCATCGAAGTGCGTTTGCTGCGGTGTACAGGTATTCCCCCCATCCATCGGAACAGAATTCCCAAAGGAAAGAAAAACCATTCTTTCTTCATCATAAAGCCGGATTCACGCCCTATCGAGCTAATGAAAAGCTTGCCGATGAACAAGTCCCAATTGGTGGTATGAGGAGCTGCGCAGATAATACACTTGTCGAAGTCCGGAACATTGACTTCAGCTTTCCAGCCTAACACTTTTTGGTAGATAAACCGGCAAATAGTTTGTTTCATTCGTATTATTTACCCAATTCTTCTAATTTTTTGAATATTGCTTCCACTTCTGTATTGAAGTCGCTTTTCAGTTTCTTGTAGAATACCTTTACACTTCCCGGTTCAGTATGGCTGATACGGCTGATGATATCTCTTCTTAAGTTTACGATTTGCAAAAACAGCTGGCTGATTGCTTCTCTGTTTTCTTCTTTTGCATTCATGCTTTCTACGATACATAAGCCTGCTACCAGGTCTGAGATATAGTTAACATTTTTCTTTAAGTTTCTTCTATTAGCCATAGTTGTAAGTTTTTAGAAGTTTATAATAAGTTTGTTTCGGGGGTAAAGATAACCTTTTTGCTCGACAATTCCTATTAATTACAGTTTTATATGCTTGTATTTTCCATGTGCTTTTATAATTGGAGACGGTATGTAGCAGGAAAGAATCTGATTGTTATTCTGATTTTGTATGATATGGGGATGAAGAGGATATAAAATGTCTTCGGCAGGAAACCTTTGTAACGGCTTTTTTGAATTGAAGAAAAGTTCTTCGGATTCTTTTATATTTCCGAAAAAAACACGAAATTTGCACAGACGTAGAATTATTTACATCTTATTATATAATAATACAATTATGACAAAAAGTGCATTACAAATTGCAAGAGCTGCTTATCAGCCTAAATTGCCTAAAGCGCTGAAAGGTGCAGTAAAGGTACAGGAAGGAGAACCGACTCAGTCTGTAGCTGACCAGGAAGCTATTAAAGCTTTGTTCCCGAATACTTACGGTATGCCGTTGATCAAGTTTGTAGAAGGTGAAGCTACTGAACATGCTCCTATGAATGTAGGTGTAATCTTGTCTGGTGGTCAGGCTCCGGGCGGACACAACGTAATCTCTGGTTTGTTCGATGGTATCAAGAAATTGAATCCAGCTAACAAACTGTACGGTTTCATCTTGGGTCCTGGCGGTTTGGTTGATCACAAATATATTGAATTGACTTCTGACATTATCGATGAATACCGTAACACTGGTGGTTTCGATATCATTGGTTCTGGCCGTACTAAATTGGAAAAAGAAGAACAGTTCGAAAAAGGTTATGAAATCTTGAAAGAGCTGGGTATCAAAGCTTTGGTTATTATCGGTGGTGACGACTCTAATACTAATGCTTGTGTATTGGCTGAATACTATGCAGCTAAGAACTATGGTGTACAGGTAATCGGTTGTCCTAAGACTATCGACGGTGACTTGAAGAATGATATGATTGAAACTTCATTCGGTTTCGATACTGCTTGTAAGACTTACGCTGAAGTAATCGGTAACATCCAGCGCGACTGTAACTCAGCACGCAAATACTGGCACTTCATTAAGTTGATGGGTCGTTCAGCTTCTCACATTGCATTGGAATGTGCTTTGCAGGTTCAGCCTAACGTATGTATCATCTCTGAAGAGGTTGAAGCTAAGAATATGTCTTTGGACGATGTAGTGACTTACATCGCTCAGGTAGTAGCTGACCGTGCTGCTGCTGGCAACAACTTCGGTACAGTATTGATTCCGGAAGGTTTGATCGAATTCATTCCGGCTATGAAGAGCTTGATTGCTGAATTGAACGACTTCTTGGCTCACAATGGTGAAGAATTCAACAATATCAAACGTTCTAAACAGCGTGAATATATCATCAGCAAGTTGTCTCCGGCTAACTCTGCTATCTACGCTTCTCTGCCAGAAGGTGTAGCTCGTCAGTTGTCTTTGGATCGTGACCCACACGGAAACGTACAGGTTTCTTTGATCGAAACTGAAAAACTGTTGTCTGAAATGGTTGCTACTAAGTTGGCTGCATGGAAAGAAGAAGGCAAATACGTAGGTAAGTTTGCTGCTCAGCACCACTTCTTCGGTTACGAAGGTCGTTGTGCTGCTCCTTCTAACTTCGATGCTGACTACTGCTATGCATTGGGTTACACAGCTTCTATGTTGATGGCTGCTGGTAAGACTGGTTATATGTCATCTGTACGCAACACAACTGCTCCTGCTGAAGAATGGATTGCAGGTGGTGTGCCTATCACAATGATGATGAACATGGAACGTCGTCACGGCGAAATGAAACCAGTTATCCAGAAAGCATTGGTTAAATTGGATGGTGCTCCATTTAAGGCTTTCGCTGCACAGCGTGAAACTTGGGCTAAGGAAACAGCTTATGTATATCCGGGTCCTATCCAGTACTTCGGTCCTACAGAAGTTTGCGACCAGCCGACTAAGACTTTGCAGTTGGAACAAGCTAAATAAGAATTGTTTCTGATAGCGAAATAAATAAGTAATGTCATTCTGAACATGGGGAGACAGGGTATGCGATGCGTGCCGGATGTATTTCCTCTTGTTCGGGATGACATTTTTAAATGTAAAAAAAGAGACGATATGGTGAAAGAACCGCCCATACAGGTGGTAAATAAAACGCGTAAGACAGCGAAACAAAAGCGCACAAAGACTGTACGCTCCAAATCTGCTGCTTCAGGAAACCGGAAAAAGAAGAAAGACTCAGAATATTCTTCTATTCCCTTGTGGCTGAAGTATGTGATTCTGGGAGTGTCTGCTGCTTTGTTTGTGATTGTCTTTTATTACTTTTTCATTCGTCCCTATACTTACCGGTGGAAACCTTGTTATGGTGTGAAAGCCTATGGTGTATGTTTGCCTCAAGGATATAGCGTACATGGGTTCGACGTATCACATCATCAGGGGAAAATAGATTGGGAAGAATTACATAAAACCCAGCAAACTCCTTTCCCCGTTCGTTTTGTCTTTATGAAAGCTTCCGAAGGAGGCGATTTCAGTGATACTGCTTTCGTACGCAATTTCGATATGGCCCGTCAGTATGGCTTTATTCGCGGTGCTTATCATTTTTATAATCCAAAGACCGATGCAGTCCGTCAGGCCGATTTTTTTATCCGTTCGGTAAAACTTGAACCCGGAGATTTACCTCCTGTTCTTGATATTGAAACACGCAGCAAGGACGTTCCCAAGCTACGTCGCGATTTGAAAATATGGCTTGACAAGATTGAGAAACATTATCATGTAAAGCCTATTCTTTATACTTCTTATAAGTTCAAGAACCGTTATCTCAACGATTCGATATTCGATTCATATCCATATTGGATAGCCCATTATTATGTAGATTCAGTGGAATACAAAGGGCAGTGGAAGTTCTGGCAGCATACCGATGTGGGAACATTGCCGGGAATCGATGAATCGGTAGACTTGAATGTATTCAATGGAAATATGGAAGAGCTGCTCCAACTCACTATTCCGAAAGAATAAATAAACAGACCTACATCCTTTTGTTATCGGGAATAATTCGTATTTTAGCGCGGATTTTCCGATAGCTATTATTGTATCCCTATCTGTGTTTAGTGATACAATTCTCTTTGTTTTACTTTAAAAAACAATCTATGAAGAAATATTCTTATTTACTTCCTATGACTATTATGGCTACAGTAGCCAATGTATATGGAGCCAATCGAGGGTCCGACAGACCGAATGTGGTATTTATTTATGCCGATGATATTGGTTACGGTGATTTAAGCTGTAACGGAGCGACTACCATTCATACTCCACATGTGGAACGTTTGGCTGCAAACGGTATCCGTTTTACCAATGCGCATGCTGCAGCAGCTACCAGTACGCCTTCTCGCTATGCCATGCTGACAGGGGAATATGCGTGGCGTCGGCAGGGGACCGGAATTGCTGCCGGTAATGCCGGTATGATTATCCGTCCGGAACGTTATACGATGGCCGATCTTTTCAAAAGTGCAGGATATACGACCGGAGTAGTCGGTAAATGGCATTTAGGCTTAGGAGATAAGCAAGGTACCCAAAACTGGAATGAAACCCTTACTCCCGGTGTACGCGATTTGGGATTCGATTATTCGTATATTATGGCTGCTACAGGCGACCGCGTTCCTTGTGTGTTTGTAGAAAATGACCGGGTAGACAATCTGGACCCTTCGGATCCGATAGAAGTCAGTTACGAAGCCAATTTCCCCGGTGAACCTACCGGAAAAGAACACCCTGAAATGTTGTGTATGCATCCGTCGCACGGGCACGATATGACCATTGTGAACGGAATTTCCCGTATCGGCTATATGAAAGGGGGAAAGAAAGCACTTTGGAAAGACGAGAAAATTGCAGAAACCTTGACCGAGAAGGCCATCCGCTTTATCGAACAGCAGAAAGATAAACCATTTTTTCTTTATCTGGCTACACAAGATGCCCATGTTCCTCGTGTACCGGGAGAGCAGTTTACCGGTAAGAGTGGAATGGGGCCTCGTGGCGACTGCCTGCTTGAATTCGACTGGACGGTAGGGCAGGTACTCGATGCTTTACAGCGTTTGGGACTGGATGAAAACACTTTGGTTATTCTTTCGAGCGACAATGGTCCGGTAGTAGACGATGGATATAAAGACCAGGCGGTAGAATTGTTGGGCAATCATAAGCCGGGAGGAATATACAGAGGAGGAAAGTATAGTGCCTACGAAGCCGGAACCCGTGTCCCCTGTATCTGGAGTTGGCCGGCTCAGATTAAGTCCGGACAGGTTTCCGATGCTTTGGTCAGCCAGATAGACTGGATGGCTACTTTGTCAAAAGTAGTTGGAGCGGATATCCCCCAAGGTGCAGCTCCCGACAGTCGGCCACAGCTGGATGCATGGACAGGCAAGGATAAAATTGGGCGTGAAACACTGGTTACCCAAAATGCAGCCAACAATCTTTCTTTACTTTCCGGAGAGTGGAAATACATCCGTCCGGGTGGAGGTGCAGCGTATGAGTATAATGTAAACATCGAACTGGGAAACAGTAAAGAACCTCAGTTGTATAATCTGAAGCAAGATCCTCAGGAGAAGCACAATGTGGCGACTCAGTATCCGGAAATACTGAAAGCGATGAGTGAAAAACTGGAAGATATCGTAGACGGACGCTATGGACTTCCTTTATATTGAAAAAATACCTTCTATAATAAATGATTTAAGATGAAGAATACAAGTTTGTTTTATTCAGTGGCAGGATTTGCTGCGTTGAGTGCTGTAGCTTCTTCCTGTCAGCAGAAGCAGGAAGAACAGAAAAAATATAATATCGTTTACATCATGACCGACGATCATACGGCCCAGATGATGAGTTGCTATGACACGCGCTATGTGGAAACCCCCAATCTGGACCGTATTGCGGCAGATGGAGTCCGTTTTACCAATAGCTTTGTAGCCAATTCACTGAGTGGTCCGAGTCGTGCATGTATGATTACCGGCAAACATTCGTGTGCCAATAAGTTTTACGACAATACGACCTGTGTGTTCGATTCTGCCCAGCAAACTTTTCCGAAGCTGTTGCAGAAGGCAGGCTATCAGACTGCCTTAGTCGGTAAATGGCATCTCGAAAGTCTTCCTACCGGTTTCAATTATTGGGAGATTGTGCCGGGACAAGGCGACTATTACAATCCGGATTTCATTACACAAAACAACGATACGGTTCATCGTCACGGGTATATTACCAACCTGATAACCGATGATGCCATCGACTGGATGGAAAACGGACGCGACAAGTCGAAACCTTTCTGTCTGCTCATCCATCATAAAGCGATTCACCGCAACTGGATGGCAGATACCTGTCATCTGAATCTGTACGAAGACAAGACCTTCCCGCTGCCCGAAACTTTCTTCGACGATTACGAAGGCCGTCCGGCTGCTGCAGCCCAGGAAATGAGTATTGTGAAAGATATGGATATGATTTACGACCTCAAGATGCTGCGTCCGGACAAACAGTCCCGTCTGAAGACAATGTACGAAAGATTCCTCGGTCGTATGGATGAGGCCCAGCGTGCGGCATGGGATAAGTTCTATGGTCCGGTAATCGAAGATTTCTACAAGAAAAATCCGCAGGGAAAAGAACTTGCAGAATGGAAGTTCCAGCGTTATATGCGCGACTATATGAAGACTGTGAAATCGCTTGACGAGAACGTGGGCCGTGTGCTCGATTATCTGAAAGAAAAGGGGTTGTTGGATAATACACTGGTAGTCTACACTTCCGACCAGGGATTCTATATGGGTGAGCATGGCTGGTTCGACAAGCGTTTTATGTACGAAGAATCCATGCATACTCCACTTATTATGCGTCTGCCTGCCGGCTTCGACCGCAGAGGTGATGTTACAGAACTGGTACAGAACATCGACTATGCACCGACCTTCCTCGAACTGGCTGGAGTAGAAGTGCCGTCGGACATTCACGGGCAGTCTATGCTTCCGTTGCTTCGGGGGGAGCATCCCAAAGACTGGCGGAAGGCCCTTTACTATCACTTCTACGAATATCCGGCCGAACACATGGTAAAACGCCATTACGGTGTACGTACCGACCGTTACAAACTGATTCATTTCTACAATGATATAGATGTGTGGGAATTGTACGATTTGCAGAACGACCCGCAAGAACTCCATAATCTGTACGGGCAGAAAGAATACGAAGCCGTTGTAGCCGACTTGAAACAACAGTTGCTTCAGTTGCAGGAGCAATATAATGATCCTGTCCGCTTTTCGCCAGACCGTGATAAAGAATAATCAATAGAAGGGGATAGAAACTGTATTATACTACAATCGGCGACGTCGGCTGTACAATCGTTGTCGTCGATTGTAGAGTCAACGCCGCCGATTGTACAGCCGACGTCGTCGGATGAAGCAGGATACAGGTCAAGCTGCGCCGGAAAACCAGTATCGTACGGGTTGTATAGCAATATGTAGAACTTTAAGCAAAGGACTTGTCGTGTCAGCTGTTTTGAAGCTGGCGGAACAAGTCTTTTTGTTTTTCGGTAAGCTGAGAAGGAATTGTAACCTGATAATTTACAATCAGGTCGCCACAACGGTTCTCTTTGTATACCGGGAATCCTTGCTGACGTAACCGTACCTTTGTATTGTTCTGTGTACCCGGTTTTACTTTCAGTCTGACCTGTCCGTTCAGTGTGTGAACCAGTACTTCACCTCCCAGTACGGCAGTATAAAGATCTATCTGCACATCGGTATACAAATCATCTCCTTCCCGTCGGAATGACGGATCGTCTGCTATCTGGAACGTGATGTACAAATCACCGTTCGGGGCGTTGTTGGCTCCTTTTTCTCCATATCCTTTCAAGCGGATGGTCTGTCCGTCTTTTACTCCGGCAGGAACGGTGATACGTATATTTTGTCCGTTGATACTGAAAGTCTGTTTATGAGTAACAGCCGCTTCACGAAGGCTTAATGGCATGTGCGCATGGATGTCCTCTCCTTGCATAGGATGAGTGCTGAAATGAGCTGCGCCATGTCCGAACAGCTCTTCGAAAAAATCGGAGAACCCACTTGCATTCCTTCCGAATCCGGAAGTAAAATCGCTTCCATTTCCACTGTACCAATATTGGCTGCGGTTTCCCTGCTGAGCCTGATACTGGCGCTGTTGTGCTTCAAATTCTTCTGCATGCTTCCAGTTTTCACCGTAAGCATCGTATTTCTTTCGTTTTTCCGGATCACTTAATACCTCATTCGCCTCATTGATTTGCTGGAACTTATCCTTGGCGGATTCGTCGTTCGGATTCAGGTCCGGATGGTATTGACGTGCCAGTTTACGGAAGGCTTTTTTAATTTCCTCCTGTGTGGCATTTTTGTCTACACCCAATACTTTATAATAATCGATGAATGACATATGTATGTTGTTTTTTCGGATGAATTCAATAAAAAATCCCCTTTCCTGTCTGGGTAGAGAGGGAAAGAGGATTAAAAGTTAGGTTACTATTTGTTTAATGAATCTCAATGACTCTGTTTACTTTTGCTTTTTCTTCGGCTGTCTGTTTCGGCAAAACGATGCTCAATACACCGTCGTTGACGTTGGCTGAGATCTTTTCTTTTTCTACATCGTCCGGAAGAACCAAAGCCTGTTCGAATTTGGAGTATGAGAATTCTCTCCGCAAGTATTTCTTGTTTTCTTTATCCTCTTCCTTGGTTTCGTTCTTCTTCTCCATGCTGATCACCAACTCATTATTGTCGGTGAGATGGATATTGAAATCTTCTTTAGTCATACCTGGAGCTGCTACTTCTACCTTGTAATCTGTATTGCTTTCTATCACATTAATGGCAGGAGCGGTAGCATTGGCTTTTACCATCCAGTCGTTGTCAAAGAAATCATTAAAAATACTCGGTAACCAATTCTGATTGTTGTACTTTCTAATCGGCATCATAGTTGTAATCTCCTATAATTAAGTTGTTTATTTTTATCTTTTCTTCCCGTAAGTCTTTCAACCTGCGGTCACTTACATGTAAGCAAAGAGTATACCAGCAAGCCTTTTTGTCAGATAGGGAAAGGAGCTATTTAACCCTTTGAAAACCTTCTTAAACTATCGCAGGCAGATATTAAACTTTTGTAAACTTTGTTTACTATTATGCGTGGAAAAAGACTGACACAGACCGACATTTTGGCATGAAACAAGGCTGGTTTAACTGAAATTTTGTATATTTGCTGAATAAAAATAAGATAGTAGTATGAAAAAGACAATCTATGCATGGGCAAGTATCCTTTTAGGATGTACCATTCTGGCCGCAGGTTTTGTATTCTTTATTAATCCCTATAATATTGTTCCGGGAGGTGTGTACGGGGCAAGTATCGTGCTGCACAACCTCTTTCCTTCCATTCAGGTCGGTACGTTCGGTTATATGTTTGATATACCCTTGCTCATCCTTTCGGTTATTTTGCTGGGAGCAAAACTGGGAACACGCACCATAGCGGCGGCACTGATTACTCCTTTGCTGATGAATATTATGTCGCGTTTTGTCTATCCTACCCAGGAAGCACTGGAACGCCTGGACCCGACACAGCTTTTGGGTGGCACAATGAATATGTCCGAGCACCTGATGCTGACAAGTATCATTGGAGCTACGGTAATTGGAATAGGTACGGGGATTGTAATCCGCAATCAGGCTACCACAGGAGGCAGTGATATTGTTGGCATGTTGCTTCAGAAATATTGCCACATACGTTTTTCCCGGGCAATTCTGCTGGTCGATGCTACGGTAGTATGTTTCGGGTTGTTGGTCATAGGGTTCGGAATAGGAAGTGCCAATGATTCTACCCAGCCTTCGTGGCATTTGTCTTTTTACTCACTGATATCCATATTCGTGATTTCACGTGTCATTGCTTACGTCATCAATGGAGAGAAAAACGACAAATTGATTTTTATTATCAGCAACAAGAATCTGCCAGAGCTTCGCCGGTATATTCTGGAGGACTTGGACCGTACAGCTACCTATATCAAAAGTAGTGGACTTTACACACGGGAGGATAAGGAGATGATTTTCATGGTAGTCAGTTATAAGGAAGTAGCCGGTTTGAAATTGAAGATAAAAGAGGCCGATCCGCGTGCGTTTGTGGTAGTGACCGATGCGTACGATACATTTGGAGAGGGATGGAAGCAATTGCCGTCGGCTCACGAATTGGATCCGGAATAAGTCGGAGCGAGAGGGACGGAAACCTGCTGAAACAGCAAAGTCGTTAAAGAGAGTGTAAATGTCATGCCGACAGCATTCAATTCTCTTTAACGACTTTGTTTTTATCCGGAAATCCAGTGTTTATTGATCTGGATTCTTTACTTTGCCTTTGTATTTTTCAGGAAGATCCTTTTCTATTTCCTTGTACGATTCTTCCATCAGCATTTTCAGATTATCGTTTCCTTTACCGATAGGGTATATCGGTTTATGGATAGTGAGTTTCATCCGATGCCAGGAAAGCAGTTTACCTGTGCGAGGCAGGATTTCGAACGAACCGTCGATAGTCAGTGGTACTACAGGAAGCTGTAACTGGTCGGCCAGCTGGAAGGCTCCTTTTTTAAAGTCGGCCATATGTCCGGTAAAGGTTCGTGCTCCTTCAGGGAATACTACCAGCGAAGTACCTCCCTGCAACACACTTTGTGCATGTTTAATGGTTTCGTACACTTTGCGTGGACTGGATTTGTCTACAAAGATGAATCCGGCCGATTCGCATGCTTTTCCTACGAAAGGTATTTTCCGCAGACTTTTTTTCATCATCCACTTGAAGTTACGTTTCAGGAAGCCATACACCAGAAAGATGTCGAATGCTCCCTGATGGTTTGCAACGAATACATACGAAGTCTTATGGTCGATGTGTTCCCATCCGGTTACTTTTACCGGAAGCAAAAACAGATAACAGGTCAGTTGCGACCATATTTTACCGGGATAATATCCCCAGAAGTGTCCGTTTCCTAACCAGCAGCCCACCATGGTAGTCAGTGCAGTCAGGATGGTCAGCACGAGGAAAATCGGCAGTCCGATACAGATTTGATAGATAATGTATAGCAATCTCATATTCGATAATGTTTTTATGTAATGATTATTCTTTTCGTAACGTAAGAACAGTTATTTCGGGCCAGGCTCCCAAGCGCATAGGGAAGAGTACGTATCCTAATCCGATGTTGACATACAATCCCCGGTTTCCTTCCCGATATAGTCCGTTATGCTCCGGATAGAAGAAACGGGAAGCCGAAAAGCCGAAAATGCGGAATTGCATATCGTGTGTATGTCCGGCAAGCATCAGTTGGATATCTGTTTTAGGGAGTACCTCGCGTCGCCAGTGAGTCGGATCATGGCTCAGCAGTACCTTGAACATTCCCTCCGTACCTTTCATTGCTTTGGGCAGATCGCCTTTGTTCGGAAAAGGCGGATTGCCACTGTTTTCTACTCCTACAAGTGCTATCGAGTCGTTGCCGCGGTATAAGTTGACATGTTCATTCATCAGCATCTGCCATCCCATTCCGTTCTGTCTGGCTATCAAGGTATCAATATTGGCCAGTCGTTCTGCTTCACTGTTCCATTTCACATAGGTCGCATAGTCATGGTTCCCCAGCACAGAATACACGCCATCTTTGGCGTGAAGTTGGGAAAGAACCGGTATGAACTCTTCCATTTCACTGGCACGGCTGTTGACCAAATCTCCGGTAAATACAGCAAGGTCTGCCTGTTGTGCATTGCACAAGTCGATGGCACGCTGCATGGCTGTCGCATTTCCTTTCCAGCTTCCTACATGCAAGTCGGAAATCTGTAGAATGCGGTATCCGTCGAATGCTTCAGGCAAATCGGGAGAGGAGAATGTAACCTCCCTTACCTGGAAATGTTCTTTTCCTTTGATGGCACCAAACAGCAGATAGCCAAACAGCAGTAAGCTGGGAATGCAAAGTCCGGGGATTTCTATGGGAGAGCTTGTAAAGCGTTTCCGAAGCAATCGTACCGGCCAGGCCAGAAGGGCAAAAAATGCTTTGGGTACACTGATGCAGATTACTGTTACCAGATAAACTCCCAGATAACTGTGCAACGCTTCACCTCCGATAAGGAATGCCGCTAAAGCAGCCAGCAACAGAACAGTAGGAGTCCACCACAAGCGGTTCCAGCTTTTACGGCCAAGCGGTTTCAGGTACGTTTTATAAATGTACCAGTCTGGCAGAAGCAGTAACAAAAGGAAGAATATGGTAACTCTTAGCAGTATCATGTTTGGTTTTTATACAAGGTTAAGATTGTAGGTTTGCGGTCAGATATTTTCTGATTTGTCCGATGGGAATATTTCTCCGTTTTGCATAGTCTGCCAGTTGGTCTTCGTCAATTTTCCCCACGGCAAAATAACGGGAGGCCGGATGTGCAAACATCAGTCCGCATACCGAAGCGTGCGGTTGCATCATACCATTCTCCGTAAGACGAATACCAATTCGTTTCATGTCAATCAATTCATCAAGCAGATAGCTGACGGATATATCGGGAAGTGAGGGATAACCCACTGCCGGACGGATACCCTGATAGTCTTCGTTGAGCAATTGTTTCATGGTAAGTTGTTCGTCTTTGGCATATCCCCAAACTTCTTTGCGTATGGTTTCGTGTATCTTTTCGGCTGCTGCTTCTGCCAGTCGTTCGCCCAGTGTCTTGATAAGAAGATGCTTGTAGTCGTCTTCCTTGAACTCCTCTTCCATACGCTCGTCTATGGTCGTGGCAAATCCTCCCACTGTATCAGTGATACCCGATGCAAGCGGGCGTACAAAATCGCTCAGACACAGGAACGGGTCTTCCGGCTTAATGCGTGTCTGCTGGCGCAGCAGCGGAAAGCGTGTACCATTCAGGAGCAGATTGTCACCATCGGAATTGGCATCCATCAGACGATATACCGCATATACCTTGAAACGTCCGTCTACTGCATTCAGCATCCGGTTGGCTTCCTTATGCAGTTGCATGGCTTCTGCAGCCTTGGCACGTTCATTCTCGGGAAAAGAAGCCAGCCATCCGGCACGGCAGGAGTCGCATCCATGAATGTCGGCAATGGCTGCAAAGCGTGGCTGGAATCCCCATGCGTGGAAAAAATAAATCCAGTTGATATATTCCGTAAGGTCGTGAATGTCGTAGGTTATTACAGTGATATCTGTCTGCATAAATTATGATGGCTTATCGGTCGAACGTCAATGCTTGTCCACGGTGTGCTGTATTTACTTTTCCATTCTCGTATACAACAGTACCGTTGACGAATGTTTTCTCTACCTGTGCATGGAAACATTGTCCTTCCATCGGGCTCCATGCACATTTGCTAAGGATACACTCCGGGGTTACTGTCCATTCACTTTCCGGATTGACCAGTACCAGATCGGCCTTATAACCAGGGCGGATGTATCCACGTCCGGCTATCTGATACAGTTCGGCTGGGGCATGACACATCTTTTGTACCAGTTGTTCTACAGTGAGTACACCTTGATGTACCAGTTCGAAGATGCTGACCAATGAGAACTGTAATGTAGGCATACCGGATACAGCTTTCAAGGCTCCTCCTTCTTTTTCACGGAGCAGATGTGGGGCATGGTCGGTGCCGATGACATCGATACGGTTGGTTGTCAATGCCTGACGGAGTGCATCACGGTCGTGTGCAGTTTTGATGCTGGGATTGCATTTGATGCGTGCTCCCAATGTTTTGTAGTCTTCATCGCAGAAGAACAGGTGCGATACGCAGGCTTCGGCTGTGATGCGTTTTTCTGCAATCGGTTTGTCTTCGAAAAGTTCCAGTTCTCTGGCAGTACTGATGTGCAGAATATGTAAGCGTGCATTTGTTTCCTTGGCCAATTGTACGGCCAGTGCAGAAGAATGATAGCAGGCTTCTTCACTGCGAATCAGCGGGTGATAACTAATATCGAGATCTTCACCGTATTTCTCTTTATAATATTCCGTGTTCTGGCGGATGATATTCTGGTCTTCACAATGAGTCGCAATCAGCATACCTGCTTCGGAGAAAATCTTTCGCAGCGACTCCATGCGGTCTACCAGCATATTTCCTGTGCTGGCTCCCATGAACAGCTTCACTCCACATACATGCGTCTTATCCAACTGAGCCAACTGGTCGGCATTGTTGTTGGTTGCCCCAAAGTAGAAAGAGTAGTTTACGATGCACTTGTGAGCGGCATCGGCAAACTTGGCATTCAAGGCTTCCAGCGTAGTTGTCTGTGGGTTGCAGTTGGGCATATCCATAAACGAGGTGACACCTCCGGCCGCTGCTGCCGCTGTTTCGGTCGACATATCTGCCTTATGCGTCAGGCCCGGATCGCGAAAGTGTACATGGTCGTCTATGACACCCGGTATCAGGTAACAGCCTTTGGCGTCGATTTCTTCGTCGCAAGCCTGTGCAGGACGTGCATCACCTGCAATTACTTTGGCTATCTGTTCTCCTTCTATTACTACAGAGCCGGCAAACTTCTTGCCTTCGTTTACAATAATGGCGTGATGTATGAGGGTACGTTTCATTATGAATTTTTCTTTTGAGGATATTTCTTAAACCAACTGTTCCATTTCAGGCGGATGACACCGAATACGGCTTCTCCGAAAATGCTGCTGTTCATCTTGGATGTACCTAACTCGCGGTTGATGAAGATCACCGGTACTTCGATGATTTTAAATCCACACTTGTAGGCAGTAAATTTCATTTCAATCTGGAAGGCATAGCCTTTAAAGCGTATCTTGTCCAATGGAATTGTTTCAAGCACTTCGCGACGGTAGCATTTGAATCCGGCAGTGGTGTCGTGAATGGGGATACCTGTGACGATACGTACATATTTCGAAGCAAAGTACGACATCAGCACACGGCCCATCGGCCAGTTTACTACATTTACTCCACTCACATAACGTGAGCCGATGGCTACATCCCCTCCTTCGTCGTGGCAGGCTTTGTACAGGCGTGGCAAATCATTGGGGTTATGACTGAAATCAGCATCCATTTCGAAAATGTATGCATAATCGTGTGCAATAGCCCATTTGAATCCGGCAATATATGCGGTGCCCAAACCTTGTTTGCCTTTACGCTCTACCATGAACAGACGTTCGGGAAATTCTTTTTGCAGACGGCGGACAATATCGGCGGTTCCGTCCGGTGAGTTGTCTTCTATAATCAGAATGTGAAATACTTTTTCCAGTCCGAACACTGCACGGATGATGTTCTCAATGTTTTCCTTTTCGTTGTAAGTAGGAATAATTACTATACTGTCGCTTGTTGCCATCTTCTGTTTTTTATTTTATAGGGACAAATATAGCGATAAAACAGATATAGTCGTATATTTGCCGGAAGAAAGAGTAATACTATGAAAAAAATAAGACTTATCAGCAGTTGCTGTCGGGCAGTTTGTGGGATAGGACTGGCTTTTATGCCGGTTCTTGTTCAAGCACAACAGGTAGAGACTCCGCTTATGGGATGGAGTTCGTGGAATACATATCGTGTCAATATTAACGAGGAACTTATACGTAAACAGGCCGATGCCATGGCTGCTTCGGGACTGAAGGAGGTGGGTTACCGTTTTATCAATATAGACGATGGCTTCTTTGGCTATCGCGATGAAACGGGACGCCTGCATACACATCCGCAGCGTTTTCCCAATGGAATGAAAGGTATAGTGGATTATATTCATTCGCTGGGCTTCAAGGCAGGAACCTATTCGGATGCCGGTAGTAATACCTGTGGCTCTATCTGGGACAATGATGTGAACGGTATCAATGTAGGACTTTATGGACACGAGCGTCAGGATGCGGATCTGATGTTCAATGAATGGGGATTCGACTTTATCAAGATTGATTATTGCGGAGCCGGACAGGAGTTGGCACTGGAAGAGCAGAAGCGTTATACAGAAATCTGTAAGGCCATTGAAGAAGTGGCCCGCCACAAAGTATCGGTTAATATTTGCCGTTGGGCTTATCCGGGTACCTGGGTGAAGGAGATAGCCCGCTCATGGCGTATCAGTTCGGATATTACTCCAAACTGGTGGTCGGTGCGCGATATTATACGTAAGAATCTGTATCTTTCTGCTTATGCGGGAGGAGGACATTACAACGATATGGACATGCTGGAGATAGGGCGTGGGTTGAAGCCTGAAGAAGAAGAGGTGCATTTCGGGATGTGGTGTATCATGAGTTCTCCATTGTTGATAGGGTGTGACATGACTACTATTCCGGCAGCATCATTAGAACTTCTGAAAAATAAGGAACTTATCGCCTTGAATCAAGATCCGCTAGGCCTGCAAGCCTATGTGGCTCAGCATGAGGGGAATGGATATGTACTGGTAAAAGACATTGAACAAAAGCGGGGAACAGCGCGTGCGGTGGCGCTTTATAATCCTTCGGATACGTTGTGTCATTTTTCGGTGCCTGCTTCGGTTCTCGAATTAGGAGGGAAGTTGAAAGTACGAGATTTGGTGAAGCGCCGTTCGGAAGGAACACTGAAAGGGGCACTGGTCTATACTTTGCCGGCACATAGTGTGAAGATTTTGCGGGTAGAAGGTGAAACACGTCTTGAGCCTACTGTATATGAGGCTGAATGGGCTTATCTGCCTTGCTTTAACGATTTGGCCAAGCATCCTAAAACTGTAGCTTATACTCCGGTAGAAGGTGCTTCGGAGGGTATAACGGTGAGCTACGTGGGAGGTAGTACGGAAAATTATGCTGAATGGAGTGAAGTATATAGTGAAAAGGGGGGACAATACGAAATGACTGTTTCTTATGTGCCTGGAAAATATCGTAAACTGGAAGTAGAAGTAAACGGAAAGAAGACCTTACTGACTGATTTGGAAACTGATACGGAGAAAGGGATTTCCCGAATCACCCTTCCTGTAACACTGAATGCGGGATATAATGTAGTACGTATGGGTAGTGCGTACTGCTGGGCACCGGACATCGACTGCTTTACATTGTGTCGTATTGGTAAATAATCAGAATAGGACGACGTAAGGGAAGTAACTGATACCATTCTGTATAGTTGTATTTGTTTAGCGTTACAGAATGGTTCTGTTTAGTGGAAACTTTTGGACTATAGATAAGAGGTAAGCAAAGTTGTTATTTTGTTTTTTTATTGGTCGTTCTGCTGGCATTTAACTTAACACTTCTTTAGGGATGGAAGTATGTTCTTTTGGGAAATATGTAGTTTGAATTTTTAGTGTGTTAAAATGTATTTTTTTTTGTTTTTTCCTTTTAAAATTATTATCTTGGGACATGCTAGATGATAGGACATAATTTGTAAATAGTATTTGGATTGTTTTGTTCTATTTTTTTTGAAATAGAGTGTTTTGATAATGTGAGAAAGTAATTCTGTTAATACTTCATAAATGATTGGTATGGAAACTTTTAGAAAAAATGTAAGATTGTTGTTGCTTTGTTGTGCAGTGAGTTTATCTGCTTGCAATGATAATAAATATCCTGAAGGTCCGCTTCCAGGATGGGAATATGATTTTGATCCTATTGATATTTCTATTTATGTAACCGATAGTGAAGGGACTGATTTGCTTGATCCGGCTGCTGAAAATACAATCGTCAATAATGAAATCAAGGTTCTTTACAAAGGTAAAGAGTATGCGATGCATTGGGAAACAGAAAATCCAGTTGCTTCGAGAGCAATACCGGTTATTTGGAATGGATTGCAGATTTGTAAACCTCTTTCTGGAGGTAACGGTTACTATCTGACATTTGGTGATTTCGACCGCATGGACTATTACGAGAATGAAGAGTTTGTGATAGACTGGGGGGATGGGAGTTGGAATACTGTCTTTCATTTTTCTAATTCTTTTTGGTGGGAAAATCATGAGCCTCAAAATGTGTTCAATCTTTATGTGAATGGTGAAAAGCAGAAAGAGGGATGGGAAGAGGTTACAATAGTGAAGCCTTTTTGATAATAAAATTAAGTGGTGACAAATCTTTTTAGTTCGCTTTGAAGAAATTTTGTGCCGCCTATCAGAGGGTTGTCCGACCCTTGATAGGCGGTTATATTATTTTTATGTATGGCAGTCGGTAAGCTACCGAACGGCGGCAGAAATTCTCCTGTATTTAGGGTATAAATTATGAAAACAATTGTTGATATAATTATATTAGTTTGTTTCTTAGGTTCTTTTGTCTTTATTGTGAGTGATGTGTTGTTGTATTACTTATTGAAGCCAAGAAAGAAACAAAAAAGAATTGTATATTGTATCTTACATAATCTTATTACCATCATATTGTCTTTTTTTATTTTTGCAATATGGAACTTCGAGACTGATGTAATGTCTTATTTTATTTTTCTTCCTGCTGTGTTGGCTGAAATAATAGTTATACCATTGTTTTATTATTGGATAAATAATCGTAAATAATACATTTAAAATGATAGTAGTATGCGGAGCTTTTGAAAATTATGATTATTTTTGAACTTAGGTGGGTTGCTATGGTATGGGGAGACTGAAATTATGGGAAATATGCTAAACAACAAAATAAGTAAAATTGTTGCAGTAATGTCATTTGCTATATGTTTCATGATTAATTCATGTACAAATAGTTCATATACAAATAATATTACCGGAGATGAGGATTATCCATTGGTGATACAGAAGGTATTTATGAATATGGGATATGAATCTGCTGGAAGAATAGATATGACTAAACTGGCATTCCCTAATTTTTTATTTTTCAAATGTAGGTTTGTTAATAATACGGCAGATACCCTACGATGGAGGGCGGTAAAACTTTATTCTGATTTTGGAGGTTCATTTGAATTACCTTTGAAAAGTAAATCTCCTTTTTATGCTGAAGTTTACTGCCATTTAAAAAATGGTGATTCACTTAAGCTATATACTGAAAGTGGATATTCGCTTTGTGATAGTATTCAATATATTTTTCCTAAAGATACATTTTATACCTGCTTTTCATTTGATGACTATATGAAAATTGGTACACGCAGTTCTTTAGATAGTATAGCAGCATTGGTTGATTATATAACATATACCTCTTCATATGATTCCATTTGTTATGTATTTCCTAAGTCAAAAACTTTTTATATAGAACACTTGTATTCCGAGATGATAGTATGTGGTTGGGAACAAAAATCATGTTATGCGTATTAGTATACGTATTGTGCTAATCATGTTTATCTTAGTCGGTGAACTATTTGATATGCACGTAAATGGGATAAGTTAGCAGGAACATTCTCTGTAATAGATTTCTCCGATAATTATGATGAAAAAGGATTGCAATGGATATATTAAGATATGAATTTGTAAACTGATTAAGGTAAGTTATATATGAAAACTATTAGTATAATCTCCCAAACATATCACTTAGTGGTATGTGTAATCTTTTGCATTATATTGGGGAATGTAGGAAACGCATATTCTCAGCAAGTGTTAAAAGACTATGCTGGTCATGCTTTATTGGTATCAGTACATAGTTTTGTTCCCATATTCGGGGATGAAGAGAAAAACTCAATAATTAACTACGTGATGAATGATACAATTAAAGAAGAATATGTACTTATTGCAATTCATGAAATAAAAGGTAAAATGGCTGAGGTAGATATTACTTCTCCATTAGATAATACATTTAAAGAAATCAGCGGCTGGATAGAAACTAAAAATTTAGGAATACATGTTTCATGTTACGACACCGATACGGTTAAAGTATTACAGACTCCAAAATTAAATTCGAAGGTGTCTTTTCTCATAGTCAAACCTCAATGGAAAGATTTTTATATTATATACGATGCCTATCAAGGGTGGCTCTATATACAAAATATAAATAATGAACAGGAATATGGATGGCTTTCTGTAAAGTATCAGTGTGATAATCCATATACAACTTGTAATTAGCATTTATTAAAATACGATTATTCCCTTTCTTGGTTTGAATGAAATATTTGTAGGTATGAATAATTTCTGTACAGCTTGTGTGAAAATATGAAATCAGATTCATTATTTAATAATGATATTCAGATGAGCTACCAATCCTCTTAATTCGCTTTCCGGAAAGATAGTCTTTTTCAGTTTACATTGGGTAGGATCAATGGTGAAGTGAAAAGATGAGGAGAAATCTACCTTTTCCAAATTGGTGCGATGAAAAGAAGCACGAGTCAAATCGCACAGATCGAAGCATGAAGCGGTCAGGTCGCTGTCGTCGAAGTAGGTTTCGTGTAGAAGGCAGTCGCGAAAGACGGTTTTATGTATCTTGATACCCACAAAGTTGGCATAATTCAGCATGCTCTTCTCAAATACCAGTCCGTTGGAAAACTTGTTTAATTCTGTAAATTCAGCTCCGGTCATGCGGCAGTCTGTGAATACTACATCTCTTAACACGTGTCCAAACTTAGTGAGACTAAAGTCGCACGATTCAAAGCGACATGTATCAAAACTGCTGCGTTGAAGATTCGTTTTAGAGAAGTCGCATGCATGGAATGTACATTGGCTGTATTCCGTATCGAGCATTACCTCGTCAAATCGAACCTGTTCGAATAACTGATTTTCTGTCATTGTAAAAGAAAATTATATTACCTTAATTCCGCAACACTATAATTTAACTTTATTTATAAGTTCCTGAGCAACAA
>UQPQ01000010.1 GCA_900542985.1 uncultured Bacteroides sp.
GTTGCTCAGGAACTTATAAATAAAGTTAAATTATAGTGTTGCGGAATTAAGGTCTTCTTCATGCATATTCCATGCAGCAGACAAGTTCCATGTCGGCAACCAGCGTGAGCTACGGCTCTTTCCCATACGGTTGGTACCTTCATAACGGATAGTACCATTCACTGAGTATCTACCTTTATATGAATAGTTGGCATTAGCAAAGAAAGCCACACTACGCACACGGGTATTATTCAATCCAAAATATTGTTCACCATCCTCAATACCTTTCTTAAAATACTGGTAAATATAATAAGGAGCTTCACCATTGTTATACTGCATACCCCATCCTTGGAAGTTGGATTTTGTACGGTCTATTGAGTTTACTTCCATACCACCAAACCAGTTGGTCAGGTGAATTTCATTAAATACCTTATTATAGTTGACTGTACCTCGGAAGTCATAACTCAGCATCTTATAGTCTGTACGTCTATAGATACCTCCTTCTGGCAAAATAGAAATAGGTAATGCATAAGGATTATCCGGATCTGTATACAAAAACGGATTCTTATCCATTATTGTTTTATCATCCAAGCCTGCACGATAAGCCTCTGCTTGATTCGATCCATCTTTAATTTTATGTTCCTGTGAAGTGCCTTGATATTTAACTGCTCCCAAAACACTAAATTCCAATCCCATGATAGGTTTCCATTTCAATTCTCCCTGGAATTTCACATCCACAATATTCAAATCCATGTAGTTGTTTTCCAATTCGTGCAAGATATTGAATGGAGCATAATTGCTTACATAATATTCACTAGGATCCAAAGTACGTGAAGTATTCAATGCATAAGAATAAGGGTTAATATCGAAATCACGTTTTACTTCACCACTTACTACATCCACATCCTGACCCAGTGTACCCGGGGCTTCCTGTTTACGATAAGAAGCATTGGCAATCATATTGAAGTTCAACCACTTCGAAATATTATATGAAGTATTCAAATTAGCAGTGTAACGTTCTACAGAGCTACGTTTATACCAGCCCGGATCGTTCATTGCACTTAATGACGCATAGAAAGATGACTTTTCTGTACCACTACTGATACTAACAGAATGATTCTGACTCAAGCTGGGTGAGAATAATTCATCAAACCAGTCTGTATTACGATATTCAGCCGCCTGCAAGTATTGATTACGTGCTGCTGTAGTATTAGGAAGCAATGGCAAACCTGTATTCGAATCGAATGTATTCATCAACTGATACATCTTTCCGTATACACCGCTTTCGGCTGCACGAACTGTTTCGGAGAAGTTCAACCAACCCTTGTTTTCCATTTCTCTGTAAACTCCCATCTGATCCTGAGAGTTCATGATATTAAAGTCGTTGTAACTAGGAACCAAACGAGTCGTAAATTCCCCTGTATAATTGATACGGCTTACACCTGCCTTACCTTTCTTGGTTGTTACAACAATGACACCGACCATTGCACGTGCACCATAAATAGAAGTAGCAGAACCGTCTTTCAAAATCTGATAACTTTCAATATCATCTGCATTCAAACCGGCAATAGCCGAACTGATCAAGGTTTCTGCATCACCAGAAGAAAGTTGGTCTGCACTAACTTCAACAGCATCTTCCATAATCACTCCATCAACTACCCACAACGGTTTAGAACTACCATAAATAGAAGTGGCTCCACGTACACGGATTTTAGGAGCTGTACCAAAGGTACCGGATACATTCTGAACAGACACACCTGCAGCCTTTCCTTCCAAACCTCTACTGATATCAGCCAAACCATCCATTTTGACATTTTCCCCAGATATCTGCGTAGCAGCACCACTAAACAAACGCTTATCCATACGCTGCATACCGGTTACTACCACTTCTTCCAAGACTTCGGTATCGGATTCAAGTTTTATAGTCATATTATTTTTGGCTGTTACCGTAACGGTTTTCATGCCCAAATAGCTAACCTGCAACTTTCCTCCCTTATTAACCTTTACACTAAACTTACCGTCGATATCGGTAATCGTACCGGTAGTTGTTCCTTGTACCAGGATTGATGCTCCAACGATAGGTTCTCCATCTTCTGCCGAGAGCACCACACCCGAAATCTGCGATGTTTGCGCAATCGCTAATCCTATGCCTATCAGCAGATAGGCATAGAATAACATTAACCTTCTTTTCATACTCTCTCTTTAAAATTATATATTAACGTTTTGCAAACGTATGTATAATATTTTATAAAAACAACACTAAATACACATTTTTTATTAAAAAATTTGCAAATGATACAATTTTCTTGATACATAACAATTGATGTCATTTTATCACAAAACACAAACATACAAAATGCAATACTGAAATATTTAAGAGGTTATCAATATCAAAAAGACACAAAAGTACAAAACAGAATACTAAGACATGGAAATTATTTAACAAAAGATAAAAAATAATATTAAAAGATAGACAAAAAGACAAAAAAAGCTTCTATCAAAGGGGGAAAGCATAAATAAAACAGCAATTCATAAGAATATAAACCAAAGAGCGTCTCACTTTAAGGAGACAACTGTCTCATTGTAATGAGACGAGTGTACCAGCCTAATGAGACGACCGTCCCACTACAAGGAGACGACTATTCATTATAATCAAAGTATACATGTAATGCATTATTAATCAAACAAAAGCACACTTCGTATAAAAACAAAAAAGGTTGCCTTCCGGTGTGAAACGACAGACAACCCTCTTCTATAATCAAGTCCGGATTTTATTCGCAATAATCTCCGTTAGCTTTTATCAGTTCAATCAGCTTTTCTACAGCCTGTTCTTCCGGAATATTTTTTTCTATGCATTCCTTTTTCTTATACAGACTGATTTTACCTCGACCGGCACCTACATACCCATAGTCTGCGTCGGCCATCTCACCAGGACCGTTCACAATACAGCCCATGATACCAATCTTCAGTCCTTTCAGATGAGAAGTAGCGGCCTTGATACGGGCAATGGTGGATTCCAGATTGTATAAAGTTCGTCCACATCCGGGACACGAGATATATTCCGTCTTCGAAGTACGTACTCGTCCGGCCTGCAAAATGCCAAATGCAGTTTCATCGACTTTTACATCAGAAATTTTACCACCATGATTGTAAAGCAGGATACCATCACAGAAACCGTCGAAAATCAATGCACCCATATCGGCAGCCGACTTAATCTGCAGATTTTCCAATTCTTCTTCTTGATAGAGTTGGAAGAAGACAACCGGATTTTCCAGACCGTATGTCATCAGCTGATGTACAATTCCCCGGAATTCTCCCAATCGGTTGGGGTGATTGCTTTGTGCTACAATGACCACTTCCGGATGAAGACGCAAACAAGCCATTGCCTCTTCTGTCAGTCCCATATAAGGCACAAAAAGGAATTTCATCGAAGCCTCACAATGATGCAGACCGATCAGCTGCTGATAATTGAATGCCGGATAAACACCTTCTTCTCCCTTCCAGACATTGGCATCGACAATATAGCCTACTCCCGAAGGTCTTGTTTCGGGCAATTGCTGGCCACAATAGATATAGTCGGGTTTAAACTGCTCACTCACTGCCATGTTACCATCCAAACGGGCAGAAATTACTACCGGAACATGTTCACCTCCAATGTTTCCAACTGCCTTTGTTGTACGACGAACCGGATTTACGTAATCGAAACCCGGCGCTTCTGCTCCTGGGATATAAGGGTGATTTTCACGGGAAACGATATAGTCGACCAATTTACGGGCCACAGGAATTTCTGCTTCGGGAGCCTCACTCAGTGAAACACGGATTGTATCACCCAATCCATCGGCCAGAAGGGCCCCAATACCTAATGCCGACTTAATACGTCCGTCTTCCCCATCACCTGCTTCGGTTACTCCTAAATGTAACGGAAAGTTCATTCCTTCCTTCTCCATCTGTTCGGCCAACAGACGAACGGTTTTCACCATGATTACAGTATTCGAAGCCTTGATGGAAATAACTACATTAGTAAAGTTTTCTTCTACACAGATACGAAGAAACTCCATACACGATTCCACCATACCAGCCGGTGTATCGCCATAGCGCGACATGATACGGTCTGACAAGGAACCGTGATTTACCCCGATACGGATAGCTGTATGGTTTTCCTTACAAATGTTCAGGAAAGGAACAAAACGGTTACGTATCTTCTGTATTTCCTGAGCATATTCCTCGTCGGTATACTCCAGTTTCTTAAAGGTACGGGCAGCATCTACATAGTTCCCCGGGTTGATACGTACCTTTTCAGCATAGAGGGCAGCTACATCGGCCACATTGGGATTAAAATGTACATCGGCTACCAAAGGAGTATCGTAACCCTGCGAGCGCAAACCTACATTTATGTATTTCAGATTTTCTGCTTCGCGTACTCCTTGTGTGGTAAGACGCACATACTCCCCTCCGGCATCAATAATACGTTTAGCCTGTTCTATACAAGCTTCCGTATCCATTGTCACCGTATTGGTCATACTCTGTATACGTATAGGATTAGCGCCACCCATAGGAGTGGCGCCAACATATACCTCATTCGCCTGTCGGCGAGAATAGTTGAAGTAATCCATTAGTTTGTTTTGTAAGCGTATTTAACTTCTTTCAGTTCTTCGTTGGCTTTTACTATCTTGTTCTTCAGGCCTTCTTTGTATGCTGCAAACTTCTGAGCCAATTCAGTATCTGCCAATGAAAGCATCTGAACAGCCAGAATAGCTGCATTCATAGCTCCATTAATCGCTACAGTAGCTACAGGAATACCGGGAGGCATCTGAATAATAGAATACAGTGCGTCTACGCCATCGAGTACAGAACCTTTTACCGGAACACCGATTACAGGCAATGTGGTATTGGCAGCAATAACACCTGGCAAAGCAGCAGCCATACCGGCAGCAGCGATAATCACCTTAATACCTCTTTCGGCAGCTCCCTTAGCAAAAGCTTCTACTTCTGCCGGTGTACGATGAGCCGAAAGCGCATTCATCTCGAAAGGTACTTGCATCTCGTCGAGCAACTTCGCTGCCTTCTCCATCACAGGAAGGTCGGAAGTGCTACCCATAATAATACTTACAACTGGTTTCATCTTTTTATCTTTATTCATTAATAATCTGTTTGTATGCTTCTGCATCCATCAGATCATCCAGTTCCGAAAGGTCTGTCGGCTTTATCTTGACAATCCAGCCTTCTCCATAAGGAGACTGATTGACCATTTCAGGGTGTTCTTCCAACTCCGGATTTACTTCCAGAATTTCACCTCCTACCGGAAGGAAAAGATCGGATACAGTCTTTACTACTTCAATTGTACCAAATACTTCACCTTTTTCCAAAGTTTCACCTTCTGTAGTTACATCGACAAACACAATATCACCTAACTGGTCTTGTGCATAGTCTGTAATACCTACATAGGCTTCTTCGCCTTCTACACGAATCCATTCATGTTCGTTCGTGTACTTTACATTTGTCGGGAAATTCATAATCTTTTATTTTTAAGGTTAATATTTTGACAAGGGAACAAGGCAACGAGTTGACAAGGTTTCAGATACAAGGTGATAAAGCAAAAAGTCTTGCTTCCTTGCCAACTCGTTATCTCGTTCACTCATTTTTCTTCAAATAAACAAAATTCCAATGACTCCACAAAGCAATCCGACCAAAAAGCCTCCTCCTACTTCACCCAATGTGTGCTGACGGACAATGATTCTTGCAGAACCTAACATTCCTGCCAGCAAAACAAAGATACAAAGCCAGGATATAGGATTGAACTGAAATATAAAACTGTACGATAAAAGTCCGCCTACCATCATGCCGCTACTGGCCATATGGGTACTGATTTTCCACTTCATGTTGATAATTGCACAGATTACCATACAGAGAAGTACAGCCATTACAATACCGCACATATAGCGGGGCAAATGAATGCGAAACATGGTCAGCAGACAACCTATATAGCTGAGTATCGTCAAACCGTAAGGTATGAAACGGCGTTCTCTGTGCCCCAACTCACGAATTCCCCATCCATTGATTTTCTGAAACAGATAAATGGCCAGCATGGGTAACAGAATGGTAAAACAGTAAATCATGGCCAAGATGGTTACTTTATACTGCAACGGCATAATACGCAAGTAGGTAAAACCAAACAGCAGCACGAAAGCAACAAAAGGAACCATAAAAGGTGTAAAGACAGCCGAAATGATACGGGACACCGTATAGAGCAAGTCTCTGTTTTCCGATTGAGAATGGGGAACAGGCTCGTGAAATGTCAATTGATCGGGGATATTTGTCTCTTCCATCATATTATAATTATCTTCTTAATCGAGCTACAGGTATATTAAGTTGTTGACGATACTTGGCTACTGTACGACGGGCTATGGGATACCCTTTTTCTTTCAGTATATCCGCCAGTTCGTCATCGGTATACGGTTTCTGTTTGTCTTCCTGGTCTACACATTCTTTCAATATGCGCTTGATTTCGCGTACCGAAAGTTCTTCTCCCGACTCTGTCGTATAGCCATCGCTAAAGAAGAACTTAAGCGAATAGATACCAAAGTTGGTCTGTACATACTTGCTGTTGCTTACACGCGATACGGTGGAAATATCCAACTGTGCACGTTCTGCCACATCTTTCAAGATCATCGGACGTAGTAATGATTCATCACCCTCCTGAAAGAAAGGACGCTGCAAATCTATAATAGCTTGCATTGTGCTTAATAAAGTCTGCTGACGCTGCTTGACTGCATTAATAAATCCCTGGGCTGCATCTACTTTCTGTTTCAGAAACATCATCGCGTCTTTCGACTCTTTGCTCTGATTGGCTTTATTACGCGTATGTTCGTCGAGCATTTCGGAGAACTCACGGCTCAGCCTCAACTCGGGTACATTACGATTGTTCAAACTGAGAGAGATGGTGCCGTCTTCTTCTGTATCGACAATAAAGTCTGGAATAATCTGCTGCATATTCTTGCCTATCACTTCTCCCAATGAACTTCCGGGGCGTGGATTCAGTTTAGTCAACTCAGCTACAGCTGCCTGATAAGTTTCCTCGGATATGCCTAACTTCTGCATAATCCGTTCTTTATTTTTCTTGGTGAACTCATCACAACATTTGCTAATTATATCCAGTTCCACCTGCTTTAGAGGTGTGTTTTCTTTTCTCTTTATTTGTAAAAGCAAACATTCCTGCAAATCGCGAGCACCGATACCTGCCGGATCAAAATCCTGAATAATCGACAATACGTGTTCCAATTCTTCGGCCGTAGTGTATACTCCCTGATAGATAGCCAGCTCATCGAGCAATGCCTCTGTACTTTTACGCAGCATACCATCATCATCGAGCGAACCGATGAGATATTCTCCCAACTGTCTTTCTTCAGGAGTCAAATGCTGCATATCAAGTTGTTCTTTCAGAGTTTCATAAAAGGAGATACTGTCGGAGAAAGGAATTTCTTCTGCTGTTTCTCCCTTGGAACGGTTGTTCTCCTGAAGCTTATAGTCTGGAATATCATCTTCTGTACGATAATCTCCCAATGAAAGGTCTTCCGAGGAATCAGAATCTCGCTCTGCTTCTCCATCCAGATAACTATCCTGCTCTTCTGCTTCTGCGGAAGGTTCCTTTCCTTCCTCCAGAGCCGGATTATCGAGCAGTTCGGCATGAATCCGTTCTTCCAGCTCCACAGTTGGAAGTTCCAATAATTTGACAGCCAGTATCTGTTGAGGAGATAAAGTCTGAATTTGTTGTTGAGCCTGAGTCTGTTCCAGACGTGAATGTTGCACCATATTCTATTATTCCACTTACGTTCTACGATTAGCAGCTACAAATGTATGAAAAATCTTCATCAAAATCAGTATCTGAAACTACTTCCTCCTAAAAACTCACGCAACAACGAAGTAGGAGGTAATTCCTTGTCGCGTACAGAAACGAAATAAGATAAAAACCTCAGCAAACGATGTGCCTCCGAATATTCCGGACTATTATTAGGTACTTTGCGCAAAATTGGCTCTACATAATCTTTTAGCACAGCCAATTCAAACAACAGTGCAGAGTTGAACATGGCATCCGCATACTCCTGATAAGGGAAAATCCATTTATCTTCTCCTGCCCGTACACTTCCCCATCGGGCTATGGTTTCTTCTGCCGAATAGTTCCGGTATTTATAATCGCGTATAATACGGCGCAACAGACGGTTATCGGTAGTAGGAATGTAATTGTGATAATCAAGTTGAATAGTAGTCAAAGCCGATACATAAATCTTAAACTTATTAGCCGCAGGAATATTGGGAGTAAGTGCAGGATTTAAGGCATGGATTCCTTCCAGTATCAGAATCATATGATCGTCTATACGCAATTTATTTCCAGTCATTTCCCGCTTTCCTGTGGTAAAATTGAAACGAGGAAGTTCTACTTCTTTTCCGGCAAGCAAATCACTTAACTGTGACTCAAAGAAAGGCAAGTCGAGTGCGTATAAAGACTCAAAGTCATGCTTTCCATTTGCGTCTAAAGGAGTTTTTTCCCTGTCTACAAAGTAATCATCCAATGAAATAGGGTAAGGCTTTAAGCCATTTGCCATAAGCTGAATGCTAAGACGCTTACTGAAAGTGGTCTTGCCGGAAGAAGAAGGACCGGAAATTAAAACCAGTTTTACCCGTTCTCCATTCTGATTCCGGTTGGTGATTTCATCGGCAATCCGTGAAATTTTCTTTTCCTGCAGAGCTTCGGATAAATTAATCAAATCCGTTGCATGTCCTTCATTGCAGGCCACATTAAAATCACCGACAGTACTGATTCCCATAATTCTGTTCCAACGGTGATACTCCTGAAAGACTTCCAACATTTTTTCTTGCTTGATAACTTCTTCCAGTTTACCTGGATTTTCACGGCTGGGGATACGCAAAAGCAAACCGTCATAATATTTAGCTATATCAAACAAATGGATGTATCCGGTACTGGGAACTAAGCTGCCATAGTAATAATCTACCGTATCGCCCAAACGATAATAACAGGTATACAACTGGCCGGAAGTTTTCAACAGTTTTACTTTATCCATCATTCCCCGTTGCAAAAACAAGTTAATCACATCATCCGTATGTGCTTCAGTACGCAAGAAAGGAAGATTGGCTTCAATAATTTCATGCATTTTCTGCTTGATACGCTGTACATCATCCAATTCAACGGGACGGCCAATATGCAAATTACAGAAATATCCTTTCGAAACCGGATATTCAAGAGAAACCGTACCGTCCGGATACAATTCTTCGACTGCACGCACCAAAATAAAACACAAAGAACGGACATAGGTACGCATACCTGAAGTAGTAGTTATATCGAGGAATTCTACGTCTTTGTTATAATACACCCGGAAATCCAGACTTTCTACCTTATTATTAACTTTCGCACTCACAGGCCCATAGGGCATTTCCAGATTAAATCCTTCATAAATATCCAAAAGACTGCTTCCTTCGGGAAATTCTTTTGTTAAATTCTTATTTTTGCAATATATTTGTAGCATAATCGTAATAAATATTACTAACACAGTGAATTTGCAGTTAATTTACTCATTAAACCATTAACTGCCTATTTCCAACTTAATTAATTAGAAATGGAATATTCTTTTTATGATTTTTTAAAGCTGCTGGGATCTTTAGCACTCTTCCTGTATGGAATGAAAATCATGAGTGAAGGACTTCAGAAGTTTGCGGGCGACAGACTCCGTAGTATCTTAACGGCTATGACCACCAACCGAGTCACCGGAGTCTTAACGGGCGTACTGATTACAGCACTTATCCAATCGTCCTCTGCCACCACAGTAATGGTAGTCAGTTTCGTAAATGCCGGACTACTTACCCTCTCGCAATCCATCGGTGTTATTATGGGAGCCAACATTGGTACTACTGTCACAGCCTGGATTATTTCTGCATTGGGCTTTAAGGTCGACATTTCTGCATTTTCACTTCCACTGCTTGCAATCGGTATTCCACTTCTTTTCTCTCAAAAAAGTACACGCAAATCTGTCGGTGAATTTATATTTGGTTTTGCATTCCTGTTTATGGGATTAAATCTTCTAAAAACCAATGCTCCCGATTTAAGTGCTAATCCTGATATGTTAGCCTTTGTACAGAACTATACCGACATGGGCTACTTCTCCATTTTACTTTTTGTCTTTATCGGTACCATCCTTACAATGGTTGTACAGGCATCTGCCGCTACAATGGCTATTACCCTTATTATGTGTGCCAATGGATGGATCAGCTTCGAACTGGGAGCCGCATTGGTATTAGGAGAGAATATCGGTACAACCATCACGGCCAATTTAGCAGCACTTACTGCCAATACACAAGCCCGAAGAGCTGCAGTGGCACATTTAATGTTCAATGTATTCGGTGTATTGTGGGTTCTGATTCTCTTTGAACCTTTTATACATATGGTAGACTGGCTGATTACTGACTTCATGAAAGTAAGCGAGGCTGACGGTGTAGCTGTTTCATTTAAATTATCTGCTTTCCATACCTGTTTCAACGTATGTAATGTATTAATATTGATATGGTTCGTTCATTTCATTGAGAAGACAGTCTGCAAACTGGTTCCTCAGAAAGAACAGGAAGAAGAATACCGTCTGCAATTCATCACCGGAGGTATGCTTTCTACAGCAGAACTTTCTATCCTTCAGGCACGTAAAGAAATCAATTTGTTCGCTGAACGTATTCAGCGTATGTTCCGTATGGTTAAAGATTTATTGCATACTGAAAACGAAAATGATTTCAATAAATTATTCAGCCGTATCGAAAAATACGAAAACATCAGTGATAGCATGGAACTGGAAATAGCCAACTATCTGAATCAGGTATCAGAAGGACGTCTAAGTTCAGAAAGTAAATTACAGATTCGGGAAATGCTACGTGAGGTTACAGAAATAGAAAGTATAGGAGACAGTTGTTACAATCTGGCACGTACTATCAATAGAAAACGTAGAGGAGATTCTGATTTCACAGAGAAACAGTATGAACATATTCATCAGATGTTCTCACTGACGGACAATGCACTGAGTCAGATGATTGCATTGGTAGAAGATACACATCATAGCGTAGATGTCAATCGTTCATTTAACACTGAAAACGAAATCAACAACTACCGAAACCAGCTTAAGACTCAAAACGTAATTGATGTAAATAATAAAGAATACAGTTATCAGATGGGAGTTCACTATATGGATATTATCGCAGAATGTGAGAAACTGGGGGATTATGTTGTAAATGTAGTAGAAGCTCACTCTGATGTAAAAGAGAAGAAAGCTTAACCCTTCATTCATATGAACCATACTAAAATGCCGGTCGTGTACCGGCATTTTTTGTTTTATGAAAAAGCTTATACGATTATGTATCCGGTTTTCACCTAAATGTCAGAATACAAAAATGGCATGTGAAATGACAAACCTCTGTCGATTCACATGCCATTATATAAAAACTTTATCAGATATGCTTTTTGTAATTTCAGACCTCTTCCTTTTTACTTGGCAGCATCAGCAGAAGCCACTACAGGTGCTGATAATATTTCCTTATATTGCTGTTTGTCCTCCAATACTTCTATAGCCTTGTCCAATACCTCATCGTCTTTCAATAACTGCATCACCGCACCACGCTGATAAAAATAACGGGCAATAACTTCCTGTTCCAGTTCTTTGCGGATAGGTTTGGCAAAGTGATCTAAATCGCGGTCAAGATTGTGATTCAACTTTTGCTCTAATGCCTTAAACTCCTCGGAAGCTCCTTCCATATATCCTTCAAATTCAGCAACCTCCTTTAAAGTCTTCAACATTTTCTCGCTCTGACGGTCGTAAGTAAAATTACGAGATTTGACCAATGCTTTAAAATCAGCATAATCAGAGTCTGTCAAGGCAAACGAATCAACAGAAGCTGGGGCCTCATGAGTAAGACAGTACTGTGTAGCATAATCGAATATCAAATCCTCATTCATCAGATAAAAGAGAATATTAGGAAACTTCTCTCCTTTCACCTCAACATCCGGACGAATACCTCCTCCGTCACGAACCTCACGCCCTGCCGCTGTATGGAACACATTGGTCAGACTATCAGGTGTACGGGCTACCGAACCATCTGCATTTTTCTTTGCATAGTCAATCGCCTGAATACAACGTCCGCTTGGTATGTAATATTTAGAAGTAGTCACTTTCAAAGTTCCATTATAAGGCAATGGACGAGTAGTTTGGACTAAACCCTTACCATAAGTACGTGCACCAACTACTACTGCTCTGTCTAAATCCTGTAACGATCCACTTAAAATCTCAGAAGCGGAAGCAGAATTTCCATTCACAAGTACAGCCAGTGGAATTTCAGTATCAATCGGCTCGTATTGTGTTTTAAAGGAACCCATTGCCTGACGAATCTTTCCTTTTGTGGTAACAATTTCTGTTCCTTTAGGAACAAAGAAATTTACGATATCTACAGCTTCCTGCAAAGAACCTCCTCCATTATCACGTAAATCAATTATCATAGAAGTAGCTCCACGCTGTTTCAATTCGATAAAAGCCTTTTTTACATCCTTCGCACAATTGTCCGTAAACCCTGTAAGCGAAAGATAACCTACACTATCGCGTACAATACCATAATAAGGCACTGGATTTGTCCGGATATTCTTACGGGTAATCTTAAACTCAAGTACTGTACTGTCGTTTTTCAGAGGACGCTGCACTTTCAATACAAAAGAGGTTCCCGGTTCGCCACGCAACGCATCACTCACTCTGCTGGAAAAATCCTGTGGTTTCTGGTCACCACGTACCATTTCTTTTCCTCCGATAGCAAGAATGATATCACCAGCCTTTACACCCGCTTCAGCTGCCGGCATACCTTCAATCGGCTCTACTATTGCAATCCGGTCTTTCGATTCGTAATAACGGATAGCAGCTCCAATGCCACCGTATTTACCTGTAATCAATTCTTTCAGACTGCTAACTTCCTCTTCGGGATAATATTCGGTATAAGGGTCTGTCAGTGACAACATTCCGTTTATTCCATTCTGAATCATCTTTTCTACATTGATCGTATCCACATAAAACAGATCCAATTCCTTAAAAATTGAATTAAATACATCCAAGTTCTTTGAAATCTGGAAATTACGATCATCGCCCTTAAAACTTGACAACCCCAGTGCCAATGATACCATCAACACTCCTGCCCATATTGCTCTTCTATTCATATCTATTCAAGTTGTTTATACAAATAAACACAATATTCTATTTACGCATGCAGAACCCTATCAATATTTAACTTTATTTCGTTCCATTGCTCTGGTTTCAACTCAGTTCCTACTATTTGAATAACTTGTCCTGCCAAAATTGAACTAATTTGCGCACATTTCTTCAGCGAACAACCACAAACCAGACCATACAAGAATCCAGCTGCATAAAAATCACCTGCCCCTGTTGTATCTACGACTTTCTCTACAGGAACAGGAGGCACTTGTACAAATTCCGTTCCTTTTTTAATCAACGAGCCTTCTTTTCCTGTTTTGACGATAGCAACGCTACATAAAGAAGATATTTCATCCAAAGCCTCCATAGGGTCCTTGCCAGTATAAGCCCTTGCTTCGCTTTCATTTGCAAATACAATATCTACATAGCGCTCTATCAACATAGCAAAGAATTCACGCTCTTCTTCTACAATATTGTAACTCGCCATATCGAGACAAATCTGTAGTCCTGCCTGTTTAGCCAACTGCATTGCACGTAAAATAAGGTCATGATCCTGCAATAAATATCCCTCTATATAAAAATAGGTATATCCTTCGAACATTTCAGGTGACAAATCCTCTGCTTTTAATGTCGCTGCAGCCCCCAGATAGGTACAAAATGTACGCTCTCCACCCGGAGATATAAAAGTAGAGGCTATCCCTGTAGGCAAACTACCCGACAATAAATTGGTTGTTACCCCATAGTCCTGCAAGGTAGCTGTAAAAAACCGGCCGTTTTCATCCTCACCAACCTTTCCTATCAATCCGGGAGTAGCTCCCAGTTTAGCCAAAGCCGCTATTGTATTACACGCTGCCCCACCGGTTGCACGATGAGTAGGTAATGAGGCAAACTTCCCTCGCACTTTCTGCAATACCTCTTCATTTATCAACTGCATGCTTCCTTTTGGCAAATTCAGCTCTTCAAGTAACAAATCATTGTCTAAAACAGCCAAAATATCCACTAAAGCATTGCCCATTCCAAGAATTTTGTCCATTAGTAATATTTTTTTTGCAAAGATATTGCATATTTCAAAATATCCTACTACCTTTGCCTCGCAATTGAGAAAAAACCTTCTTCAGTAGCTCAGTCGGTTAGAGCATCTGACTGTTAATCAGAGGGTCGTTGGTTCAAGTCCAACCTGAAGAGCTTTCTAAACACAATTGCACCATTCTTCAGTAGCTCAGTCGGTTAGAGCATCTGACTGTTAATCAGAGGGTCGTTGGTTCAAGTCCAACCTGAAGAGCAAAAGTTCGTCTTGTTGGAGACGAACTTTTTTTATAAATCCCCAAAAACTATCATTATGGACGATTCAAACCCGCGAACGTACACTTACAAGTATTTACCTTCTCCGTTGAAGAAGTAAAATAAGGTTTTGATGTCCTTGTGTTACCCTTTCAACGGATACAAAAACAAGAAAGGAATAGCACAATGAGAAAGTATCTTTATTGTGAAGCCGGATTTATTGAAAAACCCAATTGGCTTCCCCACTGCTGGGTAAACGTAGAATGCCCCACCCAAGAAGATTTCGATTTTCTACAAAACACGCTAAAAGTACCTGCTTCTTTCCTACATGATATAGCAGACACCGACGAACGTCCGCGAACCGATACAGAAGGAAATTGGTTATTGACTATTCTGCGTATTCCCATACAAACCCCACAAGACAAAGTCGCATACACCACAGTACCCATCGGAATCATTACCAACAATGAAATTGTAGTATCCGTATGCTACCATTCCACCGAAATGATTCCCGACTTTATTGAACATACCCGCAGAAAAGGAATCAATGTTCCTAATAAGTACGAACTCATCTTACGGCTAATCTACTCCTCAGCCGTATGGTTTCTGAAATACTTAAAACAAATAAACAACGAAGTCAGCTGTGCGGAAAAAGAATTGGAAAAAAGCATCCGAAACGAAGACTTGCTCCGTTTGATGAACCTACAGAAAAGCCTGGTTTATTTCAACACCTCCATCCGTGGAAATGAAACCATGATTGGAAAACTCGGCAATATCTTCAATGAAAAGGATTACCAAAATTCAGAACTGACGGAGGATGTGCTTATCGAACTGAAGCAAGCACATAACATGGTCAACATTTACAGCGACATTCTGACAGGTACAATGGATGCGTTTGCCTCCATTATATCCAACAATGTCAACACCATCATGAAACGCATGACCAGCCTTTCCATTGTATTGATGGTTCCCACATTGATAGCCAGTTTTTATGGAATGAATGTAGACATTCATCTGGAACACGTACCTCACGCTTTCAGTTTGATTGCACTCATTTCCGTCTGCCTGTCAGTTACAGCACTGATTATTTTCAGAAAAATCAAATGGTTCTAATCCAACCACAGTCTTGCCATTGTTCCCTCCGATTCAAGAACAATAGCAAGACTTCACACAAAAGAAAACCATTCACACCATGCGATACGGAGTCTCCAAATACACATTACTCATCACAGCAGGAATAATCTGGCTGATAGCAGGCATTAATATACTTCAGATTGGTATCACCTACTGGTTTCACACATCCCATTATTGGCTTTTCAAAATCTGTGAGGCCAGCCTCATCTTCCTCCTCTTTTTCGGACTCATCTTTCATAAGGTATATAAAAAGCACACACAACGTATCCTGCAAAAGCAACACAAAAACTGTCCCTTCTCCTTTTTCGATGTGAAAGGATGGATTATGATGGCTGTCATGATGGGAATGGGAGTCGGCATACGCCGCCTGCACCTGCTCCCCGAATCATTTATTGCAGTATTTTACACCGGACTGTCTCTTGCCCTTATAGGCACAGCCATTCGCTTTCTTCTATTTTGGAAGAAAGCCAGAACATCCTCCCCACTCGATCAGGCATAAAAGAATTCCTCACAGACCTTCAACATTCTGTAATAAAAAGCCGGCCTTCACAGATTTCTTCTCTGCAAAGGCCGGATATAAGTAAAAACATTCACTTCGGAACATTCCATCAGCAGTCCGATTATTTCACATAATCAGCAGGAAACGAGGTCCGTTGTTCTATCGAACCATTTGTCAAACGAATATAAGTATCAATTATCCGTTTCCCTTCCGTCAACTCAATCACACGCGCCCCATTAGGAATATGAATATACTCTGTAGGGCCTCCTGTGAAACGGCCATAAGCCAACAAAATATTATACCAGTTTACAGCATAGTCATTATCATGGTCATGACCTACAAATACCCCCATTATATCTCCCTGTTCTTTCATAGCCGCAAATAAACCTGAATTCAATTCAGGAGAACAAGCCTTTTCTCTTCGGATACCATACAATGTGGTATTCTCATTCTGTGCAGCCAGATTATATTCCGGCAGAGGAATATGGAAGAAAGCCAATGCCGGCAGAGGAGTGCCGCCGTTCTGCTTGGTATAAGTACGACTCGTCTTCACATACCAGTTTACCTGATCCAAATGAATATAATCATAACCTCCTACTCCCTGTTCCTCAAGTAAAGAACCACGGTTCGAATCGATAAAATAAAGAATCATCTTATTTTTATCATCGTTTCCTCCTTTGACTTCCAACGTATAATTACCATCTCCAGTCAAATTTTCCACATCCGAAGCCACACAATAAGGAAACTCACGTGCAATCTTCAACAACTCCGCGTTACTCAACCCCTGTTCCCGGTCGTGATTGCCAAATGCAAGAGCAAAAGGAATCTTATATTGTGAAATGAATTCCATCACATGACGAAAATTCTTATCAGCCGGAGCACTGTAAATAATATCACCTGTCAATACCACCAAATCCGGTTTTTCAGCCTCCAATGTATTTTTTATACAAGTAAATGCAATATCCGAACGGGTATCCTGCCATTTGATATGCAAATCCGTAAACTGTACAATCTTAAATTTACCGTCTTTATTAAATTTCAATGTATTGGTTTGTGCATTGCTCCCCATAGCCACACACAACAGCAGAATTGCTGTAAATAAAAAGTTCTTCATAAAAGATTTATTTTTAATTATAACCTATGCCATTAAAAAAGGCTTCTATAAATCCTTTTTAGAATTTACAGAAGCCTTTTCAAGTACTCGAAGCGGGACTTGAACCCGCACAGCCGCAATGGCCAAGGGATTTTAAGTCCCTCGTGTCTACCGATTCCACCATTCGAGCATCCTTTCAAAGAAGAGCGGAAAACGAGACTCGAACTCGCGACCCTAACCTTGGCAAGGTTATGCTCTACCAACTGAGCTATTTCCGCGTTACGGGTGCAAATGTAGAAACTTTTACAATACCTTCCAAACATTTCACCCGTTTTTCTTTTATAAATATTACATTATCGTCCTAATAAAGACTTCTCTGCACACATTACCGTATCGAAGCCAAATCCGGACACAACTTCATTCATCAAGGCTTCAATCTTGTCGTTACACAAATTGCCGATACTTCCGGCATGAGTATGATGCACCTGTTTGTTATGTGTAAACTTACCAGCCTCAATATCCAATCCTACCTTCTTATAAGCATCGCGGAAAGGCATTCCTTCGGCAGCCAGACGGTTGACCTCTTCTACACTGAAAATATACAGATACTTGTCATCATCCAATATGTGTTCGTTCACCTTTATCTTATCCATGATGTAAGTAGCCATTCGCAAGCAGTCGTTCAACTCTTCGAAAGCCGGCAAGAACACTTCCTTGATAATCTGAAGGTCACGGAAGTATCCCGAAGGAAGATTATTCATAATCAGCATAATCTGCTGTGGCAATCCCTGGATTTTATTGCATTTGGCACGAGTCAACTCAAATACATCCGGGTTTTTCTTATGAGGCATGATACTGGAGCCGGTAGTACATTCGTCCGGCAACTTCACAAAACCGAAGTTCTGGCTGCTGAACATGCAGGCATCGAAAGCCAGCTTAGACAATGTGCCGGCAATAGAAGCCAGTGCAAAGGCTACATTTCTTTCCATCTTTCCACGTCCCATCTGCGCATACACTACATTATAGTTCATGGAATCGAATCCCAGCAGACGAGTTGTCATCTCACGGTCGAGCGGGAAAGAAGAACCATATCCGGCTGCCGAACCCAACGGGTTACGGTTACACATCTTATAAGCAGCCTGTAAGAACATCATATCATCTACCAGACTCTCTGCATACGCACCAAACCACAAGCCAAAAGAAGAAGGCATGGCAATCTGCAAATGTGTATATCCCGGCATCAATACATCTTTATAGCGGTTGCTCTGTGCAATCAGCACACGGAACAAATCTTCCACCGCTTCGGCTACCCCTCTCAACTGCTCACGGGTAAACAACTTCAAGTCGAGCAAAACCTGATCGTTGCGCGAACGTCCACTATGGATTTTCTTTCCCACATCTCCCAGTTTACGGGTCAGCATCAATTCCACCTGAGAATGAACATCTTCTATACCATCCTCTATCACAAACTCTCCTCTTTCTGCAGAAGCATAAATCGCTTTCAGTTCTTCCAGCAACACCTTCAGTTCTTCTGCTGTCAGCAAGCCTATACTCTCAAGCATGGTAATATGAGCCATCGAGCCCAATACATCATGCTTAGCCAGATAAATATCCAGTTCACGGTCGCGCCCTACTGTAAAGCGATCGATTTCGGCATTTACCTGCACATTTTTTTCCCAAAGTTTCTGAGCCATAATCAAACTATTAATAAGGTATCATAGCCAGCATGTCTGCCAGTTTATCCACTCCTTCTTTCAGCGGTTTGGATACCATTGCTTTCATAAACATATTCACTTCTGCCCCAATTGTCACTCTCATTTTCGCTTCCACATCGGTAACCGGCAGAATCTGTATCCACAAGTTCAAAGGAATGGGTGTCTTGTCTCCTTCAAATTTAATACACTTCATTGGTTCACGCTCCACGATACGCAACGTCAGACTAATGCCCTGCACCTTCAGTGTAAGCGAATCCTGGTCGAACGACATATCTTCCAGTTTTCCTTCCAACTTGTCTTTCAGCAAATCCAAACGTTCACGTACGGAAGCCAGATTATTCAAATCGGCCAATTTTGTATATACTCGTTCCTGGCTATAAGGAACATGCTTTACTTCACTTTCAAACTTTACCATAATAATTAAAAAAAGAACACGGATTGCAAGGACAAACACGGTTCATTCTCCAAACCGTGAGCTCCGTGTAATCCGTGCCTCTATTATTTAATAAGAAAAACTTTACTTACTTTCCTGTCCAGTGAGAAGGATCTTCTCTCCAAGCCTGTAATACCGGAATATCTTCTTCGTTGATATAATCAGTTTTCAATGCTGCATCCAATACTGCATTGTAGTTAGTCAGTGTAACCAATTCTACTTTTGCATGTTTAAATGCTTCTACAGAAACATCGAAGCCATAAGTAAATGAAGCAACCATACCAATCACTTCGCAACCGTCGCGACGGATAGCTTCAACAGCCTTCAAACTGCTTCCACCTGTAGAAATCAAGTCTTCTACTACTACAACTTTCATACCCGGACGCAATTCGCCTTCGATTAAGTTTTCCAATCCATGATCCTTTGGACTTGAACGAACGTAAACGAACGGAAGGTTTAATTCTTCGGCAACCAATGCTCCCTGTGCGATAGCTCCTGTAGCTACACCCGCAATGGCATCCACCTCTCCGAATTTTTCAAGAATCACACGACAAATCTCCAACTTAACAAAGTTACGTAGAGCAGGATAAGACAGAGTCTTACGGTTGTCACAGTAAATAGGAGACTTCCAACCTGATGCCCAAGTAAACGGATTTGCTGGCTGAATCTTAACAGCTTTTACCTTCAGTAACTTTTCTGCGAATAATCTTTCCAAAGCTTTCATAATTAGCAATTATCTAATAAACATTTCTGCAAAATTATGGAAATACATTGGTATAAGAAAATAATGAATCATTATTTTTATGAAAAAATTATCAGACGATTCTATTTAGCCCAAGCAAGCGTAACGACACTAATCCGTATCCCCTCTACCTGCGCCAAAGCATCGGCACAGGAAATCAGAGTGGCTCCTGTAGTGAGTACATCATCAACAATCATTACATGAGTATGACTTAACGATTGTGCAGCACCGGTAGCCCGAAAAAGTCGTGATACATTCTGCCATCGTTCGAACCCGCTCTTGTGTGTCTGGCTTTCATTGTTATGAATACGGCATACCGCTTCTGTACAAAGTGGAATATGAGTATACATGGAAATGCCTTGAGCCAGCAGTTCGCTCTGATTATATCCTCTTCTTTTCTTACGCGACGGATGCAAAGGAACGGGAAGCAGATAATCTACACCGTCGAAGAATCCTGACGGTTTCAGTTCTTCTGCTATCAGCCTTCCCATTTGCAAGCAAAGCTTTTTGCGGCCCTTATATTTCATCCCATACAGAATCTGTGCTACATGACCGTCTTTCTTATAAAAGAACAAAGATGTAGCCCGTTCTACCGGGAAGCGTCCCCAAAAGCAACGTTCCATTTCATTGCCGGATGTATTCCCCAGTCCTGTATAAGGAAGGCCGGATATACAAGATACACACAAGGCCTTCTCTCCTGCCAGCAACGGTCTGCCGCAAGTTACACAAAAACGAGGAAAGAAAAAGTCTTTCCAGTCAGTCCAGAAACTCATCCGTTTGTCTGATATAACGTAACACTTCGTCCATTGCAAATCCGCGGCTCACCGCAAAACGAATCAGTTTTGAATTCCGCTCATAGTCGCTTCCGGCCCTCAAGCCTCTGGCTTTCTGCGCCAGCAACGATTTCAGCACATTGTTGTACTCTTCTTCGTCAATTTCTTCCAGCCCGGCCTCTATATCCTCAGAAGGAAGTTGCTTCATGCGCAAGGCCTGTACAATCTTCATCCTTCCCCACTGATTGAAGCGATACTTATCGCGCACAAAAGCCCGACAAAAACGGGAGATATCCAGAAAGCGGTCTTTTGCCAAACCGGAAAGAATCCGTTCCGCCACTTCCGGTTCTGCACCCCACTGACGCAGCTTTTCTCTTACCTCTGCCGGACAATGTTCTGATTTTGAGCAATAGGCTTCGGCCTTATATTTCAGTTCTGCTTCCGTATATTCTTTCATAAAATGGTTTTAACAGCCTTAATCATACGGTCGTTGCCAGACAAATCTTTTCTCAGTTCAATTTGCCCATACCCCATTTCCTGCAGCAATGCCACAGTTTCCGGGCCGTATGCACGGTTTATTTCATAATATAAAGTTCCTCCTTCGCACAATATCTGCTGTCCGATTTCCGCTATCCGCCGATAAAACAGCAAAGGATCGGTATCGGGCACAAAAAGAGCAAGTTCCGGTTCCCAGTCGAGCACATTACGCTCCATCTCCGCCCGCTCACTCTCCGTGATGTAAGGAGGATTACTGACCAACACATCCACCTGCACCGAAGGAATATCAGCAGACAACACATCGACTCTTTCCAGCAAAACACGGGCTTTATTCTTGTCTGCATTCCGTGCAGCTACCTGCAAAGCCTTTTCCGAAACATCCCACGAAGTAACCTGTACCTCCGGCAGACGGTTTGCCAAAGCAATCGGAATGCATCCGCTTCCTGTTCCGATATCCAAGATACGGACTCCCCCACGAGAATAGTCCGCAGCAATCCAGTCTATCAGTTCCGCAGTTTCAGGACGCGGAATCAGTACATCGGGCGTTACTTCCAGACACAGACCGGCAAACGAAACCTCACCGATGATATACTGCAACGGTTCATAACGTTTCAAGCGCTCCAGAATCTCCTCCAGTTTTCTCCGGTTATCCTCCGGAAAATTCATATCTTTGCCTGTATAAAGTTCTGTCACCGAGAATTGGAATAACTCAGTCAATATCCATTTCGCCAAAGCAGAAGTCTCTGTGTCGGGATAAATTCCAGACAATGTATTTTTTATATATGTGTAAATAGGATGCATAATATGCAAATTTAAAAATAAAATACAAGATGATGACAAAAGACGAAAAATATATCAGCCGCTGTATACAGCTTGCACGAAACGGATTGTGCAATGCAGCTCCTAATCCCATGGTAGGAGCCGTCATCGTGTACAAAGACCGCATCATTGGAGAAGGATACCACATCCGCTGTGGAGAAGGTCACGCCGAGGTCAATGCCATCCGCTCGGTAAAAGACGAAGCGTTACTCAAAGAATCGACCATCTATGTCAGTCTGGAACCTTGTTCACACTACGGCAAGACACCGCCATGTGCCGACCTGATTATCAGTAAAGGTATTCCCCGGGTAGTAATTGGCTGCGTAGACCCTTTCTCGCTGGTAGCAGGCAGAGGAATACGTAAATTACAGGATGCAGGAATTCAGGTTACAGTAGGAGTCTTAGAAAAAGAATGCCAGGAGCTCATCAGACGTTTCATCACTTTCAATACCCGAAAACGCCCTTATATCACATTAAAATGGGCACAATCGAGCGATGGGTTTATCGACATTCTTCGTGAAGGAGGCAGCCCGGTAGTTTTATCTACTCCACTCACGTCCATGTACGTGCATAAACAGCGTGCAGAGCATAAGGCTATTCTTGTAGGAAGGAAAACGGCTTTACTCGACAATCCGTCACTGACAACACGCCATTGGTACGGAAAAAATCCGCTTCGTCTTGTAATCGACAAAGAATTAACCCTTCCTTCTTCGCTGAAACTGTTCGACGGTTCGGTTCCGACCTGTGTCTTTACCAATCGTGAAAAAGAGTCTACAGACGCTATCCGCTACATCCGGTTGGATTTTAACCGGTCCATTATTCCCCAGATAGCCGATTATCTGTACGAACAGAAAATCCAGTCACTGCTGGTCGAAGGAGGAAGTCAGCTTTTACAAAGTTTTATCGACAGTGGATATTGGGACGAAATCTATGTGGAACATTCCCGTACTCCTCTGCAACAAGGTGTAAAGGCCCCTCTTATTCCAGCTGGAATACAGGCTACTTACTTCGAACGAGGCGGAGTTACTACCGCACATTATATCCCAAAAGAAAACAGTTTATAATCAGATAAATATATTTAAAATACAAATTCTTTTCTTCATCCGGCGTCGTCGGCCGAACAGCCGGCGATGCCGAATATAAAAACGACATCACCGAATGACCGTCCGACGGCGTCGGTTAAAAGTCCTTACTTATCCCATCTACCTGTGTACCCAGTCTCATTCCATCATACATCCATAGGTTTCCATTACACTCTATTGCGGATAAAATCTTCTGAATGGCAGATAAAAAAGGCACGTTTATCCATAATTTTATATAAAACTTGACACAAAAGTGGTGATTCGAAAAAAAACTTTCTACTTTTGCAACTTGTAATAATAGAAATCATTTGCAAATGAAAATAAAGTTTTTACCAGCCTTCGTCGGCTTGTTTTTAACAGCTTCTACATTTACCTCGTGTCTGGATACTGAGGTAACAGAAATAACATACAGTTCCGATTCCAGTATCAAATCGTTTTCACTGGGCACACTGAAAGTAAAAGTAACAGGAAAAGATAAAGAAGGGAACGATTCTATTTACTATGATGCAGTAGATATGTCGGACTATCCTTTTACTATTGACCAGATAAACAGAACTATTGAAAATAAGGATTCACTACCTGTCGGTACAGACATCTCAAAAGTAATTACCAATATTACAGCGGACAGCAACTATATTTTATACGGAAAGAAAAAATCGGCTGATAGTGAACCGACTGATACTTTATGGACCAGCACCGACTCTATTGACTTCTCATTCGGTCCGCTTCAATTCAAAGTGACAGCATACGATATGTCTAAAGGACGTCCATATACAGTTAAAGTGAACTTACATACCCAGGATCCGGATTCATTGATTTGGCACTCTGTATACGATACACATACATTCACTACCGACCTGACAGAACAGAAAGCCATCTACAAAGACAATAAGATTTATGTATTTGGTATAGCCAACGGAGCTCCAACACTTCAGTACACTACAATCAGCTACAACAGCGATTTCTCGGGTGCTGTTCCGGGCGCATGGAAAGAAATGGAAACTCCGCTTCCTCAAAATACAGATCCTTATTCTGCCACTTTATGGAATAATGAAATCTATTTCCTTGCACAAAGCAAATTGTACAAATTGACAACAAATGGCTATGAAGAAATTCAGGTTGCAAATGCCACTGAAGGTTTTTCACAACTGATTTCCGGCCATAATACCACTTTATATGCCCGCAAAGCCAACACCGAAAAGACCTTTACCAGCCTGACTGTAAGCAATGGAGCTTATTCTTGCACAGACGACGGCGATGGCTCTGCACCGATTATATTCCCTGCAACTGCACAACCGTTTTCTGCTGTCACAGTACCCGCATCACACAATAATACACTCTATCGTACGATAGTAATGAGCAGCGGAGAAACGGCTAGCGAAAAAACCGGTATTGTATGCAGCCGTCTGTCGAGTGATAATTCATGGATAACCTATACACAGCCAGATACATTGAGTTGTCCTAATATCACCAACCCAACTATGATTTATTACAATAAAAAACTATATGCATTTGGTGGTGCATCAAAGGCATCCGACGGTACTCATGAAGCATTTGCATTACTCTACAGCTCAACAGACAACGGATTAAGCTGGGATAACATTGCTATCCATGAAACGTTTGCCAAACCGACAGAGGATGACAAGACCTTCACTGAAAGATATGCAGAAACTCAAAGCTACTCTTGTACTGTAGATGAGCATAATTTCATCTGGATTATCTGGGGCGACGGCTCAATGAGCAGAGGACGAATCAATCATTTGGGCTTTGCACCAAAATGGTAAACTATCAATCTTGAACTTATACGCTATGTCATATAAAGAACAAATAGACAGGACACGGATTCCGGCACACATTGCCATCATCATGGATGGAAACGGACGCTGGGCTAAACAACGGGGAGAAATACGTACCGTTGGACACCAGGCAGGAGCGGAAACCGTACACGTCATTACCGAAGAAGCGGCAAAATTGGGTGTGAAATATCTCACTCTGTACACTTTTTCTACCGAGAACTGGAATCGTCCGGCAGAGGAAGTGTCAGCATTGATGAATTTGCTTATGGACTCTCTTGAAGAGGAAACGTTCATGAAAAACAACATCCGCTTCCGTATCATAGGCGACACAGATAAACTCCCGGCCAACGTGTTGGAACGTCTTAACCATTGCATACAGCGAACATCCGGTAATACGGGGATGTGTCTCACATTGGCCTTAAGCTATTCTTCAAAATGGGAACTGACTGAAGCTGTAAAAAACATAGCCCGGAAAGTAGCAAATAAAGAGCTGGATATCAACAGCATTACCGACCGAACTATAGACGAGCATTTGGCAACAAACTATATGCCGGATCCGGAACTGCTGATACGTACAGGTGGAGAAATCCGACTCAGCAACTATCTGCTTTGGCAATGTGCCTACTCGGAATTGTATTTCTGCGATACATTCTGGCCGGATTTCAAAGCTGAAGAGTTATATAAAGCTATTTGTGATTATCAAAGAAGAGAACGCCGATTTGGCAAAACAAGTGAACAAATATTAAAGTAAAGATGCGATACTGTTTTTCCCTCATCCTATTGACTCTGACAAGTGTATTCTGTTTTACCACAAACGGATATGCACAGGAGAATAATACAACGACTAACAGCGATACTCCGGTTATTCTGTATAACGGAACTCCGAAAAAATACGAAATAGCCGATATCAAAGTGGATGGTATTAAGAATTACGAAGACTATGTCCTGATTGGCATATCTGGTTTAGCTGTAGGACAAACGATTACTGTGCCCGGAGACGACATTACCAGTGCCGTAAAACGATACTGGCGTCACGGCTTGTTCTCCGACGTGAAAATTGTAGCAGACAAGATTGAAGGAAATAAAATTTATTTGCGCATTCAGCTGACTCAACGTCCGCGAATCACCGATATCGCTTTTCATGGAGTGAAAAAGAGCGAACGTGAAGATTTACAGCAGAAACTGGGAAACATGGTTAAGGGTATGCAGATTACTCCGAACATGATAGACCGTGCCAAAATCATTATCAAGAAGCATTTTGATGAAAAAGGTTTCAAGAATGCAGAAGTCAACATTATAGAACGTGAGGATACTGCAAATAAAGAACAAGTTTACGTAGATGTAAATATCGACAAGAAAGCCAAAGTAAAGGTACATAAAATTACCATCGAGGGAAACTCTGTGCTGAGCGATAAAAAGCTGAAACGTGTGATGAAGAAAACCAACGAAAAAGGTAAACTCATCAACTTGTTCCGCACCAAGAAATTCATCGAAGAAAAATACGAAGAAGATAAACAGAAAATTATCGAAAAATATAACGAACTGGGATATCGTGACGCCCAAATCGTAGAAGACAGCGTATCTGCTTACGATGATAAGACGGTTGATGTATACATGAAAATTGAAGAAGGTACAAAATACTATCTGAGAAACATTACCTGGGTAGGTAATACAGTGTATCCTTCGGACTTGCTGAGCCAACAGCTCCGCATGAAACATGGTGATGTATACAACCAGAAATTGCTGAACGACCGTATCAATACCGATGAAGATGCTATCGGAAATAACTATTATAACCGTGGATATGTCTTCTTCCACCTTGATCCGGTAGAAGTTAACATCAACAACGACTCTATTGACCTGGAAATGCGTATTGTAGAAGGTCCACAGGCTTCTATTAAACATGTACGCATCAATGGTAACGACCGTTTGTACGAAAACATTGTACGCCGTGAGTTGCGTGTACGTCCGGGAGACCTCTTCAGTAAAGAAGCAATCGAACGTTCTTACCGTGAAATTGCTCAGATGGGACACTTTAACCCTGAAAATATAGACCCGGGAATCAAGCCTAATCCGGAAGACGGTACAGTAGATATTAACTGGAAACTGGAATCGAAAGCCAATGACCAGGTAGAATTCTCTGCCGGATGGGGACAAACCGGTATTATCGGTAAACTGAGTTTGAAATTTACAAACTTCTCGTTTGCCAACTTATTCCGTAAAAACGATAACTACCGAGGATTCCTGCCACAGGGCGACGGACAGACTTTAACCATCAGCGGACAGACGAACGGTCAGTACTATCAGTCGTATAGTATATCATTCTTCGATCCTTGGTTTGGAGGAAAACGTCCGACTTCATTCTCTGTATCGGCATTCTACTCTATACAGACCGACGTCAGCAGCCAGTACTATAACTCGGCTTATATGAACAACTATTACAACTACCTGTACGGCTACGGCAACATGTACGGTGGATATTACGATAACTACGAATCTTACTACGACCCAGACAAGTCTATCAAGATGTTTGGTGTTTCCGTAGGATGGGGTAAGCGTCTGAGATGGCCGGATGACTACTTTACACTGTCTGCCGAACTGTCTTACCAACGCTTTATGCTGAAAGACTGGAGCTATCTGTACATTATGCTGAACAACGGTCAGTATATGAATACCGGTAACTGTAATAGCTTAAGCCTGAACCTGACTTTATCTCGTAACTCTACCGATAACCCGATTTTCCCACGTTACGGTTCCGAGTTCAGTGCTTCACTACAAATTACTCCTCCGTATTCTTTGTTCAGCAATAAAGACTATTCTACATACGGAAAAGACAATTACGAAGATGCAGCCAGCATGTATAAATGGATTGAATACCACAAATGGAAATTTAAAGCCAAAACTTATACAGCGCTGATGGATATCCAAAAATGTCCGGTAATCATGACACGTACCGAGTTTGGTCTTCTGGGGCACTTCAACAAGTACAAACGTTCTCCGTTTGAAACATTCTATGTAGGTGGTGACGGTATGACAGGATACAGTTACAACTACGCTTCGGAAACGATTGCACTGCGTGGTTACGAAAATGGAGCCCTGACTCCTTACGGAAGTGAAGGTTACGCTTATATTCGTTTGGGTGCAGAATTGCGCTACCCGCTGATGCTTGAAAACTCAACCAGTATCTATGCACTGGGCTTCGTAGAAGCAGGTAATGCATGGACAGAAGTTGGAAAATTCAATCCATTCAGTTTGAAACGCTCTGCCGGTGTCGGTGTACGTATCTTCCTCCCGATGATTGGTATGATGGGTATTGACTGGGCATACGGATTTGATAAGATTAACGGTTCGACACAGTATGGTGGAAGCCAGTTCCACTTCATTATCGGACAAGAATTCTAAAATATTCAGAGAATGAAGAATCAAGAATGGGGAATAGATTGAACAGACTGTTTCTTTCATTTTTAATTCTTCATTCTTTTTTTCTTAACCCTTAATTATATTTGGCCTATGAAAAGATTTATTCTATCTACCGTGTTATTTATAGCTTGTATGATGACAGCAAATGCACAACGCTTTGCCTTGATTGATATGGAGTATATCTTAAAACAGATTCCGGCTTACGAACAGGCTAACCAACAATTGGAAGCTCTTTCCAAACAGTATCAAAGCGAAATAGAAGCCAAGACAGCAGAAGCGAAGAAACTTTATGAAAGCTACCAGAAAGATGCAGAATCGCTGACTGCGGCACAAAAAACAGCCAGAGAAGAGGCAATTGTAGGAAAAGAAAAAGAAGCGGCCGAATTGCGTAAGAATTATTTTGGACCGGAAGGTACCATCATGAAAAAACGTCAGGAACTGATTACTCCTATTCAGGATGCTATCTACAATGCCGTAAAAGAAGTAGCCACTCAGGCTGGATACGATGTTGTATTGGACCGGGCATCGGCACAAAGCATGATATTTGCTTCTCCGCGCATTGATATCAGTAATGAAATTCTTTCGAAATTAGGATATTCAAATTAATTTTATACATTTGCACAATCGTAAACAAGAACAATTATAAACAAATATAGAAACTAAGAATTATGTTGAAGAAAATTGCTTTTTTACTTTTACTCATCGCTCCGATGAGTGTCTTCGCACAGAAGTTTGCACACTTCAAGTCAATGGACATTATCCCAGTTATGCCAGAATATGCAAAAGCACAGACTGACATTCAGACTATGCAGAAACAGTACGAAGACGAAATAAAACGTGCTTCTGACGAGTTTAACAAAAAGTATGCAGAATATCAGCAGGAACAGAAATCACTGCCACAGAATATTCAGGAACGTCGTCAAAAAGAATTGCAGGAAATGTCTGAAAAAGGAATGCAGTTCCAGCAGGAAGCACAGCAGCAGTTGCAAAAGGCTTATGGTGAAATGATGGAGCCTATCTACAAAAAAATGGAAGATGCTGTGAAAGCTGTTGGTGCTGCCGGCGGATATACTTATGTATTCGACTTGAACAGAACTGATATTCCTTATATCGATGAAACTGTATCAAAAGATGTAACTAATGACATTAAAACTAAATTGGGTATCAGCCTGACTGCTGTTCCGGCTACTCCGGCTGCTGCTCCGGTTCAGTAATATTAAGAAGACTATATTGTCATTCTGAACAATAGCGAAGAATCTCGTTGCACATAATACGTGCTCTCTGTTCGAGATTCTTCGCTATTCTTTATAACCTATCCCAAAAACTTCTCACCATGCATGTACAGACAGGACCTATCGGCGTATTCGACTCCGGCTATGGAGGACTGACTATTCTCAACAAGTTCAGAGAACTGCTCCCGGAATATAACTATATTTATTTGGGAGATAATGCACGTACGCCATACGGTACACGTTCTTTTGAGGTGGTATACGAATTTACCCTGCAAGCTGTCAGAAAACTCTTCGAGCTGGGATGTCCGCTTGTCATCCTCGCATGCAACACAGCTTCGGCAAAAGCGTTGAGAAGCATACAGCAAAATGATCTTCCACATCTAGATGCAAGCCGAAGAGTACTGGGGGTTATACGACCTACAGCCGAGTGCATCGGTCAACTGACCAAAAGCCGTCACGTAGGATTGCTGGCTACTGCCGGTACAGTCAAGTCAGAATCTTATCCCCTTGAAATCCGCAAACTGTTTCCCGACATTCATGTTACGGGAGTTCCTTGTCCTATGTGGGTACCTTTGGTAGAAAATAATGAATTTGACCAGGAAGGAGCAGATTATTTTGTTCAAAAATATATCAATCAACTACTTGAAAAAGATCCGGATATTGACACTATTATCTTAGGATGTACGCATTATCCGCTACTTATGGACAAGATCAGAACCTTTACTCCTGCACATATCCGCCTTGTTGCACAAGGAGAATACGTCAGCCGAAGCCTGAAAGATTATCTGCATCGTCACCCGGAAATGAAAGAACGTTGCGCTACTGGAGGAAAATGTGAGTTTCTTACTACTGAATCTGTCGATAAATTTCAGGAATCGGCCTCGGTTTTTCTACACGAACAAATTCATGTGCGCAGCATTTCTTTAGAGTAACAATATTCTTCTCTATCCTCTTTTATTGGTATATCTTTTTAGTCTATCTAGTCTCCTGTATTGCTCTATCTTTATTTAATTGTAATTATTACAAATATAAAATACCTATAATTAGGTATTGCTAGCCTTTAACGGTTGCTTTACCTTTGTATTGTAATAATTACAAATTTATAATATTAAAATATAGAGCTTATGACAACAATCATCAATTCAAGAATTCCAGAGTTTAAAGTACAGGCATATCATAACGGAAAGTTTGTTACAGTATCAAACGAAGATTTGAAAGGCAAATGGGCTATTTTCTTTTTCTACCCTGCTGACTTTACTTTCGTGTGTCCTACCGAACTGGTAGATATGGCAGAGAAATACGAACAATTCAAAGCAATGGGAGTGGAAGTTTATTCTGTAAGCACTGATTCGCATTTTGTGCACAAAGCATGGCATGATGCATCTGAAAGCATCCGTAAAATTCAATATCCGATGCTGGCCGATCCTACCGGAGCCTTATCGCGTGCATTTGGCGTAATGATTGAAGAAGACGGTATGGCTTATCGCGGTACTTTCGTGGTAAATCCGGAAGGTTTGATTAAGTTAGTAGAAATACAGGATAACAGCATTGGCCGTAACGCGGACGAATTGTTGCGTAAAGTAGAAGCAGCTCAGTTTGTAGCAGCACACGACGGTGAAGTCTGCCCTGCTAAATGGAAGAAAGGAGCAGAAACTCTGAAGCCAAGTATCGACCTTGTTGGTAAAATCTGAACAGGAAAGGAGGAGTTATGTTGGATGCATCATTGAAAGAACAACTGAAAACTCTTTTCAGAGCACTGGAAGCCGACTATGTATTCGACATAAAAGTACGTGCGGGACATGAGTCTCGCACAGATTTACTAGAATTATTAGAGGACACTGCTTCCTGCTCGGATAAACTCTCTTGCCGCATAGCAGAGGGAGAAAGTCTGGAGTTTCATCTTCTGAAAAATGGAGAGGACACCGGAGTCTGCTTCAAAGCAGTACCAGGCGGACACGAATTCAGTTCGCTGATTCTTGCGATACTTAATGCTGATGGGAAAGGCAAGAACCTTCCGGATTCAGTAACGCTTAATCGCTTAAAGCAATTGCAGGGAAATATCCAGCTGACTACATACATGTCGCTCAGCTGCACAAACTGTCCCGATGTAGTACAGGCACTCAATCTGATGGCACTGTTGAATCCTCAAATTAAACATACAGCCATTGACGGAGCTTTGTTTCCGGAAGAAAGCGATCGTCTTAAAATACAAGCAGTCCCCACCGTATTCCTCGGTAAAGAAAGACTGCATATTGGAAGAAGCTCTTTCGGCGAGCTGTTAGAAAAACTGGAAGCCAACACAGAAACTACTGATATAAATGATAACACTCCCATTACCCGTCACTTCGATATATTGATAGCTGGTGGAGGTCCGGCCGGAGCATCAGCCGCTATCTATTCGGCACGAAAAGGATTGAAAGTTGCACTCATAGCGGGACAGATAGGAGGACAAGTTAATGAGACCGTAGGTATAGAAAACCTCATTTCAGTAGCATATACTACAGGAAAAGACTTAGCTGGTAATCTACGCAAACATTTGGAGGAATATCATATCGACATTTATGATAACCGTAAAATTGAAGAATGTATAGTAGAAGGAAACGAAAAAATACTTCGTACTAAAGGTGGTGAAGAGTTTCGTGCACCGTCTCTGATTATTGCAACCGGAGCATCGTGGAGAAAACTGAACGTACCGGGAGAAACTGAATATATCGGACGGGGAGTTGCATTCTGTCCGCATTGTGACGGACCATTTTATAAAGGCAAGAAAGTAGCTGTAATCGGAGGAGGAAACTCGGGAGTAGAAGCAGCTATTGATTTGGCAGGAATCTGTTCGGAAGTAACAGTTATTGAATTTATGGATAACCTGAAGGCAGATACCGTCCTTCAACATAAACTGCGTACACTTTCTAATGTAAAAGTATTGACAAGTACACAAACCCTTGAAATGATAGGCGACGGAAATTCAATGAATGCATTAAGGCTGAAGAACCGGGAAAACGGTGAAGAAATGCAAATGCCATTCGATGGTGTCTTCATACAAATAGGGCTCTCTGCCAATAGCGAGTTGTTTAAAGAGATAGTGGAAGTAAACCGTGTCGGGGAGATTCTAACCGATCGTAACTGCCGCACGTCCGTGCCTGGTATTTATGCTGCCGGCGATGTCTCGGATGTGGCTTATAAACAGATTATCATCTCTATGGGAGAAGGTGCCAAAGCTGCTCTTTCGGCTTTTGAAGATAAAATAAGAAGTTAGTCTATGTATATATAAAGAATATAAAATTGTCATTCGGAATATAATAAGGAAGAGATTACTCGACTGCATTTCATTCCGAATGACACTCTTGTTTCTATGTAGCCTGTAATGCAGTGTTCATCACATATATCGATACAAGTTTTACTTCAACAATCGCTTGCTCAAGAAACGTACCGGATACCATACAGAAAGAAAACCTACGGCCAATACTGTAATGAAAATCACTATTACATCTGTCAGATGTACACTCACCGGATAGGCGTCTACCACAAAAGTTCCCGAACTTCCTAAGGCTATCAGGCCATATTTCTGCTGTAGCCAACATAAGAACAAACCTAATACTACACCAAGTGAAGCTCCGATAAAAGAAATCATACGACCTTCGAACAGGAAAATACGGACAATCTGATTATCATTGGCTCCTAAATTTCGTAATGTATTCACATCGTCCCGTTTGTCTATAATAAGCATCGATAATGAACCAATAACATTAAAACTAGCAATGACTAAAATAAAGGTAAGGAAAAGGTAAGAGATAAGCTTTTCTATTTCCATGATACGGAAAGTATCTGCCTGCTGCTCGTATCGGTCGGATACACAAAAGTCTTCTCCCAAAATCTGTTCTATTTTTTCTTTCACAGCATCTGTATCAGCCTCTGGCTTTAATTTCAAATTAATGGCACTGACTTCTGAAGTATACTGAAACAGGTCACGGGCAAATCTTAAGGAAGTAAGGATGTAAGAACCGTCATATTTTTCCTGATTAACAGCAAAAACCAAGCCTGAAGAAAATAACTGTCCCGTAGAAAAAGCTGTAGACGGATTAGCTAAATTGACTTTAGCTCCTCGTTTAGGAGCATAGATTTCGAGAGGATCAAGAAAACGGATACTTGCCCCTAGAGTAGAAAGTAGTTGAATGCCGGGAATAGCATAGTCGACCACTTCATCGTGAAGAATTAACTCTCCCCTTCCAAATAAAATACTGTCTATGGGGGTAAGACGATCAAAATTATCTTCTACACCCTTTAATACAGCCATTGTCTGCTTATCCTGATACTGCACCATAATATTATCTTCCAGAGATTCTGAGCACAGTTCAACTTCCGGAAGCTCTCGTATCTGCAATATTCTAGGATCTTGTCCATCGAAAACTTTTCCTTTTACAGCCGTTATTTTCAACTGCGGATCGAATGCCGTAAAGAAAGTAGCAACCAAATCTTGAAAGCCATTGAATACAGAAAGTGTACACACCAAAGCCAATGTAGCCAATGCGACTCCACACACCGAAATGGCAGAAATAACATTGATCGCATTATGCGATTTCTTTGAAAAAAGATATCTCTTGGCTATATAAAAAGGGAAGTTCATATTCTATTGAGGACAAATAATTAACAATCAAAAACAAACAATTGACCATTGATGTACAAAGTTCGCGTCTACTATTTGTCTGCTTCCTTTGTCTACATTCAGTGGCCAATTGTCAATTGTTTATTGTTTATTTCGATTATTACTTCTTCAGTAACTCATCAATATGTGCAGCATAATCCAACGAGTCATCCACAAAGAACTTCAACTCCGGAATGATACGTAATTGATGACGAACACGATTGCCCAACTCAAAACGAATGGACTTCATATTGTCATTGATATTCTTTACAATTTCCTCGCTACGCTCCGAAGGGAATATACTTAAATATACACGCGCATAACTCATATCCGGACTGATACGAACTACACTGACCGATACCAGTACTCCCGACATTGCCTTAGTCTGCAACAAGAATATTTCGCTCAATTCTTTCTGAATAAGACGAGCAATCTTATTTTGTCTGGTTGTTTCCATATCTATTACTTTTTACGTATGATAGTCAGCCCGTCACGCAAAGGGAGAATAACCTTCTCCACACGCGTATCAGCTGCTACTAAATCATTGAATTTCTTTATTCCGATGGTTTGCGTATCTGTGTGATGCGGTTCTTCGAGCACATGTCCATCCCACAACGTATTGTCAGCGATAATGTAACCTCCCGAATGCATCTTTTGCAGAATCATTTCATAATATTCTACATAAAAACGCTTGTTCCCATCTACAAATGCCATATCGAAGGTTATATCCATCCCTGGCACAATCTCCAGAGCATCGCCAATATAGAACTTTATCTTATCAGCATACGGAGAACCTTCCAGCCACGGACGAGTAAAATCCTCCTGTTCATCATTGATCTCGAAGGTATGGAGCATTGCTCCTTCCTCCAATCCTTCTGCCAGACAGAGAGCGGAATATCCGCTATAAGTACCTATCTCAAGTACTTGTTTCGGACGTATCATGCGCACAAACATTTTCAACATACGTCCCTGCAGATGCCCTGAAGCCATACGGGGACGCAATAATTTTACATGCGTCGCCCGATATAATGCTTTCAGATAATCTCCTTCTTCATCTATATGTTGAAGTATATACTCATCCAGAGCGTCCGTTTCTTTCATATTACTATGTTATAACTTAGAGGTAACGGTTACGATTGGGCAACACGTATTCATCAGCATTTTTCAACACATCACCTACCTGGTTAATTTCAAGGAATGATGTTTTAGTTCCAGCCTTACCGCCGCTCAAATATGCAACCATGTCTGTTTCCGACAACACGCCATCATTCAACAACTTACGGAGAGCCGTAAAGTAATATTCCTGACCATTTGCTTTTTCTGGCATATAAATAGCTTCCACACCGTAAGAAAGAGCCAAATGACGCATAGTCTTTTCACTATAACAAACAGCCAATACTGGATATTTTCCACGGTAAGCAGCCAAGCTACGTGCTGTCAAACCACTGAAACTATCTGTAATAATTGCACGAATCGGCAATAAATTAGTAGCACGTACGGCTTGTTTTGCAAGGAATCCAGTTACATCTGCATTCTCCGGGGTCAGACGGATAGGAATATCATTTTCTTCCATCTTATCTTTTTCTGCCTGTGCAGCAATCTTCGCCATTGTTTTAACTGCTTCTACCGGATATTTACCGTATGCAGTTTCACCACTCAACATCAAAGCATCGGTACGATAATAAATCGCATTAGCAATATCAGTAACTTCAGCACGAGTCGGACGAGGATTATTAATCATAGTGTGCAGCATCTGAGTTGCTACGATAACCGGCTTTCTTGCCAAAATACATTTCTTAATCAACATACGCTGAATACCCGGAATACGTTCTTGAGGAACTTCAATACCCAAGTCGCCACGAGCAACCATTACGCCATCTGCCACTTCCAGGATTTCATCAATATTGTCTACACCTTCCTGGTTTTCAATTTTAGCGATGATGCGAATACCACTGTTGTGTTCATCCAAAATTTGGCGGATATCCAATACATCTTGTTTATTGCGGACAAAAGAGTGTGCAATATAATCAATATCCTTTTCTATTGCATACAAGATGTTATTGCGGTCTTTTTCTGTTAAAGAAGGCAAGTTGATACGTACTCCCGGTACATTTACACTCTTACGGCTTCCCAATGTAGCATCATTGGTTACTTCACAGTACAAAGTATCTGCATCCTTTTCCTTCACTTCCAGTGCTAACTCTCCATCATCAATCAATACAGATGCACCCACTGAAAGATCCTGTACAAATCCTGGATAAGTTACAGCAATACACTCACGAGTTGTTTCCTGATCAGGCTTACCTACAATTTTTACTTTATCTCCAATTTTATAATCTATAGGTCCTTCTGCACTTGCTGTTGTACGCACTTCGGGACCTTTGGTATCCATCAAAATAGCGATACGGTTAGACACTTCACGAACGTTTGCAATTAGCTTTTCAAAGCCTTCACGGTTCGCATGAGCTGTATTCATACGGACCACATTCATACCGGCATTGTAAAGATCTCTGATAAAATCCACTTCACAACGCAAATCCGAAATGGACGCAACGATTTTAGTCTGTTTAAGCATCATATTATTTCTATATAAAACAGTTATTTATTTCTTTCTGTTAACAGGGCCTCTACCCCAAGTCGATAAGAATCCAATCCAAACCCACAAATAACGCCTTTACACGCACAAGATATCATAGATTTATGTCTGAACTCTTCTCTAGCATGGACATTGGAAATATGTACTTCTATTACAGGAGCTGTAATAGCGCGAATAGCGTCCTGTAAAGCGATGGAGGTATGTGTATAAGCACCCGCATTTAATATTATCCCATCACAGGAGAAACCGACCTCATGAAGCCGGTTAATCATCTCTCCCTCCACATTCGACTGATAATACCCTATCTCTATTTCCGGATACTTCGCTTTAAGCTGCTGCAGATAATCTTCGAAAGAAACTGCACCGTAAATGGAAGGTTCTCTTTTGCCCAACAAGTTGATATTAGGGCCATTGATGATTTGTATGTTCATATCTGTTTTTCTCCTGAAGTTTTCATACATTTGTCGAGAAATTTGCGACAAATATACGAAAAAAGAATGAAATCTCACGAGAAAAATGAAAAGATAATAATAAAGTATAGACAATACTTAACCTTGGAAAAGTCGTTATCAGATAATACGATACAGGCTTACCTTACCGATCTAGATAAACTTTTTGCCTATTTGACACTGGAAAACATCCATTACGCAGATATTACATTACACGATCTGGAACAATTCGTAGCTGGATTACACGACATTGGTATACACCCTCGCTCGCAAGCACGTATTATTTCTGGCATTCGTTCCTTTTACCACTATTTACTTCTAGAAGACTACATTGCACAAGACCCTACCGAATTGTTGGAGGCGCCACAAATAGGGAAACATTTGCCTGATGTACTGACAGTAGAAGAAATAGATCGTCTGATTGGCTCTATAGACCGAAGTACCCGGGAAGGACAACGTAACTGCGCCATTTTAGAAACTTTATATAGTTGTGGACTACGAGTCTCAGAATTATGCAACTTGAAACTATCTGATCTATATCTTAACGAAGGATTTATAAAAGTAGAAGGAAAAGGAAACAAGCAGCGATTAGTTCCAATTTCCCCCCGAGCTATCACCGAACTAAAAAACTACTTTATCAGCAGAGGAAAAGGTTTGATTAAACCAGAGTTTGAAGACTTTGTTTTCATAAGCCGGTTTGGGAAAAACATCTCTCGTATCATGGTTTTTCACATCATCAAAGAACTAGCTAGCAGGATCGGTTTAACAAAAGAAATCAGCCCCCACACCTTCCGACATTCTTTTGCAACACATTTACTTGAAGGAGGAGCTAATCTTCGTGCCATACAGTGTATGCTGGGACATGAAAGTATTGGAACGACCGAAATTTACACACATATTGACCGAAGCAGACTCCGCCAAGAAATTATAGAACATCACCCCCGGAATAAGAAAAAATGACAAATAGAAGATTTTTCCAGCTTTTTTGACGGTTTTTCTTCACATTTGCTAAAAAAAACAGATATAAAAGTCAACAGATAAGGGAGTTTTTCTTATCTTTGCCCCAAATAAATTTGAGTAAACAAAGATATTATACAATATTTATAAACCTAATATTAAAAAATCATGATTAAGAAGTTGTATTTGCCTTTAGTGGCATTGTTAGTCTTTGCCCTTTCTTCATGTGGTAAGATGGGCGAATTGTCTGCTGACTACTTCACTACTAACCCAGAAGTTCTGGAAGCTGTGGGTGGTAAAGTTCCTGTTACTATTACAGGTAAATTCCCTGAAAAGTACTTCAAGAAAAACGCTACTGTTGAAGTTACTCCAGTTTTGAGATGGAATGGTGGCGAAGCAAAAGGACAGGCTGCTGTATTCCAGGGAGAAAAAGTTCAAGGTAATGACCAAACTATTGCTTACAAAGCTGGTGGTACTTACACAATGAAAGCTTCTTTCGACTATGTTCCAGAAATGGCGAAATCTGAATTGTTCTTGGATTTCAAGATCAAACAGGGAAAGAAAGAATACACTATTCCTTCTGTAAAAATTGCAGATGGTGTAATTGCTACATCTGAATTGCCTACAGTAGGTTCTGCTAACGCTGCTTTGGCTCCAGACGCATTCCAGCGTATCATCAAACAGGCTAAAGAAGCACAGATCATGTTCTTGATCCAGCAGGCTAACTTGCGTGCAAGCGAATTGAAATCTGAAGGTTTGAAAGACTTCCACAAACAGGTAGTAACTGTAGCTGGTGACACTAAGAACTACAAACTGAATGATATCACAATCTCTGCTTACGCTTCTCCTGATGGTGGTGTGAAACTGAATACAGGTTTGGCTGAAGACCGTCAGAACAACACTGAAAAATACATGAAACAGCAGTTGAAGAAAGGTAAGATTGAAACTACTGTAGAAGCTACTTACACTGCTCAGGACTGGGAAGGTTTCCAGGAGTTGGTTTCTAAATCAAGCATTCAGGACAAAGACCTGATCTTGCGTGTTCTTTCTATGTATCAGGATCCTGAACAACGTGAAACAGAAATCAAAAACATCTCTTCTGTTTACAAAACTTTGGCTGACGAAATTCTGCCTCAATTGCGTCGTGCTCGTTTGACAGCTAACTACGACGTTATCGGACGTAGCGATGAAGAAATCAACGAAGCATTTGATACTGATGCTAAAGTATTAAGCGTAGACGAATTGTTGTACGCTGCAACTTTGACTCAGGACAAAGCTCGTCAGGAAGCTATTTACAAGAAAACTACAGAATTGTATCCTAGCGATTATCGTGCATACAACAACTTGGGTATGATGGCTTACGCTGCAAACGACAAAGCAGCTGCTGAAAACTACTTCAAACAGGCTGCTAGCAAAAACGCTAATGCTCCTGAAGTAAACACTAACCTTGGTTTGTGCGAATTAGTAAAAGGTAATGTTGCTAACGCTGAAACTTACTTGAGCAAATCAACTGGTGCAAATACTGCAAACGAAGCTTTGGGTAACTTGTACATCAAGCAAGGTCAGTATGACAAAGCTGTAGCTGCATTCGGTGACACTAAGACTAACTCAGCTGCTTTGGCTCAGATCTTGGCTAAAGATTACAACAAAGCTAAGAATACTTTGAACGCAGTGAAAAACGCTGATGCTTACACAGACTACTTGATGGCTGTTGTTGGTGCAAGAACAAACAATGCTGACTTGGTTAAATCAAGCATGGAAAAAGTAGCTCAGAAAGATGCTGCTTTGGCTGCAAAAGCTGCTGATGACCGTGAATTTGCTAAATATGCAAACGAAATCAAATAATCATTGATTCTCTCATAACACGGAAAGCCGGAATACTTCTGTATTCCGGCTTTTTTATTATATTCTTCAAAAATAAGAGCAATTTATCATGCTTGATATCTGTTATTTATGTATTTTCGCAAGAAAGAACAAGAAATATGAAAATTCATACTCCTCCACAATTGATCTTATTACTTGCACTATTGTGCATGACATCATGCAAGAAAGCGTCAAATTTTGAGCTTTATGGCGAACTGGAAGATCTAAAAGAAGAGCAAATTGTAGTAGTTTACGATGATCCTGTATCCAAAACCGATACAATCTTTCCCGAAAACGGGAAATTTACTTATACATTCACTCCCGACACCACAACCTTATTCCGTTTGGTCTCTTCCCAAGGAGAGGTAATTCCTTTTTTCGCAGATAAATCCATCCGTGTACAACTAAAGGGCAGTTTCTCACATCCTATTATTCAAGGGAATGGTGATAATAAAACGTACGGAGAATTTCTAGCCAACATCCAAAAACTGAATGGAGACAGCATTGGACAAATAAAAATGGCAGAAGAATTTATTCGTACACACCTAAACTCGTTTGCTTCAGCCTATATTCTCAACCAGTATTTCGTGCAAACGCCCAACCCCAATTTAGAACAAATTGCTGCTTTAGCCGAGCCTTTACATGGTTCAGTAAAGGACAGCCGAATTATCAACAGTATATTCCATATTCTCCCAAACAACAAAAATAAATCATCTTCGTCCAACTACTTAAACTACTTTTCCTATAAAGACCGTAAAAATAAATACATTACATGGACAAGTAGCAATGGTAATATTTTTACGCTTATCAATTTTTGGGCAAGTTGGCATTCTGGTAGCATGGCGATACGTGATTCTTTATTTAAAATTCCAACCAACTTGAAAAATGAAAATTATCGTGTATTGAATATCTCTTTAGACTATGACAAAAATGCATGGCTCAAGGCATGTAAAGAAGATTCTAAACAATGGATTGAAGTATGCGATTATAAAGGATGGAACACACAAGTAGTAAAACAAAATAAAATTTACCAACTGCCTGCTAATATTTTGGTCGACCAGAGCCGCAAAGTAATGGGGACCAATCTCTACGGAGAAGAACTACACCAAAAAGTTCTTCAACTTATTAAAGAAGACAAAGAAAAGAAAAACAACTAATATTACCTCATGTTAACCAAACTGTTCGGTGCTGCCGTACAAGGAATCAACGCCACCATCGTGACCATAGAGGTCAATAGTTCGAGAGGAATCCGTTTTTTCCTAGTCGGACTACCCGATTCCGCTGTGAAAGAAAGTCACGAACGTATCGTTTCTGCTTTACAAGTAAACGGCTACAAATTCCCCTCATGTCAAATTGTAGTTAATATGGCCCCTGCCGATATACGAAAGGAAGGTTCATCTTATGACCTTCCTCTTGCCATCGGTATATTGGCTTCTACCGGTACCATCCAAACCGACAAACTTCAGCATTACCTCATTATTGGAGAACTTAGTCTGGACGGTAGCCTGCAACCTATAAAAGGAGCTCTTCCCATAGCTATTGCAGCGCGCGAACAGGGTTTCGAAGGATTTATTCTTCCCCACCAAAATGCACGCGAAGCCGCTGTAGTGAATAATTTGAACGTATACGGAGTCCATAACATCACAGAAGTAATTAACTTTTTCAATGGTACACAGACACTGAAACCTACCATTGTCAATACCCGAGAAGAGTTCTACCGCAATCAAACCGAATTTCCTTTTGATTTCGCTGATGTAAAAGGGCAGGAAAATGTAAAACGCGCCCTTGAAGTAGCAGCTGCTGGCGGCCACAATCTACTGATGATTGGCGCTCCAGGTAGTGGAAAATCGATGATGGCCAAACGGCTACCTAGTATTCTTCCTCCTTTATCACTAGCAGAAAGTCTGGAAACTACCAAAATTCACTCTGTTGCAGGCAAACTGAATAAAGACTCTTCGCTTATAGCCATTCGTCCTTTCCGAAGCCCACATAATACTGTATCACAAGTAGCAATGGTAGGAGGAGGAGCCACTCCCCAACCTGGCGAAATTAGCTTGGCACACAACGGTGTACTCTTTCTTGACGAACTGCCAGAATACAGTCGGAGTGTACTCGAGATTCTACGGCAACCACTTGAAGACCGATGCATCACAATCTCCCGCGCCAAATATACACTGGAATTTCCGGCCAGCTTCACTCTGATTGCTTCTATGAACCCGTGTCCCTGTGGATACTATAATCACCCCACACGCCATTGTGTATGTTCACCTGGACAAGTTCAGAAATACTTGAACCGCATATCAGGCCCCCTACTCGACCGCATTGACATTCAAGTGGAAATCGTACCAGTTCCTTTTGAAAAACTAGCAGAAGCTCGCCCCGGAGAATCCAGTGCAGTGATACGCGAACGTGTGATACGGGCTCGACAAATCCAATCTGCCCGATTTGCTGACACTCCAAACACCCATTGCAATGCACAAATGACTTCTTCCCAGCTCTCACGCTATGCACAGCCCGATGCTAAAGGACTCACCTTATTGCGCGATGCCATGAGCCGATTGAATCTGTCTGCCCGTGCCTATGACAGAATTCTAAAAGTGGCACGTACAGTAGCCGACCTAGAAGGTAGCGAAGTCATTCAGCCTCATCATCTGGCAGAAGCCATCAGCTACCGAAATCTGGATCGAGAAAACTGGGCAGGATAGCAGTTTTAGTCCTTTGACTTATACCATATTCATGCTACCGAACAAAGCTAGAAGAATTATTGCATTCACAATGAGCTGTCACTATACAGCAACATAAAAGCATTCAAACTCTATAGTCTACAACAATAGAATATTGCATGGAGTAAATCCGAAAAAAACATAAGATAAGCGTAAAAATCACTATCTTTGCGTGATGCAAGATTGGATACAGCCATATAGTAGAACAACAACTCCTATTTCCCTGTTGATTCCACATCCGATTTTTATCATCCTTAATCACTGTAAGATACTGAAAATAAACAATTACAATATACGTATATGGAAAAGAAATTCAAACGAACAACCGTTACCTCGGCATTGCCTTATGCCAATGGTCCAGTACATATCGGTCACTTAGCCGGAGTGTACGTACCAGCAGACATCTACGTACGCTATCTGCGTCTGAAAAAAGAAGAAGTCCTCTTCATTGGAGGTTCAGACGAACACGGAGTACCCATCACTATCCGTGCCAAAAAAGAAGGTATTACTCCGCAAGATGTAGTAGACCGTTATCATACTCTAATCAAAGACTCATTTAAAGAGTTTGGTATTTCGTTCGATGTATATGGACGTACTTCCTCTCAGATTCATCACGAAACAGCCTCTGCTTTTTTCCGCAAGCTGTACGATAAAGGTGAATTCATAGAAAAAACATCCGAGCAATATTACGATGAGGAAGCAAAAACCTTCCTTGCCGACCGTTATATTACAGGTGAATGTCCACGTTGCCACGCAGAAGGAGCCTACGGCGACCAATGTGAAAAGTGTGGAAGCACCTTGTCACCTACAGAACTTATTAATCCAAAGAGTGCCATCAGTGGAAGCAAGCCAGTTATGAAAGAAACCAAACATTGGTATCTGCCACTCGACAAACACGAAAGTTGGTTACGCCAATGGATTCTGGAAGACCACAAAGAATGGCGTCCTAACGTATACGGACAGTGCAAAAGCTGGCTGGATATGGGTTTGCAACCCCGTGCCGTAAGCCGTGACCTCGATTGGGGTATCCCTGTACCTGTAGAAGGAGCAGAAGGAAAAGTACTGTATGTATGGTTTGATGCTCCTATCGGCTACATCTCCAATACCAAAGAGCTACTCCCCGATTCATGGGAAAAATGGTGGAAAGATCCTGAAACCCGTTTGATTCACTTTATCGGGAAAGACAACATCGTATTCCACTGCATCGTATTCCCAGCTATGCTGAAAGCAGAAGGCAGCTACATTTTACCTGACAACGTTCCAAGCAACGAATTCCTGAATCTGGAAGGCGATAAAATCTCTACTTCACGTAACTGGGCTGTATGGTTGCATGAATACTTACGTGACTTCCCAGGCAAACAGGATGTACTGCGCTACGTATTAACAGCCAATGCCCCGGAAACCAAAGACAATGACTTTACATGGAAAGATTTCCAGGCACGCAACAATAACGAACTGGTAGCTGTGTACGGAAACTTTGTCAACCGCGCTTTGGTACTTACTCATAAATACTTCGAAGGAAAAGTTCCAGCTTGTGGAGAGCTGAATGAATATGATCAAAATACACTGAAAGAATTTGCCGATGTAAAAGCCGAGGTAGAAAAACTGCTCAATGTATTCAAATTCCGCGATGCACAAAAAGAAGCCATGAATCTGGCACGTATCGGAAACAAATATTTAGCAGATACAGAACCCTGGAAATTGGCTAAGACAGATATGAATCGTGTAGCAACTATCTTGAACATTTCCTTGCAGTTGGTTGCCAATTTGGCTATTGCTTTCGAACCGTTCTTGCCGTTCAGTAGTGAAAAACTTCGTAAGATGCTGAATATGGAATCATTCGAATGGGAACAGTTAGGACGTACTGATCTGTTAGAAGCTGGTCATCCGCTGAATAAAGCAGAACTGTTATTCGAAAAGATTGAAGATGCTGTTATCGATGCACAGGTACAGAAGTTGCTCGAAACAAAGAAAGCAAACGAAGCAGCCAACTACAAAGCTAATCCTATCAAGCCGGTTATTGCTTTCGAAGACTTCGAAAAGCTGGACATCCGTGTAGGTACTGTATTAGAATGTGAAGTAGTACCTAAGATGAAAAAGCTGCTGAAATTCAAAATTGCAGACGGACTAGAGAACCGCACTATTGTAAGCGGTATTGCCCAGCATTATACTCCGGAAGAATTAGTAGGCAAACAAGTACTGTTTATTGCCAATCTTGCTCCACGTCAGTTCAAAAACGGACTGGTTAGCGAAGGCATGATTCTCAGCGCAGAAAACTTCGACGGTTCACTTGCCGTTACTTCAGTATTGAAAGAAGTAAAACCGGGAAGTGAAGTGAAATAATTATCAGGCCGATAAGCATTTCATCGATGCTTATCGGCTCTTTTACTCCAACCATATGGCAGAGCATTCACTCAAAGAAAAAACAGCAAAAGGATTATTTTGGGGAGCAATCAACAACAGCGTCCAACAAGTGTTGGTACTGGTATTCGGCATCATTTTGGGACGTATCCTTTCGCCGGGAGAATATGGAATGGTAGGGATGCTCACCATCTTCACCTTAATCGGAAATGCCTTGCAGGAAAGTGGGTTCCGGGCTGCACTGGTCAACCTGAAGGAGATTCATCACCGAGATTATAATGCTGTATTCTGGTGCAGCACCTTCATCGGCTGCGCGGTGTACCTGCTTCTGTTCTGCTGTGCGCCTTTCATTGCCCACTTCTACCACGAACCCGAACTTCTTCCGCTTGCACGCTACTGCTTTCTCTCTATTCCAATTGCCAGTCTAGGAACGGTACAGGGAGCTTACCTCTTCCGTAACTTAAAGGTACGCCAACAGGCTTTAAGCGGTATCATTGCTCATATCGTATCCGGATGTATCGGAATAACTTTGGCTTTCAATGGCTTCTCTTACTGGGGAATTGCTACGCAAAGTCTGACTTACATTCTAGTAGTAACTCTCTGCTCCTGGTACTTCTCTCCCTGGAGGCCGACTCTGCAAATCGATCTTACTCCTATTAAACCACTATTTGCCTTCAGTAGCAAACTGTTGGTAACAAACATAGCCAACCAGCTGAACAACAATATTCTGTCTGTAATTCTCGGAAAATTCTTCAATGCACAGATGGTAGGTAACTACAATCAGGCCAATAAATGGAATACCACCGGACATCAGTTTATCACTGGTATGCTGAACAGTGTAGCCCAACCAGTCTTTGTCACAACCCGCGACGACCACGAGCGTCAGTTGCGTATCTTCCGTAAGATTCTCCGCTTCACAGCCTTTATCGCGTTTCCTGCCATGTTTGGCCTTTCCATCGTCACTCAAGAACTGATTCTCACTACGGTAGGAGCCAAATGGCTGGGTAGTGTACCCTTGATGCAGATTCTATGTATAGGAGGTGCCTTTATTCCCATTACCACGCTGTTCTCCAATCTGATTATCAGTCAGGGAAAATCAGAAATCTACATGTGGAACATCATTACACAGGTATTGATTCAGTTGATTACGGTACTGACCCTCATTGCTTTCGACGGTAGTATCCAAACCATGGTGGAAATTTATGTATGTATCAATATTGCATGGCTTTTTGTATGGCAGCACTATGCCCGCCGATTTATCCATCTTCCAGTACGATTGCTGATAAGCGACTTGTTACCTTTCATGCTTGCCGCTGGAGTATCTTGTCTAGCCGGATGGCTGGCTTCCAGCCTCATCGAAGGACACTTCTTGCTTACCTTTGCCATTAAAGTGGCAGTAGCAGTACCTTGCTATATCGGCCTCATGCAGCTCACCCGTACCGAAATATTGAAAGAGTGTACAGATTATCTATTTAAAAAGAAATTATCATGAGTGGAAAACTATATGTGATGGGGGCTCCCCGCTATATCTTCGACGGACTGCACCCTGAATTGCAACAACGGATAGAGTATGTATCCAGCTTTCTCAATTTCCCGAAAAGCAAATGGAAACAGATTACCCGCTATCTGGTGGTAGGACGTATTCCACTCCCCAAACAGGTTTTGTATCTCTGGTTTTCTGCTCAGGAGCTGAATCATCTTCTCCAGGCAGATGCCTATGACCGTATCTTGCTATACGAGTGCTGCAACGTGCGGGCACTTCGTGCCATCAAGACATTGCTCCCGAAGCAGACGGTCTGCTATATTTATTATTGCAATCCTATTCATACTATTTTCCGACAGCCGGAAAAACAATTGAAGCAGATTCACCAGTTAGGATTCCGACTAAGTTCTTTTGATCCACACGATGCCAGTAAGTATCATCTGGATTCAGCCGGACAGTATTTTTGCTATCCTCACGACGACAACACCACACCTGCACCATCATCCGACTGTTTCTTTTGCGGACTTCCCAAAGACAGGGAAGAAGACTTGCTGCTGCTGCGCCAAACAATGGAAGCAGGAGGATTGAAATGCAATTTTATCATTCCCAAACTGCCTGCAGAGAAAATCACCTATCCGGAATATCTCAGACAACTCAGTGCCTCACGTTGTGTAGTGGATATCTGTCAGCAAAACCAGACCGGACTGACACGTCGTCCTCTGGAAGCACTATTCTATCAAAAGAAATTAATTACTAACAACCCGCATATAAAGGAGTATAATTTCTATAATCCAGCAAATATTCTTATCTTGCAGGAAACTCCAGATATACGACAAATCAAGGAATTCATGGCAAGACCCATGGCAGAAATCCCTGAATCTATCAGAAGACAGTACGATATCAACCAATGGATCGACCAGTTCTTGCATTAAACAAAATAAAATGAAACAACCAATCAACTATATAGCCACCTGGTTCTACAAAGAATCAAAAGATGACGCCAGTTTCTATCCTCAATTAGGACAGAAAGGTTGCTCGGCCTTGGTACACTCTGTGTATATGCAGATACAAGTACCTTTTTTTACAACCTTCCGCTATTATAACCCACAGGCCCACCTGCTTTTCTTTACCAATTTAAGAAAAGCAGATTTACCCAATTTCCTTACTGACCTGTTTCTACGCCTGCACGTAGAGATTATTACATTACCTTATACTTGCCGTCCCCCAAAACACTGGTACGCAGCCTGGCAGAATCAATTTTATCTGTACGATATTCTTAAGGAAATGGGGAAACGGATGACAGAACAGGATACCTTGCTCATCAGCGACGCCGACTGCCTCTGCCGTACTTCACTCAATGGTTTGTTCAATCGCACACGCGAAGACGGAAGCGCATTGTATGAGTTTATCACAGACCGTCAATATTCTATCAACGGTATTACACTTCCACAGATGGAAGCTTTCTACAGAGCATGCTATAAAGAAGATATTAAACAACCACTGACATATTACGGAGGAGAATTCATCACACTTCGCGGAGATACTGTAAACCGTATCAATGAAGCTTATCCTTCGTTGTGGCAATTCAATCTGGAATATGGCAAAGAACATACCTATAAGTTAAACGAAGAGGCACATGTACTGAGTATCCTTGCGGCACATCTGCAACTGCGCAATATGACAGCAAACCAATACGTAAAACGAATGTGGACTTCCCCTCAGTTTAATAATGTAGCACCTGGTGACGAAAACTATCCGGTATGGCATTTACCTTACGAAAAGAAGCGAGGCCTATACCGGTTATATAAGCTCCTTTCCAAAGAACAGAAAATAAAAGATGAATCGAAGTTTTGGGAAAAAGCAAGTCTATATAATGGAATTCCAACCATAGGCTTCCCAAAAAAGATCAATGATTTCATCCTAAGCCTCATACAGAAAAAACGACAACTCTTTAATCAATCATGAAAAAATTTGTCATATTTCCTAATCTTATTGTAAAGCCAGAACAAAAGAGCAATCCATATATACAGGATTTTATTCGGGCACTAAACGAAGAAAAAGATGCTTGCGTAGTTAATCCTTCACACAAAAACCCATTACTCAGTATATTATTCCCCAAAAATTGGGGAGATATATTTGTCTTTAACTGGTTCGAGAGTATTCCTGATTTCAAATATGGGATATTACAAAGTATTGCTGCTCTTTTCTTCCTCCCTCTGCTAGTAATATGCAGAAAGAAAATAGTATGGATATTTCACAACAAACGTCCTCATGCCGATGGAAGAGAAGTACTCAAAAAAATGCTCGGCATGCTTATAGCACGACTCAGTACACTAATTCTTACTCACGCTACTGAAGGTGTGGAAGTAATAGAAAAAAAATATCCTTATGCAGCCCACAAGGTTCATTTTGTACATCACCCCACCAAGAACCGTTTGCCGATAGAATACAAGCAGAAGATTGATTACGACTTACTTATTTGGGGACAGATTAGTAAATACAAAGGAATATTCGATTTTGTACGCTTCTTGCAAGAAGAACAGGTAAATGAATGGAAAGTTTGCATCATAGGTGGCGCTTCCAACCAAATCTTTCAAGAGCTGAAGGAAATAGCTCCTGCTTGTGTAACATTGGTGAATCATAGTCCATCATTCGAAGAGCTGGGAGAATATATCGCACGGTCCCGTTTCGTTTTAAGCCCTTATGCCCCAGAATCGGTATTAAGTTCAGGTATGCTGATGGATTCACTGTCGTTTGGAGCCAAAGTAATCGGCCCTAATGTAGGCTCCTTCCGTGACTATGCTCATGAACCACATCTAAAGGTCTACACCTTCAATAGTTTTCATGACATCAAATCTATTGTTGCTCAAAATAAAGATGAAGAAATCTCACTTTCCGATTATCGTAGCTTTCTAGAGCAGCATAATTGGACACACTTTATTCACACTTTAATGGAGTTATTAACAACCGGTAAATAAGAATAACTTTATGACATACGCCCCTATCCTACTTTTCGTATACAACCGCCCCGAACATACCCGCCGGCTGATTTCCTCTTTGCTACAGAATCAGGAAGCAGCAGAGAGCGAATTGTTTATCTATGCAGACCAATGCAAAGACATAGCCTCAGCACAAAGTGTGCAAGAGGTAAGAGAATACATACATACTATTACCGGATTCAAACGAGTCAATTTAATAGAACGTACAGAAAACTGGGGACTCGCCCGAAACATCATCGACGGAGTTACTACACAGGTCAATGCCTATGGAAGAGTAATTGTACTGGAAGATGACTTGATTGTAGCCCCATATTTTCTCCGTTTTATGAACGATGCACTGGAAATCTACAAAGACGAATCCCGTGTAGGACATATACAAGCTTGTGATTTTACACATGCTCCTACATTACCCGATACTTTCCTTATAAAATGGACAGGAAGTTGGGGATGGGCTACCTGGGCACGAGCATGGAAGCATTTCAATCCCGATGGTACTGCTTTACTTCAAGAACTGGAACGTAAACAGTTGACACGTACATTCGATTTCAATGGAACATATGGCTTTACACGTATGCTCCGCCGGCAAACAGAAGGTAAAAACAATTCATGGGCTATCCGTTGGAATGCCAGTCTGTTCTTAGCCGATATTCTTTCACTGAATGTAGGTAAATCACTGGTCCAAAATACTGGATTCGATGGAAGTGGCACCAATTGTGGAGGTGGTGGCCTTTATAACTCTACACTATGGATGCAACCACTTCCGGTATCTCTTCTCAGTCCCATTGAAGAAAATCTGGAAGCCCGCAAAGAATTCCAGAAATATTATTACCGTACCAATAACTTTTGGGCAAAGGCGTTCCGACGTATTCGTCGTACATTAAAAGGAGATTTTGGAGCATAAAAAAACAGGAAACATCGAAATGTTTCCTGTTAACACATTTTACAATGATATTCATTATTTAGGAAGCTGACAGCATTCTTTTCCACATGGTCTTTCACACTTCTGTCCAGGTTTCTTCGGGCCTGGCTGATGAAAAGCACGCTTTGCCATCTTTCCTTGACGAGGAGCAAACAGTTTTTCCAACTGACGTGCATTCAGAATCTTCTGGAACTTATCAAAATACTTGGTTTTCGTATCAAGCATCTTCTGCTGAGCAGCAAAACGATCTTTCATATCCTGAATAATCTGTTCATCGGTACGGTCTGCCTTCTTTTGTTTCGCTTCCGGCTTTGCACAACATGAACCTAACTCTTGCATATATTCCTTATAAAGAGGAGCAAACTTGGCAGTAGTCTTGTCATCCAAAGAAAGTGCCTGCTGCAAATGCTTTATCTTCATCTCCATGCGTTGTTCCGGAGTACATTTTGCGCATTTCTTCACTTGTTTTTCCTGAGCAAATACAGTGCCGCCTACAACCAGCAGCAACATTGTTACAAATACATTTAATTTTTTCATACGTCTACATTTTATTTAATAACCAATTAGCATTATTGCTTTTACTACATAAGAGTGCGATTTTGAGAATTCGTTTAATATCAAATTCCAATATTACATTTCTTTAACAGGCATAAACCTTATGTCTAATAATAGCAACTTCTCATGCTCTACAATTTTTCACACATAATTACAATATGCCATAAAATAATTACCTTTGCAAAAAATAAAATGGAATGAGGGTACTTATCATCAATACATCGGAAAGAACCGGAGGAGCAGCTATTGCCGCCAACCGTTTGATGACAGCGTTAAAAAACAGTGGAATCAAGGCTAAAATGCTGGTACGGGACAAGCAAACTGACCAAGTTACCGTTGTTGCACTGAAAAAATCATGGCGTAAGGTAGCACAGTTTGTGTGGGAACGTATTGTCATTTGGAAAGCCAACCATTTTCACAAGCACAACCTCTTTGCCGTTGATATAGCCAATACAGGTACTGATATTACTTCTTTACCCGAATTCCAGCAAGCAGATGTTATCCATTTACATTGGATTAATCAAGGAATGCTTTCACTGAAAAGTATCCGCAAAATTTTAGAATCCGGCAAGCCTGTCGTATGGACATTACACGACATGTGGCCTGTCACCGGAATCTGTCACCATGCCCGCACATGCGAGAAATATACCAAGCAATGCCATAGTTGCCCACTACTGTACAAAGGCCATAAGCACGACCTTTCTTATCGGATATTCCGCCAGAAGCAAAAACTATACAGCAACGGAAACATTACTTTTGTAACATGTAGCCAATGGTTGGAAGGACTGGCTAAGAAAAGTGTCCTGACACAAGGACACACTGTAACCAACATCCCCAATCCAATTAATACGAATTTGTTCCGTCCGCTGGACAAAAAAGCGATTCGGGAAAAACTTCACCTGCCTGCAGACAAAAAGCTACTACTCTTCAGTTCCATGAAGATTACCGATAAAAACAAAGGTATTGATTTCTTGGTTGACGCATGTAAGCTGATAACTACACAGTATCCGGAGTTTTCACGTTCGTTAGGAGTGGTGGTGGTTGGAAAAGAATCACAGCAATATGCAGAGCTTTTCCCTTTCCCAATCTATTGTCTTGATTTCGTTCAGGACGAAAAAGAAATTGCCCACATCTACAATGCGGCCGATTTATTTGTCAATCCTTCTCTGCATGAAAATCTTCCCAATACAATCATGGAAGCTATGGCTTGTGGAATACCTTGTGTAGGTTTTAATACCGGAGGAATTCCCCAAATGATTGACCATCTGCACAACGGCTATATCGCACAATATAAATCGGCAGAAGATTTAGCCAATGGCATTCATTGGTCACTCACAGAAGGAGATTATGAAAGTCTAAGTGAAGAAGCACGCCGTAAAGTAATGAATTCGTATTCCGAACATACTGTGGCAATGAAATATATTCAAATCTATAACCAGATTACAGGAAACAATGCATAATACCCACTTACATCCCAAGTTCTCCATCATCACTGTGACCTATAATGCAGCCCAAGTTTTGGAGGATACGATTCAAAGTGTCATCACCCAGACCTATAAGGGAGTGGAATATATCATTATAGACGGAGGGTCAAAGGATGGGACACTGGATATCATCAACCGCTACAAAACGCATATACACACAGTGATAAGTGAACCAGACAAAGGGTTATACGATGCCATGAATAAAGGTATACGTGTGGCTACGGGCGATTACATCTGTTTTCTTAATGCCGGCGATGCCTTACACGAAGACGATACACTGTTACTAATGGTACATTCCATTACCGGAGAGGTATTACCGGATGTCTTGTATGGAGAGACCCAGCTTGTAGATGAAGAAGGACATTTTGTACGTATGCGACGCCTTTCTGCCCCTGAACAACTGACATGGAAAAGTTTCCAAAAGGGAATGCTGGTATGCCATCAGGCATTTTTTGCACGACGTGAACTGGTCGAACCGTATGACTTACATTACCGTTTCTCTGCCGATTTCGACTGGTGTATCCGTATCATGAAGAAAAGCCATAATCTTCATAATACCCACCTTACTTTGATTGATTACCTCAACGAAGGAATGACAACCCGCAATCATAAAGCCTCGCTCAAAGAACGTTTCCACATCATGTGCAAGCACTACGGATATGTATCTACCGTACTCCACCACATTGGCTTTGTGTTCCGTCTGCTTTACCGGAAATAAGAAAGACAACAGAAGATGACACGGTTTGCTTTGTCACTCACTCAATAAAAAATTCCTCATTATACATTGAAAAGACAATGTATAATGAGGAATTCTTATTTTATCGTTCTACACGATATATTATGCCTGTGTCTGCTTTTGTCTGCGTATAGACAAGAACAATATCACCAAGGCCCCGGCAATTAACAGCCCCATTGCTATAAATGCAATTGTTTCTGTAATATGCAGCGATTTCGGGTCGAAAGTAAAGGTAATAGTGTGTGTTCCTGCCGGTACATTCATTGCACGCAGAATATAATTAGCTCTGCCGTGTGCCACTTCCTCTCCATCGATGAACGACTGCCATCCCGGATAATAGATTTCGGAGAATACTACCGTTCCACCTTTAGACGATTTCACTTCGTAAGTCAGTGCATTAGGCTGATATTCTTTCAGCACAATGCTTCTTGTACTGTCTGATACCGACTCTTTTACCGCCTTCACTTCTTCTGCAAACTTCTTATCTACCACAGCAGTAGTAGCCGGATTCAGATGATGGATTGCTTCTATCTCTTCATTCGCATTATTAGCATACTGAACTTCATCCACAAACCACGCATTACCCAATGCATACGGATTATAAATTGGCAATGTCTTTCCTCCTTGTAGCGGGAAAATGAAATAGCGCGTATTCAACATATTCAGCACAGGGAAATGAGAACCGTCCACTTTCTCCATATCTGCCTGAGCTTCCGGTATCTGTTTAAATAAGTCGGTCATCTCACCCTGTATATGCTCCTCTATCATCTCCTGATAGCGACGCAATTTGGCAGCATGATAACCACCGATGCTCTTATGCCAGTACGAAGTATTGTTTTCATTAAACGTATTGGAAGACAGATTCAACACGCGATAATCCAAAGATTTATCCTTCAGTATCTCTGCGTCAGTCTCAGTCGGTTTCAGGAAAGGCTGCATTTCTGTTCCTTTGGCCACAAATTGCTCATCATACAGATAGCGTTTGTTTACGTTCCACATATCTGCCAGACATAATACCGTCAGAGCCGCTATCAGCCACGAGGCTTTCATCTTTCCGGCAGCATATGCCCATAGCAAAGCCACTCCAATTACTACAATAAAGAAACTGCGCCATGCATCGGCAGTGAAGATAGCGACACGCATTTCTTCCAGATTCATCAGAATAGGAGCCAATTGGTCCGCCGGAATAGCATTCTGCAAAGCAGCCATTTCCATGGTCGACACATAAGACGGGAAAAAGAATCGTGGAGCAATTGCAAACAGCAAGGCAAGTCCTCCGGTAAGTCCCAAACTGATATAAAAGGCTTTTGCTTTCTCCTTAATCAGGGAAGGACGTTCGATCACTTCTTTCAATGCCATAATAGCCAGCAGGGGAATCGTAAACTCGGCTATGACAAGAATAGACGATACGGCACGGAATTTATTATACATAGGTATATAATCGATGAAGAAATCGGTCAGCCCCATGAAATTCTTTCCCCATGACAGCAAAATGGAGAAAAGTGTACCGGCAACCAAAGCCCACTTCATCGGTCCTTGCACTACAAAACATCCTAAAATAAACAGAAAGACAATGAAAGCACCCACATACACCGGACCTGATGTTCCCGGCTGCTCACCCCAGTATTGTCCAATCTGACTATACAGCCCCATATACATAGGATCTGCTTTCTTCATAGCAGTCTTATTCTCTGCCAAAGGCACCGAAGCCCCACCTTTTACATTGGGAACAAGCAGAGAGAAGGTTTCCCCTATACCATAACTCCATTGAGTAATATAGTCACGTTCCAAACCACTACCCGTCTGATTAGCCGAATTTTCTTTTACCAGTTCACTCTTTCCGCGCATACTCTCTTTACTGTACTGGTAAGTATGATACAAATTGGAAAGATTGATACACACACCCACCAGTCCGGCCACAACCAATACCCCCGATGCTTTAAGGAAACGAGGTAATTGTTTTTCCTTCCAGGCAATCACTCCATATGCCACAGCCATAAACAGCATGACAAACAAGAAGTAGTAACTCATCTGAGCATGATTGGACGCAATCTGCAAGGCTACAAATAATGCCGTAAGCAAACTGCCCGACAAATATTTCCCTCTATACACCAACACCATTCCGGCAATTGTAGGCGGAATATAAGCCAATGTCACAAACTTCCAGATGTGTCCGGCAGCTATAATGATAAAGAAATAAGAAGAGAATGCCCATACAATAGCTCCCAAAGCCGACATCCATACCTTGAAATTAAATGCACGCAACAAGATATAAAATCCCAACAGCATGACAAATACATACCACACATAAGTAGGAAGAAAAAGGCTGTACACATTTTGTACATAGTTCAGCATACGGCTCGATTCATAACTGGGAGCAAGCTGGTAAGTAGGCATTCCTCCAAACAAAGAATTGGTCCAGCGAGTCGATTCTCCGGTACGACCATAATATTCCTTCGCTTCCTGACCGGCTCCAATACCGGCTACTGCATCGTGTTGCGCCAAAATACGTCCTTCGGTAACTGCCGGATAAAAATAGGCAAACGAAAGAACTGCAAACAATACAACTGCCACGATATCAGGTAGTAGTTTCTTCAGTAAATTCATAGCAAAATCGTCTATTAATAAATGTTTTCGGAGAGCAAAGATAACATAATACTCCTTGAAAAGTAGTAACTTTACCACCGAAAATAGAATTTTAATATGAAAATAGGAATCATTACTGCCATGTCTTCAGAACAGAAGCAACTGGCCAACCAACTGGAAAACAAAACCGAACGTACAGAAGGTCCTTTTACCTATACGGAAGGAACCATTAAAAACAATACTATTATCCTGATGCAATGTGGTATCGGGAAAGTAAACGCAGCAGCCGGCTCGGTTGAGCTGATCCGCAACTTTCACCCCGACTGTATCATCAGTACCGGTGTAGCCGGAGGTATTGATACTTGCCTGAAAGTGATGGATGTAGTAGCCAGCCGCCAGATTGTATACCACGATGTATGGTGCGGAGAAGGCAATGCATACGGACAGATTCAAGGCTTGCCTACTTTCTTCGAGGGTAATGAAACTCTATACAATTGTGCATTGTCGCTCGATACAGAAACTGCGATTCACGGAGGTCTGATTTGCAGTGGCGATAAATTCATCACCGACCAGAGTGAACTAGAAGCCATTAAGGGAAATTTCCCAGAAGGGCTGGCAGTTGACATGGAGTCGGCAGCTATCGCACAGGTTTGCTATTTATATAAGGTACCATTCATCAGCTTCCGTATCATCAGCGATACACCGGGAGCCGACAAGCATTTCGAACAGTATCAGAATTTCTGGGGAGAAATGGCAGACCGCTCTTTCCATGTCACAGAAACATTCTTGAAAGCATTACCTAATAAGATTTAGATTTTAAGTTTGTGAGTTTTTATATCTGAACGGGCAGATTTTGTATGGGTTGAACTGGCAAGCCTGTAAACGGTAAGCAGACAAACTCAATAATTAGCAGACCAAGCTATGTTATAAGTAAAAATGAAACCCAAGAATTCAAAAGTTCAAACAAACTTAAAAACTAAAGAACTCAAAAACTCAAAAAAACATATGAAGAAGATTCCAAGCTTTACCATCGACCATATCCACCTGTTGCGTGGTATTTATGTGTCTCGTCGGGATGAGGTAGGCAATGAAATTGTAACTACCTTCGATATCCGTATGAAAGAGCCCAACCGTGAACCGGCTCTGAGTCCTTCTGCCATCCACACGATGGAGCACCTGGCAGCTACATTCCTGCGCAACCATCCGGTATGGGCAGATAAGATTATCTACTGGGGACCTATGGGATGTCTTACCGGCAATTATCTGGTAATGAAAGGTGAACTCGAATCGAAAGATATTCTTCCACTGATGCAGGAAACCTTCCGCTTCATTGCCGAATTTGAAGGAGATGTACCCGGAGCTACAGCCAGAGATTGCGGAAATTATCTCATGATGAATCTGCCGATGGCTAAGTGGGAAGCGGCCAAATACCTGCACGAAGTACTGGAGCAGGCTACAGAGGCCAATCTGCAATACCCACAGTAAACCGAAAGTTATACACATATTGTTGAAAAATCCTTGTCTGTCATATTTTATACTATGACAGGCAAGGATTTTCAAGTATATATCCGTTGCTTGGGGTTATAGCAATAAAACCATAAAGCAACTGTTGTGTTCTTTATCCGACGACGTCGGCTGCACACCCAACGCCGTTGTCCGTACAATCGACAACGCGGTTCATACAGCCGACGACGGCAATGTAACGGCATGTCCCGACACATAAAGCCGGATGACTAATCACAAAAAATATCACTCTCCCTTGGGGGATAAACAAAAAGTCCTGCCTTCCTTTGTAAGAAAAGCAGGACTTTTGTGTTTGTTTGCAGCAAGTAACGGATTACTTACGCAGACCGAGTTCTTTTACAATAGCACGGTATCTTTCGATATCGCGGCGCTTCAGGTAGTCCAGCAAAGAACGACGCTTACCTACCAAAGTTGTCAGAGCTCTTTCAGTGCTATAATCTTTTCTGTTGAGCTTCATGTGCTCAGTCAGGTGAGAAATACGGTATGAAAACAATGCTATCTGCGCTTCAGGTGAGCCAGTATCAGTGTTAGACTTTCCGTACTTTCCAAAGATTTCTTGTTTTTTAGCTGCGTCTAAATACATAATTTTGACTTTTTAAAATGTATAAATTTGATTTGCGGTGCAAAGGTAAAGATAATCTTCCAAATAACAATGAGTTAAGCCCAAAAATATTAATAAAAAGAGAATAAGCTATTCCATTATCCACTACCTTTACATCTACAAATTGTTTTCAAAGCAAAAACATGCCCAATAATAAGTATATGTATACAGATATTTCTCTCCATAAAACAGAACTTTATCTTCTGAAAAAAGGCATCAAGATAGAAGATATTGCCAGCTTTACTTTCATGCAACCTTATAAAATCCGAGCCAGACGCTGTAAACCTTATTGGCACAATTTAGGTGGAACAGGCATTTTCATTTTCACCCTTCAATCCGGTTTTGTACGTGCCATCCAGCTTGCTCCTTTTCAAGCCCACAAAGCTACGGCCATTCTCCAGCTGTTAAAACAGCATGCTATTCCGTTCACTAACTATCAGCACTTGCAGACGGTATCAGATGCACCGGTTTCTTCCCGCACTTACCATCGATACTCCAAGTACATGTCTTTTTCCGTACAGGGTATGGTATGGATCCTTATTTTGCTGTTATCCATGATATATGCTTTACCCAACATCCACACTCTTGTCACTTATTATATTACCATTTTCACAATCGGATTTACGGTTTTAAGCCTATTCTTTATGATATACATGACTTTCTTAGTCCAACATTACCTGATACTGGATTCCCATCACATGATATTGAAAGGACTATTCCACAGCCATGTTTTTGCATACGATGATATCCGGAAACTGAACTTCGATATCAGAGCAACGGCCAGACGCGACCCACCTTTAGACCTAGAATTCATCGACAAAGATTTCACCTACCACGTTTTCGCCACCGACTGGATAGAAAAATGTTGCATCGACGAAATAGTAGAGATTTTAAAAAGCAAAGGAATTGACACAACCAACAGTATAAAGTTTCCATGGTAAGTAAACATACTCCATAAACTTTATTCGCCCAAAATCAAGATTTTCACTATAATTATTGAAGAAAAAATCGTAAATTTGCGACCAAATATATAGGTATAGTATGCAAGACATTAGAAACATTGCCATTATTGCCCACGTAGACCATGGAAAGACTACACTGGTGGACAAAATGATGCTGGCGGGACACTTATTCCGCAATGACCAAACCAATGGTGAATTGGTGCTGGATAACAACGATCTGGAACGTGAAAGAGGGATTACAATCCTTTCTAAAAACGTATCCATCAATTACAAGGGTACAAAAATTAATATCATCGATACTCCGGGACACGCCGACTTCGGAGGTGAAGTGGAACGTGTATTGAATATGGCAGACGGATGTATTCTGTTGGTAGATGCATTCGAAGGTCCTATGCCACAGACCCGTTTTGTGCTGCAAAAAGCATTACAAATTGGCTTGAAACCAATTGTGGTTGTAAACAAGGTAGATAAACCGAACTGCCGTCCGGAAGAAGTATACGAAATGGTATTCGATCTGATGTTCAGTTTGAACGCTACAGAAGACCAGCTCGACTTCCCGGTAGTATACGGTTCTGCAAAGAATAACTGGATGGGCGAAGACTGGAAGACTCCAACCGGTACCATTACCCCTCTGCTGGATGCTATCATCAAATATATTCCTGCTCCAAAACAGTTGGAAGGTACACCACAAATGTTGATTACATCATTGGATTACTCTTCGTATACCGGACGTATTGCCGTAGGACGTGTACACAGAGGAACCTTGAAAGAAGGTATGAACATTACATTGGCAAAACGTGATGGTTCGATGGTAAAATCGAAAATCAAGGAAGTACATACTTTCGAAGGATTAGGACGCAAGAAAGTGGAATCGGTTTCTTCGGGTGATATTTGTGCTATCGTAGGTGTGGAAGGATTTGAAATCGGTGATACAATCTGTGATTTCGAAAATCCGGAAGCATTGCCACCGATTGCCATCGACGAACCGACCATGAGCATGCTCTTTACAATCAACGACTCTCCGTTCTTTGGTAAGGAAGGTAAGTTTGTAACTTCACGCCATATTCATGACCGTCTGATGAAAGAATTGGACAAAAACCTGGCTTTGCGTGTACGCAAAACAGAAAACGAAGACGGAAAATGGATTGTATCGGGACGTGGTGTGCTTCACCTGTCTGTATTGATTGAAACCATGCGCCGTGAAGGATACGAACTTCAGGTAGGTCAGCCACAGGTTATCTTCAAGGAAATAGACGGTGTAAAATGCGAACCGATTGAAGAGCTGACTATCAGCGTACCCGAAGAGTTCGCCAGCAAGATGATTGATATGGTAACTCGCCGTAAAGGTGAAATGGTATCAATGGAAACTCAGGGCGACCGTGTCAACATTGAATTCGACATGCCTTCACGTGGTATCATCGGTCTGCGTACTAACGTCCTGACTGCTTCACAAGGAGAAGCTATCATGGCACACCGCTTCAAAGAATATCAGCCGTTCAAGGGAGATATTCCTCGCCGTACAAACGGTTCAATGATTGCAATGGAAAGCGGAACAGCCTTTGCGTATGCTATTGATAAGTTGCAGGATCGTGGTAAGTTCTTTATCTATCCGCAAGACGAAGTATATGCCGGTCAGGTAGTAGGTGAACACGTTCACGAAAACGACTTGGTAATCAACGTAACCAAATCGAAGAAACTTACCAACATGCGTGCTTCAGGTTCGGATGATAAAGCTCGTATTATTCCACCGGTTATTTTCTCTTTGGAAGAAGCACTGGAATATATCAAGGAAGATGAATACGTAGAAGTAACTCCGAAAAGCATGCGTATGCGTAAAGTAATCTTGGATGAAATAGAACGTAAACGTGCTAATAAAAACAACTAATTCATCAAAACATATTCGAGAAATACAAAAAAGCAGAAAGCCAACTAATCAAAAGATTAGTTGGCTTTCTGCTTTTTTAAACTATATTTATTCTTTGTATACCAAACCATTCGTATTCATCCGTTGCATATATTGCTGAATAATGGATTTCAACTGCTTTTCCATAGATTGAAGTATTTCTTGTGGCATACTATTTTTTACATCCTCCTTCAGCAGAGAGTCTGTACGATACAGATAGGCTTTTGTAACCTGTTCACCATCGAATTGAATCAGATAATCTCCCTTTACAAACTGATAGATATTGGTTCCCAGCAGATTGTTGACAGCAAACTTATCCTCGGCAGGGGTACAGATTGCATCCTGGCCAAAGCATATATACGGTCTGTCGTATCCCAATATTCCCAATACAGTAGGCATAATGTCTATTTGCTCTACAATCTTATCTTCCATACCACAAAGTTCGGGCATTCCGGGTGCATAAAATAAGATTGGTACACTATACATTCCCAGATCGGTCAGGTACTCGGGATAGGTTCCCAGACTGGTATGGTCTGCCGTAATCACAAACAACGTATTTTTAAACCAAGGCTGACGGGATGCCTTTTCAAAGAAAAGCCGTAAAGCATTGTCTGTATAACCTATACAACGCTGAAGTGGAGTTGGTCCTTCCGGAAACTTGCCCTCATAGCGCGCCGGTACGGCAAACGGATGGTGCGAGCTTGCTGTAAAAACAGAGGTTACAAAAGGCTCTTTAAATTCGGTCATTTTATCACAATAATATTGCAAAAACTCTTCATCCCAAATAGCCCATGTTCCATCAAAATCCTTATCACCATTATAACGTGGATCTTCATTATATTCTGTACGGCCAAAATAATCCTGAAAACCGGTAGAACGCGCAAATGCCTGGAACCCCATCGAACCATTCATGGCACCATGGAAGAATGCAGAATAGTATCCTTTATGTTTGGTCAGCTCGCCTGCAACTCCCGAGACATCATTCAATGAGGCAGGAGTAAGGAAAAAAGGCTCTACAAAGCTGGGAATGGACGACAGAACCGAAGGCATACCTTCAATGCTCTTACGACCATTGGCATATGTATGGGTAAAAGTCAGACTCTTGGTCAGCAGTGAATCAATAAAAGGTGTATATCCTTTATATTTTCCGCCTTCAAGTCCGGGATTCAAGCTACCGACAAATTCTTTGGTAAAGCTTTCCCAAATAATTACCACGACATTCATCGGCTTGAACTGTACCGAATCCCCTGGTACATGCACAGGCGAATACAAAGCTGTTGCTTCTTGTTCGGAAAGATAGTCGGGAATTACAAATGCTCTCTTTCCCAATGTACGGAACACAGAGAACGGCGTATTCAGTACGATACCGGCATCCAACGGACGGTTTACATACTGATTGGCATTACTAATGGTTATCGGACGAGTAGCAGTAGTCATTCCACCTCTCATACCAAATACAGTAAAAGGTATAGCTACCAGCAATGCAGCTAATTGTACAACATAATATTGCCATTTGCTATATACAGGAATGTTCTGAGGAGCACGATACAGTTTATACAGGCTGTAAAAAAGAAGAACAGCTAACAAAACCAGATACCAGTGTGAAAGAAACTCAGTGGCAAATATAGAGGTCAGATTGCCTCCTCCCTCATTGCCGAATTCCTGAAATACACTCATTGTGGTACGCCGGCCGGCGAAACGGAAGTATACGCAGTCGATGAGATTTATGGCTAAAAAAAGACCGTTGACTGTTACATATATTCCACGTACGATACGATAAAATGATTTTGTTTCTTTCCAGTGTAAAGGCAGCAGAAAAAGAAGAATAAACAAGGCATTGGTATATAAAATAGCCGAAGTATCGAATATCAAACCGGCTCCAAACAAACTCAAGGCATAGCCCCAGTCTAAATGACCGGCGAACAAGCGAAAATTCTCAAGCAAAAAAGCAAGACGGCATAAAGAATAGCATATATACACCAAAAAAAGGTTCCAAACTAAAGAAAAAACATTGGAAAACAGAATCTTTTTCATGATTGATACTTTGTTGTGAGTGGCAAAGTTAGCTATAATTTTCCAAAAGAAGCTAAGCTCTTATTTTAAATTAGCTATCTTTGTATCATACCCCCAAATCAATTATAAGATGAAAAAGAAAACGCTCATTAAACTAAGCATTACATTTATTATTTTATTAGGACTTGGATTTTGGATAAATTCGCGCTGGAGTGCTTGGTTTCATAATGAAGAAGAGGCACCTTATTCTCCCCTTAATCAACCGGGAAGAGTATTACTCACATTCGGTGATAATAACGAACTTTCACGCAACATCAGCTGGCAATACGACTCAATCGTTGTTCCTTCACACGTTGATTTGGTGGATACACTCTGTAAAGACACCATTCGTATTCCGGCACAGGGAGAAATCTTCCGTTCCCGAAGCGGGCAAGCTGCATATTATGTAGCAAAACTTCGTTCTTTACAGCCGGACCGCTATTATACTTATCGCGTTTGCAATAAAGGCAATGTATCTCCGTGGTATCATTTCCGTACCCACAACGCTTCTACCCGCAACGACTATTCTTTTCTGTATGTAGGGGATGTGCAGGATAGTATCAACGGAAAAGCTAATACTTTTTTCAAAGAAGCTTTCCAACAACACTCGGATACTGAATTCCTTGTATTTGGAGGAGACTTAACCGAACGCCCTACCGAACAGCGCTGGGAAGAAACATATCGTGGACTAGACTCTATCGGACAATGTTACCCAGTGCTTACTGTCACAGGGAATCATGATTACCTGAAATACGTCATTCGTAAACTAGAGCGCCGCTTCTCACTGGTTTTTTCTTATTTTCTTGATTCTATGATAGGAGAAAATCAGGTTTATACATTAAAATACAATGATATGCAATTATTCTGTCTCGACAGTAACCGTGAGTTTTTATACCTGTGGACACAGAAACAATGGCTGGAAAAGGAGTTGAAAAAAAGTACGGCGCGCTGGAAAATCGTTATTTTGCATCATCCGTTATACTCTATCAAAGGAGAGATGAATAACCTCTCTCAACGACTAATGTTTAACTCTTTAGTAGAACAATATGGAGTAGATCTGGTTCTGCAAGGTCATGAACATGCTTATGCCCGTATGACAAATCATGCAGATAATGGGGATGCGACTCCTCCTGTCTATACTGTAAGTCATTGTTCTCCCAAAAACTACTATATTCAATTTGACAAACGCTTTGATAAATTTGGCACAGGTAGCCGTTATTATCAACAAATACGTATACATGGAGATACTTTAACCATGAATGCATACGATGCAATAGATAACAGTTTATACGACTCTGTGGATATTATTAAGTCGGATAAAGGAAATATTAAACTTAACGATAGAGGACAAAACATTCCGGAAAAACTGATATTCCAATCCAATGGAAGCAAGAAAGAGGAAGCTTTCCGTATGCGTATTGAGGAATATAAGCATAGAAAAGGTATTGAATAAAGGTTATGCAGCTCTTTGGGAACTGCATACTGCTGACTCAAAAGCCATAAGAATAGTTTTTCTTATGGCTTTTGAGTATTCCATGACATTTTCAGCCAAGCTTCTTTCGTCCGTTTCCAACGGTTATGACTCCATAGCCAGTAGGCAGGATTTTCTTTTATTTGTTGTTCAAGATGTTCGGAATACATATCAGTCAAACGGTACTGAGGTAACTCTTCAGGATGTAATGTCAACAATTCAAAAGTGGCATGATAATATCCTCTCTTTACCGGTACCACTTTCAAATAATAAACCGCTGCATCCAATTTGCGCCCGATACGTTCCGTTCCTTGAAAAAAAGCAGTATCACGATGCAAGAAGGTAGTCCAATGATCCATCCCCTCCCATCCCGGAGCCTGATCGGAGATAAAACCAATCATAATCTTCTTTTCTCCTTTACTAAGGGTTATCAACCGACGTAAGGTTTCTTTCATCGGAATAGATTCCCCCCCAAATTTTCCTCTTAAACGAAGAAATAATTTATCGAACGCCTTATTATACAAAGGATGATAAATTTGACCACAATGTATTTCCGGTAACCAATATTGCAAAGAAGCCACATATTCCCAATTACAATAATGTCCCAAATAAATAAAACAGCACTTTTTATTTTCTTTTTCCAAAGTTTGTTTTACTTCATCCAATCCACTAAACGTCATTCGCTTCATCATTTGCTTTTTCGACATAGAGAACAGTTTAATGGTTTCTAATATGTAATCGCAGAAAAAATGATAAAATCGCTTTTCGATTTGTAAAATTTCTTTTTCACTTTTTTCTGGGAAAGAATCCGCTATATTCCGATGTACAATATCCCGTCGATATTTTACCCCATAATAAAGAGGAAAAAACAATAGATCTGAAAAAACATATAAGACTTTTAATGGCAATAAAGACAACAAATACCAAAAAGTAAAAATTATATAGTATACTATTTTCATTAGGGGAATTTTTATTGATATGCAAAAATAAAAAATATTATGTAAATACAATGCTAATCAAGGAGACTATAGCGAAAAGACAGCCACTCTTTCCTTCTTTCAATATTCATTTTTTATCTCAGAATAATTTAAACGATAAGAGTAAAAGGAATCTGTAAAGATATTTAATGCTATTAAAGCATAAGATTAAGAAATCTGATTCATTCTAACAAAAACGAACCACAATAATTAAAGCCGTATAAAAACGAAAAGTGATTCATTTGCATGAATATATTCAAAATCATATCTTTGTAAAATAGAAATAACATTATCCTTATCAAATATGAAAATACTATATATTTTAAAGGGATCATTTGAATCTTTTCTTTCTTATCCTAATATATTATGAAAGGTATCGTTTTAGCCGGCGGTAGCGGTACACGTTTATACCCTATCACCAAGGGAGTAAGTAAACAGATGCTCCCTGTTTTCGACAAACCGATGATTTACTATCCAATCTCTGTAT
>UQPQ01000011.1 GCA_900542985.1 uncultured Bacteroides sp.
TGGGCAACTTTTTGTTGCTCAGGAACTTATAAATAAAGTTAAATTATAGTGTTGCGGAATTAAGGATGAATAAAAAAAGGTCTAAGGGACGGATCTAAACTAAAATTTAAAGAGTATGAAAAAGTTTTTATTGACAGCAGTGTTAGGTATGTTTGCTTTGGCTGGTTTTTCTCAGGTAAAGTGGGATGCTAAAGTTGGTATGTCTATGACTAACTTGACTGGTGACATGGATGGTGATATGAAAATCGGTTACAATGTAGGTGTAGGCATGGACTATGCATTCTCAGAAGACTGGTCTTTGCAGTCTGGTTTGAACTTTACTGGTAAAGGTGCTAAAGGTGAGGGTATAAAAATTAAAATGAACTATGTAGAACTTCCTATCTTGGCTGCATACAAATTTGCTTTGGGAGAAAATATGAAGTTCGTTGTAAATGCAGGTCCTTACTTGGCTGTTGGATTAGGAGGTAAAATGAGTGTTGATGGAGCAGATGGAGAAGAAGGTGGTGATATCAAACTTTTCTCTAAAGAAGATGGTGCTGAAGAAGCTTTGATGAAAAGATTTGATTTGGGTATCCAGTATGGTATCGGTTTGGAAGTAGGTGAACATTACTTGGTAAACCTTACAGGACAGAATGGATTTATCAATCCTTTGAATGATAAAGTTTGGGGTGAAGCATCTACTAAAAACATGGCATTCTCTATCTCTGTAGGTTATAGATTCTGATCATAAAATCTTGTAATAATCTGGCGGCTTCAAGGTGATTTTGCTTTGAAGCCGTTTTTTTTGATATGTTGTTTGGGAATACAGAAAACAGAGGGCATTTTTAAGATGTTATCTGCTTTGCAAATTGTCAGATTCTTAATTATCGCTGAAAACGTTTGGTGTAAAGTATCATTTTGTCAATTTAGAGGCTTCTAGAATGCGTTATTTGAACCCAGATTAAGATTTCCTGAAAAATATGGCTGTTTTTAGCCGTTTTGTGAAATCATAAATCTTTTAAACAGCACGCTTTTGTATAATTATGTTGTTCTTGGGTTTAGTTTCTTGGTTGATTGTTGTACTATCTCTTGTTTAATGCGTTTTTTGTTATTTAAAAGAAGATGTAAAAAATAGGTGGAAAAGTGAAAACAAGAGGTGAATTTTCTTGGAAAACGCTTTATAGGTCGACTAAATTATTCCGACTGGTTGCGTTGGCTGATGTTATTAGTCGCGTAAGCTGCTGTTTCAAGTAACGAAAGCCATTGTTACAAGTACCGTTGGTTCATTATACAGGTCGTGTATTCCCTTTAATCGACCCTTGGAAAGGTGTTGTATAGCATGTATTGGACTATTTTTGAGGATATTTCTGCTTTTTTTCTATGCAAAATAGAAGAAGATGAAGTTAGCGAAAATTGATAAAGGGAAACAAAAAGATACTGGCCAAGCCTTTTTTGTGTGAGATTGTAAAAATGAAATCTCGGAGCTGAAAAGAAGTTGTTTTTTGTTTGTGCCCTTTTAGGGTAAGTATTCCTGCTTTACATTCCAGTAATGCTCCAATAGCGAAATTTTCTGTATTTTGTAAGTGAATAATCGTGCTAAGTCTGCTTTTTTTCTTTTCTTTGTGTCTCGAATAAATACATTATAAAACAAATCAAAATCATGTTAGGAAGTATAGTTTGGGATGTTGATCCTGTATTGGTGCATATAGGCTCATTGGAAATCCGTTGGTATGGATTGATGTGGGGACTTGGTTTTATCTTTGCCTATGAATTTATGTCTCGTCTGTTTAAAAGAGAGAAGTATCCGGATAACTGGGCGGATAAACTTTTTATATATTGCATTGTAAGTAGTGTTATTGGTGCTCGTTTGGGACATTGCCTGTTTTATGAATGGGATTATTACGGTGCACATCCAATGGAAATTTTAAAGATTTGGAAAGGTGGACTAGCCAGCCATGGAGGGGTCTTTGCACTGATATTGGCGTTGATTTGGTATTCTAAGAAGGTGACAAAGAAAAGCGTGTGGTGGTTGTTCGACCGTATGATTCCTGCTGTAGCTGTGGTATGTATGTGCATTCGTTTCGGTAACTTGATGAATTCTGAAATATTTGGCTATCCTACAACCTTGCCTTGGGGATTTGAGTTTATCCGTTCGCGTGAATGGCAGGAATTGTATAATCGGGATGGAGTGGCACAAGCCTGTCATCCTACTCAGATATACGAGATGCTTTATTGCTTGATAGCGTTAGTGACCTCGTGGCTGATGTATTACAAATTTCACCTTCAAAAGCGAATCGGTCTGATAACTGGAGTTTCTCTCTTGATTTTCTTTGGTGCACGATTTGGACTGGAATTTATGAAAAATCCTCAGGTAGCAGAAGAGGTAAATATGACGCTTAATATCGGTCAGTGGCTCAGTGTTCCTCTTATTTTACTTGGTATATATCTTATTTCCACCTGTAAGACCCGAAAAGAATGTTTTTGATGATACAAAGTGAAAGAATAGAACGTAAACTGTTATGATATAGGAATTTAACACTGTTGATAAAAATGTTTCATCCTCTTGCAAACTTGTTTCATGTAACAGATTTGCAAGAGGATGAAACATTTTTTATGCCTTCCAAATGTAATGGCATGTACATTTGCAACACCGTTTAAAAACGGATGATAAGTAATTATTAATGTTAAACTTAATTTTAATGCGTAGATGGAAAGCATAAAAAGAACATTTCTATTGACTATCTTATTTATGATGGTATGTTCGGTAATGCAGGCGCAAGGTTTGCAGGTATCTGGAACTGTGATTTCTAAATCTGATGGTCAGCCCGTAATTGGAGCTACTATTCTGGAGCAGGGTACGACCAATGGTACAATTACCGATTTTGACGGTAAGTTCTCTCTTTCGGTTCAGCCGGAGGCTAAAATTTCAATTTCGTATATCGGTTTCAAAACTCAAGTGGTAAAAGCGCAAAATATACTAAACATTGTGTTGGAAGAAGATACGGAAGTGCTGGATGAAGTAGTTGTAACAGGTTACACTACTCAACGTAAAGCAGATTTAACTGGTGCTGTATCTGTTGTTAGTATGGATGATTTATCTAAGCAGAATGAAAATAATCCGATGAAAGCTTTACAAGGTCGTGTTCCAGGTATGAATATTACAGCAGATGGTAATCCGAGTGGTTCAACAACAATTCGTATTCGTGGTATTGGCACATTAAATAACAATGACCCTCTTTATATTATTGACGGTGTACCTACTAAAGGTGGAATGCATGAATTGAATGGTAATGATATAGAATCAATTCAGGTTTTAAAGGATGCAGCTTCTGCTTCTATTTATGGTTCTCGTGCTGCCAATGGTGTGATTATCATTACAACTAAAAAAGGAAAAGAAGGTCAGTTGAAAATAAATTTTGATGCATCGGTATCTGCTTCTATGTATAATAATAAAATGGAGGTATTGAATGCAGAAGAGTATGGTCAGGCAATGTGGCAGGCTTATGTAAATGGTGGTCAGGATCCAAATACTAACCCCTTGGGATATAAATATGATTGGGGATATGATAGTAATGGCTATCCAAAATTGAACAGTATTAGTATGTCTCGTTTTCTTGACTCTAATAACACAGTTCCGTCAGCAGACACAGATTGGTTTGATGAAACGACTCGTACAGGTGTTATTCAGCAATATAATGTATCTGTAAGCAATGGATCGGAAAAAGGATCTTCTTTCTTTTCTCTTGGATATTATAAGAATTTGGGTGTTATAAAAGACACTGATTTTGAAAGATTCTCTGCTCGTATGAATTCAGACTATAACCTGATTGGAAAAGTATTGACTGTTGGAGAACATTTCACTTTGAACCGTACTTCTGAAGTACAGGCTCCAGCTGGTTTCTTGCAAAATGTATTACAGTTTAATCCTTCTTTACCAGTTTATGATATTAATGGTAATTATGCGGGACCTGTTGGTGGCTATCCTGACCGTGAAAATCCTGTAGCACGTTTGGATCGAAATTCGGATAATCGTTATACTTATTGGCGTATGTTCGGAGATGCATATATTAATTTAAATCCGTTTAAAGGTTTTAATATCCGTTCTACATTTGGTTTGGATTATTCTCAAAAACAACAACGTATTTTTACTTATCCTATTACAGAAGGAAATGTTGCAAATGATAATAATGCAGTAGAAGCAAAACAAGAGCATTGGACAAAATGGATGTGGAATGCTGTTGCTACTTATAATTTGGAAGTTGGTAAACATCGTGGCGATGTGATGGCTGGTGTGGAGTTGAATCGTGAAGATGATAGCTGGTTCTCTGGCTATAAAGAGGATTATAGTATATTAAATCCTGATTATATGTGGCCAAATGCTGGTACAGGAACAGCTCAGGCTTATGGATCGGGTGAAGGTTATTCACTGGTTTCTTTCTTTGGTAAATTAAATTATACTTACGATGATAAATATTTATTCTCTTTGACCGTTCGTCGTGACGGTTCCTCTCGTTTTGGTAAAAATAATCGTTATGCTACATTTCCGTCTGTTTCTTTGGGATGGCGTATTAGCAATGAAAAATTCATGAAGGAGCTTACTTGGCTGAATGATTTAAAAATTCGTGCTTCATGGGGACAGACAGGTAATCAAGAAATTTCAAATATAGCTCGTTATACTATTTATGTTCCTAATTATGGCGTAACTGAGTCTGGAGGACAGAGCTACGGAACTTCTTATGATATTGCTGGCACAAATGGAGGTAGTATTCTTCAGTCTGGATTTAAACGTAACCAGATTGGAAACGATGATATTAAATGGGAAACTACCACTCAGACAAACTTAGGTTTTGATTTCTCTTTATTTGATCAGGCTTTATATGGATCATTCGATTGGTTCTATAAGAAAACAACAGATATTCTTGTTCAGATGGCAGGTATTGCAGCTATGGGTGAAGGTAGCACTCAGTGGATTAATGCCGGAGAAATGGAAAACAAAGGTTTCGAGCTGAACTTAGGTTATCGTAATACGACAGCATTTGGATTGAAATACGATTTGAATGGTAATATTTCTGCTTATCGTAATAAGATTACAGCACTTCCTGCAACAGTTGCTGCAAACGGTACATTTGGAGGTAATGGGGTAGAAAGTGTAATTGGGCATCCCAATGGTTCACAGGTAGGATATGTGGCAGATGGTATCTTCAAGTCACAGGCAGAAATTGATAATCACGCAACTCAAGAGGGTGCTGGCTTGGGACGTATTCGCTGGCGTGATTTAGATGGTAATGGTGTTATCAACGAAAAGGATCAGCAGTGGATTTATGATCCGACACCAGCGTTCAGTTATGGATTGAATCTCTATTTGGAGTATAAGAACTTTGACCTGACTATGTTCTGGCAAGGCGTACAGGGAGTTGACGTAATTAGTGACTTAAAAAAGGAAACAGACTTGTGGAGCGGGCTGAATATTGGCTTTTTAAATAAAGGAAAACGAGTGCTTGATGCTTGGAGTCCGACTAATCCAGACTCGGATATTCCTGCACTGTCGCGTGATGATGTCAATAATGAAAAACGTGTATCTACCTATTTTGTAGAAAATGGTTCATTCTTGAAATTGCGTAATCTTCAGATTGGTTACAATGTTCCTCAGAATTTTGCGAAGAAGATGAAAATGGAACGTTTACGCCTTTATTTGAGTGCACAGAATTTGCTTACTATTAAGAGTAAGGAATTTACAGGAGTTGATCCGGAAAATCCAAATTATGGTTATCCGATTCCTTTGAACTTAACTTTTGGTATTAATGTCAGCTTTTAATTTGGAAAACTATTAAAACGAAAATTATGAGAAATTTATTATATGCGACAGTTTTAGGTTTTACGTTGGCTTGCTCTGGATGTTCTAACTTTCTGGAAGATCAAGTGCCACAAGGAACTATTGATAATGAACAGTTACAGAATCCCGCTTATGTAGATAATCTGGTGATTTCTGCTTATGCGGTGTGGATTTCTGCAGAAGATATTAACTCATCGTTTTCTATGTGGAATTATGATGTGCGTTCGGATGATGCCTATAAAGGTGGAAACGGAACTGAAGATGGTGATGTTTTTCATGCTTTGGAAATTTCACAGGGCGTTATGACTACTGCATGGAATATCAGTGATATGTGGCAGCGTTTGTATAATTGCATTTCTCGTGCTAATACAGCTTTACAGTTGCTGAATCAGCTTGATGAGAGTACTTATCCATTAAAGCAGCAACGAATCGCTGAGATGAAATTCTTACGTGGACATGGGCACTTCTTGCTGAAGCAGTTGTATAAGCACATTGTTTTGGCAAATGATGAAAATCTTACTCCCGAAGAATATAACAATCTTTCTAATACAACTTATACAAATGATGAAAGTTGGCAGCAGATAGCAAATGATTTTCAGTTCGCTTATGACAATCTGCCAGATACACAAGCTGATAAAGGACGTCCAACTAGAGCCGCAGCCGCAGCTTATTTGGCAAAGACTTATTTGTATAAGGCTTATCGTCAGGATAATCCTGAAAATAATGAAGTAACAAGCATTAATGCTGAAGATTTAGCAAAAGTAGTTCAGTATACTGAAAAGTCTATTATGTCTGCTGGCGGATACGATTTAGAGTCGGATTTCCATAATAATTTCCGTCCGGAACCTCAGTATGAAAATGGATGTGAGTCATTGTGGGCTATGCAATATTCTATGAACGACGGAACAAACAATGGTAATTGTAACTGGTCGTTTGGATTGATTGTTCCTAATATTCCAGGAGTGACAGATGGTGGTTGTGACTTTTATAAACCAAGTCAGAACTTGGTGAATGCCTTTAGAACTGATATGGATGGACATCCGTTGTTTGATACCTTTAATAATAGTGATTATAATATTGCAACTGATAATGTAGACCCTCGTCTGTTTTTGACTGTAGGTATGCCTGGATTTCCCTATGAGTTTAATAAGAATTATATGATGGATAAATCTTCTACCTGGAGTCGTAGCAATGGTCTTTATGGTTATTATGTAACATTGAAGCATAATGTAGATCCTGATGGGGATTATTTAATAAAAGGAGGTTGGTGGGGTAGTCCTATGAATCATATTGTTTTGCGTTATTCGGATGTTTTATTAATGCGTGCCGAGGCCTTGATTCAATTGAATGATGGTCGTCTAAATGAAGCAATTAGTTTGATTAATGAAGTTCGTAATCGTGCTAGCCAAAGTACTACTATGATTGCTGATTATCCTACTGCTTATGGTGTTACTTTCTATGTGAAGCCTTATACAGGAACTTACACCAAGGATGAGGCTATGAAGATGTTGAAATTTGAGCGTCGTGTGGAGTTAGCTATGGAAAGTGACCGTTTCTTTGATTTGGTTCGTTGGGGTGAAGCTGATCAGGTTCTGAATAAATATTATGCAGAAGAAGCTGACAATTGTGCTATTTACTCTAATGCTTCGTTTACTAAAAATAAAAATGAGTACTTGCCGATACCATTTGCACAGATAAGTGCTAGCAATGGTAATTATACACAGAATTGTGGCGGCTGGTAATTAAATTGTAAATCTTGATAAATGAATATTATGAATGCAATAAAATATATTAATAAAGTTTTCTTCATCCTTCTCTCTTTGGCTTTTATTGCAGGGTGTGATGATGATAATACGTCAGATCTTCAGTTGAACGGGCAAACTTGGCTGAATTCATTGCAACTTGAAGAATATCAGGGAATCATTGATAATTCGACTAAAACTGTTGTAGTTGGAGTGCCTGTCGGTTATGATACAGATGCTATGAAGGTAACGGCAATTGAAGTTTCCGAAGGTGCTGAAGCTTCAATGAAAGTTGGAGATATTGTAAATTTTTCTTTCCCTCAGACAATTAAGGTAACTAGTGGTGATGCTTTCTTGGATTATACTGTTACAGTTAAACATGATGAAGCTAAAATTACATCCTTCAAATTGAACAATGATTATATCGGTATTATTGATGAAGAGAATTCTTCAATCTTGGTACGAATCCCGACAACTGTTGATATAAAATCTTTGATTCCTACGATTGAAACAACTCCTGGGGCAACGGTTTCTCCAGCTTCAGGACAAGCCGTAGACTTCACTAATCCAGTTGAATTTACAGTTACTTATCAGAGTGCAACTACTGTTTATACTGTAAATGTTGTTCAGTCTGATTCTCCTAGTGCAGTATATGTCGGTTTGGCTTCTTCAATAGATGAGTTGAATCTTGAAGAACAGGAAGCTGCAAAATGGATGTTGAAGTATATTCCAAATGCGCAGTATTTATCATTTGATGATGTTCGTACAGGAAGAGTTGATCTGAAGGATTGTAAGGTAATGTGGTGGCATCTGCATATTGATGGTGGCATTGATTCAATGACTAAATTTGAAGCTGCTGCTCCGAGTGCTGTACAGGCTTTATCAAAGGTGAAAGAGTTTTATGAAAATGGAGGTAGTTTGTTGCTGACTCGTTTTGCTACATTCTATGCAGCTAAGCTGGGTGTTACCAAGGATGGAAATGCTCCTAATAACTGTTGGGGACAGTCGGAAGAGACAGGTGAAATAACTACAGGTCCTTGGAGCTTCTTTGTAACCAATCATGAAACTCATCCTCTTTATGAAGGTGTGGATATATCAACGATTGATGGTAAAAAGGGAATTTATATGTGTGATGCAGGCTACCGGATAACTAATAGTACTGCTCAGTGGCACATCGGTTCCGATTGGGGAGGATATGAAGATCTGAATAGCTGGGAAACAAGTCATGGTGGTGTAAGTCTGGGATATGGCGGTGATGGTGCTGTAGTTGTTTGGGAATACCTTTCAAGTGAAACGACTGGTGGAGTACTTTGTATCGGTTCTGGATGTTATGATTGGTATTCTTATGGAGTAGATACTTCAGCAGATTCATATCATGGTAATGTTGCAAAGATTACTCAGAATGCAATTAATTATTTAACAAGTGAATCAAAATAAAAATTAAATAATGATTGTCCGATAAAAGAATTTTAGAAAATCAGATATTTGGAATATGTAAAATGTTTATCGGACAACATTAAAAAAATAATGTAATTTATGAAAACAATGATATATTCTTTAGCTTTAGCTGCATTCATGTCATTAGGTAGTTGCAATGATAATGATGATCCTATATTGACACAGAAAGACTGGGATGGCACTGCAACATATTTTGCTTCAACAGATGAACAGTTTACTACTTATTATAAACCGTATGTTGGTTATGTAGGCGATCCGATGCCGTTTTATGATCCGATAGAACAGAATTTTAAGATTTTGTATTTGCAGGAATTTCGTCCTAATCAGGAGGCAACATATCATCCTATTTGGGGAGTAAGTACAAAAAATGTAGACTCATACCAGTCTTTGGGGGAAGTGATTTCTACTGGTAATGCGTCGGAAGCTGATGCTGCAATAGGTACGGGTAGTACGATATACAATGATTCTGAAAAGTTATATTATACTTTTTATACAGGACATACTGCCAACCAGGAAGTTGTGATGATGGCAACTTCTTCTGACTTTAAGACATGGACGAAAAGCAAGATATTTTATTTGCAGGGAAATGACTATGGATACAGTGTAAAGGATTTCCGCGATCCGTTTGTCTTCAAAGGTGATGATGGTATTTATCATATGATTGTTTCTACTATGCAGGGAACAAAAGGCGTTTTGGCAGAATTTGTTTCTTCTGATTTGAAGTCTTGGGAACACAAAGGTGTATTTATGTCAATGATGTGGGATCGCTTCTATGAATGTCCAGATGTCTTTAAGATGGGTGACTGGTGGTATTTGGTTTATTCAGAAAAGCATGTAGCAATCCGTAAAGTCCAATATTTTAAAGGACGTACGCTGGATGAACTGAAGGCATGTACGGCTAATGACGCTGGTAAATGGCCTGATGATCATGAAGGTCTTTTGGACTCTCGTGCTTTCTATGCAGGAAAAACTGCTTCAGATGGTATTAATCGTTATATTTGGGGCTGGTGCCCAACTCGTGAAGGTAATAACAATACAGCTGTCGGAGCTGAGCCGAATGAACCTCAATGGGCTGGTAACTTGGTTGCTCATCGTATTATCCAGCATGAAGACGGTAGCTTATCATTGGGTAGCATACAAGGTATTGATAATAAATTTACTACTGTTTCATCGTTGAAGGTTATGGCTAAAAGTGAAAACGGAGTAAGTGAAAACGCAGGTAAGTATGTATTGACCGGAAATTCTTTCGTTTTATTCAATCGTTTGAACGTTGCTAATAAGATTTCCTTTACTGTAAAAGCTACTGATAAAACAGATAAGTTTGGTTTCTCTTTTGCCCGTGGTACTGATTCGAAGAAATATTACTCTATTGTTGTAAATCCAGAAGATAACGGTAACAAGAAAAAACTGAACTTTGAAGAACAAGGAGAAGAAGGTATGGGATTTGTTGCAGGAATTGACGGATACCTGTTCAACACTCCTGTCGATAATGAATATCATGTAACTGTTTATACAGACAATTCTGTTTGTGTTGTTTATATCAATGACAATGTAGCCTATACAAATCGTATTTATGGTACACAGAAGAACTGCTGGTCTATAAATAGTTATGAGGGAACCATTGAAGTTAGCAATATTGAAGTAAGTTATTATTAATCTAATTATTATGAGTTTGAATTTTTCGTCAAAAAAAAGTTTGTTAGCTATTGCACTAGGACTCTCACTGACTGTTCAAGGTGCAGAGAACCTTGTGGTTGTCAAGCATTTGGCTAATGAACAGAATATCATTCTTTTGGATTCGGTGAAGAAGTTTTTACTTCTTCCCGTTCAAGAGAATGCACCTGAGGGTAAGGTTAACATTATTGTTAATAATGAATTCCAGTTGGAACAAAACATAAATATTCGTCTGGCTCGTGAAAAAGTTGACTATTATGTACCATTAGATTTGTCTGCATATCAGGGAAAATCTGTTTCTGTTGATGTTACGGGTATGCCGGCATCTTCATTGTGCTGGAAGGAAATAAAGCTTTCCGATACGTTCGATTCTTCAAATCGTGAAACTTACCGTCCTGTTTATCATCATACTCCAGTGTATGGATGGATGAACGATCCGAATGGAATGTTTTATAAAGATGGAGTGTATCATTTGTATTTCCAATATAACCCTTATGGTTCGATGTGGGCAAATATGACTTGGGGACATTCTACAAGTACAGATTTGGCTCATTGGACGTATGAAGGCACAGCTATTGTTCCTGATGCATGGGGAGCTATTTTCAGTGGCTCTTGTGTTGTCGATAAAGATAATACTGCTGGTTTTGGAAAAGGAACTGTTGTTGCTTTTTATACATCTGCAAAATCTACTCCGTGGGGAGATGTACAGTCACAAAGTATGGCGTATAGTTTAGATAACGGTAAGACTTTTATTAAATATGAACATAATCTGATACTGACTTCGACTGAACGTGATTTCCGTGATCCGAAGGTCTTCTGGTATGCTCCAGGAAAACATTGGGTGATGATGCTAGCTGTAGGTCAGGAAATGCAGATCTATTCATCTATTAATTTGAAAGAATGGAAGAAGGAAAGTAGTTTCGGAGCAATGCAAGGGGCACATGGTGGTGTATGGGAATGTCCTGATTTGGTAGAGTTGCCTGTAGAAGGTACTAATGAAAAGAAATGGGTTTTGATTTGTAACTTGAATCCAGGTGGTCCTTTTGGGGGAAGTGCCGCTCAATATTTTGTAGGCACTTTTAATGGCAAAAAGTTTGTGAACGAGTCTCCTACTCAGATCAAATGGTTGGATTGGGGTAAAGACAACTATGCTACCGTAACTTGGAACAATGCTCCTAACGGACGCTGTATTGCGTTAGGATGGATGAGTAATTGGCAATATCAAGCTGTATTGCCTACTTTACAATATCGAGGAGCAAATACAATAGCCCGGGATTTGACCCTGTATAAAGTAGGAAATGAATATTATTTAAAGAGTACTCCTTCTCCAGAAATAGAGAAAGCTCGAATAAAGAGTGTTTCTATGGCTCCTTTTAAAGTTTCTGATAAGTATGAAGTTGCTAATTTGTTGGAAGATAATAAGGGGGCTTATGAATTGGAATTTGTTATAAAGAATTCGGGGGCTTCTAAAATTGCATTTAGTCTGCATAATACAAAAGGGGAAAAACTGTTGATGTATTATGATATAATGCGTAAGCAATTTGTGATGGACAGAAGCGAGAGTGGAAAGGTGGATTTTAACGTGAATTTTCCAGCAATGACTGTTGCGCCGGTAGAGAATACAACTAATATTTGTCTGCGTTTGTTTGTAGACCGTTCCAGCATAGAGGCTTTTGGAGAGAATGGTGAATTTGTGATGACAAATCGAATTTTTCCTTCTGAGCCTTACAATAAGATAACGTTTAAGACAGAAAGAGGAAATTATTCTGTGAAATCATTGAAAGTATATAAATTAAAATAAATGTTATTAAGTATGACTACTCAAGTGAGATATGCAAAATTGATTCCTTTGATGCTCTGCTTCTTTGCAATGGGCTTTGTAGATTTGGTAGGTATAGCATCAAATTATGTAAAAGCGGATTTGAATCTGAGTGATTCGGAAGCAAATATTTTTCCGTCATTAGTGTTTTTCTGGTTCCTTATTTTTTCAGTTCCTACTGGATTGCTGATGAATAAAATAGGGCGTAAGAAAACAGTTCTACTTAGTTTGGTTGTAACTTTTGTATCCTTGCTTATCCCGGTATTTGGTGATAGTTATGGTATTATGCTTTGTTCTTTTTCTTTACTGGGAATAGGAAATGCATTGATGCAAACTTCTTTGAATCCGCTGTTGAGTAATATCATATCAGGAGATAAATTGGCAAGTTCTTTGACTTTTGGCCAGTTTGTAAAGGCTATTGCGTCTTTCTTGGCACCTTATATTGCGATGTGGGGGGCTACTCAGGCTATGCCTACATTTGGATTGGGATGGAGAGTTCTGTTCCCTGTTTATATGGTTATAGCTGTAATTGCTATACTGTGGCTGGGGGCAACTCCGATTGAAGAAGAGAAAGCTGATCAAGCATCTGGGTTTGGAGATTGCTTGAAATTATTGGGCCGTCCGTTTATTTTGCTTTGCTTTTTGGGCATTATGTGTCATGTAGGAATTGACGTCGGCACTAATACAACTGCTCCAAAAATTTTGATGGAACGTCTGGAAATGTCACTTGGTGAAGCTGGATTCGCTACCAGTCTATATTTTATATTCCGTACACTGGGATGTTTTTCAGGAGCTATTGTCTTGCAGAAAGTATCTGCTCGTTCTTTCTTTATTCTTAGCGTATGCTGTATGTTGATAGCTATGATTGGGTTGTTTATATCTCATGAACTATATGTGATTTATGCGGCAATTGCATTGATTGGTTTTGGTAACTCAAATATCTTTTCAATTGTTTTTTCACAAGCTTTATTGGCTGTTCCTGAAAAAAGAAATGAAATTTCAGGTTTGATGATTATGGGATTGTTTGGTGGTACTGTTTTCCCTTTGTTTATGGGATTTGCCAGTGATGCCATAGGACAGAATGGAGCAGTAGCTGTGATGATGGTCGGAGTGATTTATTTACTCCTTTATACATGGAAAATTAAAAAGTAATGTCTAACTTTGATAAAAGAAACTAGAATATGGAAAATACAATCGTCGTAGGAATGGGAGAAGCATTGTGGGATGTGCTTCCAGAAGGGAAAAAAATAGGTGGAGCTCCCGCTAATTTTGCGTATCATGTGTCTCAATTCGGATTGGAGAGCCGGGTAGTAAGTGCAGTGGGAGATGATAAATTGGGCATGGAGATTTTGGAGAATTTCCGTGAAAAGAAACTTAGCGCAATGGTAGAAGTTGTACCATATCCTACTGGCACTGTACAGGTAGAGTTGGATGCGGAAGGAGTTCCTTGTTATGATATAAAAGAAGGAGTGGCTTGGGACAATATTCCTTATACTCCTGCTTTAGAAGGTTTGGCTCAATGTACAAAAGCTGTTTGTTTCGGCTCTTTGGCACAGCGTAGTGTTGTATCACGTGAAACCATTAATCGTTTTCTTGATGCAATGCCTTCAGAAGATACTTGGAAGATTTTTGATATCAATCTTCGTCAGGGATTTTATACCAAGGAGATTCTCTGCAATTCATTTGAGAAATGTAATGTATTGAAGATAAATGATGAAGAACTGGTTACTGTAAGCCGGATGTTTGGTTATCCAGGAATTGATCTTCAGGACAAATGCTGGATATTGTTGGCCAAATATAATCTTAAGATGCTGATCCTTACTTGTGGAGTAAACGGAAGTTATGTCTTTACTCCAGGGCATGTATCTTTTGTAGAAACTCCGAAAGTAGAAGTTGCTGATACAGTTGGAGCTGGTGATTCGTTTACTGCAGCATTTGTATCTTCTGTTTTACAAGGTTTGTCGGTAACAGAAGCTCATAAATTGGCTGTAGAAACGTCTGCTTATGTATGTACCCAAAACGGTGCTATGCCCGTGTTGCCACAGGAGTTGAGAAATTGTGTGGTAAAATGAAGGTAGAAACAGTATTATCATGAATGAAAAATGGTATGAAATATTCTTTGTTAGCTTTTATTTTCGGATGTATATGGATGTGCTGGGGATGTACTCCGCAAAAAGCACATTATATAATAGGTGTTTCTCAGTGTAGCGATGATGAATGGCGTGAACAGATGAACAAGGAAATAAAGCGTGAAGCTTTGTTTTATCCGGGAGTGAAAGTGGATATTTGTACCGCAAAGGATGATAATGCTAAACAAATTGCAGATGTAGAAGACTTTATAGATAAAGGTGTTGATTTATTGATTGTCTCTCCCAACGAAGCTGAGGCCATAACTCCGGTTATTGAAAAGGCATATGATAAAGGTATTCCTGTTGTTTTGGTCGATCGTAGAATTTATTCCGATAAATATACGGCATACGTGGGAGCAGACAATTATGAAATAGGTTTTCAAGTAGGTAATTATATAGCTGAGAGACTTCATGGAAAAGGACAATTGGTAGAAATAGCCGGATTACATGGGTCTACATCAGCTTTGGAGCGCCATCGAGGGATAATGGCGGCTTTAAAAAAAACTCCAGATATTAAAATTGTAGCCTCTGCCGATGCTGCTTGGCTCCGAGTGTCGGCAAAAGAGGCTTTTGATTCTATTCTTAATTGCCATTCACATATTGATATGGTTGTTTCTCATAACGACAGGATGGCAGAAGGTGCTTATGAAGCAGCTTTGGAAAAAGGCCGACAAAAGGAAATGCTTTTTGTCGGCATTGATGCGTTAGCAGGAGAAGGACATGGTGTGGAGCAAGTGATTAATGGGCAATTGGATGCAACCTTTATTTATCCGACTGGAGGGGATAAAGTATTCGAGGTTGCTATGAATATTTTGCAGAAGAAAAAATATAATCGTGAGACAATTCTTTCTACTGCTCTTGTCAATCGGGCAAATGCTCGTATTATGCAAATGCAGACTGCACACATCAGCCAGCTGGATTCGAAAATAGAGGTACTTGATAAACGGCTTGATGCATACTTGATGCGTTATTCTTCACAACAGATGTTGTTGTATGCTTGTATTATTATTTTGATATTGGTTGGCTTGTTGCTTTTCTTTGTGGTACGTGCTTTTTGGACGAAGAATAGAATGAATGAAGAACTTTCCGACCAGAAACGACGCTTGGAAGAACAGCGTGATCAGTTGGTGGATTTGTCTGAGCAATTAGAACAAGCTACTCATGCTAAATTGGCTTTTTTTACCAATGTCTCACACGATTTCCGAACTCCATTAACGTTGATTGCAGATCCTGTTAATCAATTGGTAGAAACGGGTAACTTGGGTGAACATGAGCGCTTTCTTTTACGTATTGTACAGAAAAATGTAACTGTATTACTTCGTCTGATTAATCAGATTCTGGATTTTCGTAAGTTTGAAAATGGAAAGTTGGACTTGACTCTTTCTAAATTTAATATAGCTGAAACCATAAAAGAATGGACAGAGGCTTTTCGTACCTTGTCTTATCGTAAGCATATACATTTTATCGTGTCAGTTGAGACTGAAAAAGAAGATTGTGTGATGATTGCTGATGCTGAAAAAATGGAACGTATTACTTATAATCTTCTATCGAATGCATTTAAGTTTACTCCAGAAAATGGAAAGATAGAAGTTTCGATTGCAGTTTACAAACGGGACAATAATAGATGGCTGTGTTATAGGGTCTCAGATACAGGCATTGGTATGCCAGCTGAACATGTACAGCATATTTTTAAAAGTTTTTATCAGGTAGATGTACATCATGCGGGGTCGGGTATTGGACTTGCTTTGGTAAAAGCTTTTGTAGAAATGCATGGAGGCAGTATTACTGTAGACAGCGCAGAAGGTAAGGGTACTATTTTTACCATCGACATGCCAATGGAACAGCAAGGCGTTTTAAATGATAACGTGGAAAGAAATATAGTCCTAGAAAATCTTCAGGAAGGAGCTGTGCTTTCTGCTGATCAGGAAACGCTTCAAACAGTATCAGAGCCGGTAGAATGCTGTGATAAAGAAACAGTACTGGTAATTGATGATAATCAAGATGTTAGAGATTATGTGAAGATTCTTCTGCAAGAAACGTATACTGTCATAGAAGCATCCAATGGGCAGGAAGGATTACTTTTGGCTATGAAATATGTTCCTGATGCAATTATTTGTGATGTAATGATGCCTGTAATGGATGGAATGGAGTGCTGTCGTAAGTTAAAGTCTGAGTTGCAGACATCACATATTCCTGTCATGATGCTGACTGCTTATACAATGGATGAACAGAAAGTGAAAGGATATGAGTGTGGTGCGGACTCTTATATTTTAAAACCTTTTAGTGCACGTTTACTCCAGGTTCGTTTGCGGAATTTAATTGATAACAGACGTCGTTTGCAGAGTTTCTTTTCCGATAAGATGACTCTTCGGAAAGAACCTATAGCAGAATTGGATAAAGGATTTGTAGAGCGCCTTCGTACGTTGATTGATGAGCATTTAAGTGACCCTGATTTGAGTGTGGAGGATTTAGGAGATAAGATTGGCATGAGCCGTGTTCAATTGTATAGAAAGGCAAAAGCACTGACGGGGTATGCTCCTAATGAATTGTTGCGTATTGCCCGTCTTAAGAAAGCAGCTGCATTGTTGGCTTCTACCGATAAAACTGTGGCTGAAGTTACTTATGAAGTGGGATTTAGTTCTCCTTCCTATTTTACAAAGTGCTACAAAGATTATTTTGGTGAAAGTCCTACCGATTTTTTAAAACGTAAGAAATAAGATATTTTGGGGAGACTATAAAGCCTTTTCTGCTGAAAGGTAGAAAAGGCTTTTTGTAAATAATTTGCAGGTTGGTATAGTCAAAGCAAGAACTGCAGGTAAATTTGGTGGGAAAATGTAGAATATGTATCTTTGACTCGATTAAAAAATAAATATTCTCATGAAAAAAATACTTTTAATTCTTGGTATGTGTTTTTGTGTATTGACAACACAGGCACAAGATATCAAGTCCTTGTTTATTACTATGCCCGATTCACTTTCTCTTTTACTGACGAAAGTTAATAGGGAAGATTTTGGCGATTTCCTTGCCAGTAATATGAAGGCTGAGGTAAAGAATCGCTTTGGTAAACCCTCTGAAATGACAAAACTTACAGCAGATTATTTGAAAATAAAGATGACTTCGGCCAGTGAAGTTGAAATGAAGCTGCTTCCTCTAAACGATTCGACAAAGATTCTTTGTGTGGTTCATACTTATATGGCCCCTACATCAGACAGCCATATTTCTTTTTATGATATGTCTTGGAGAAAATTATCGGATGAGGCCTTTCTTACTCTTCCGGAAGAAGATTCTTTTTATAGAAATGATCTTTCTGAAATTCAAACTGATTCAGTACGCAACTTGCGCATGCGTACAGATATGTATATGTTAAAGGCTGAATTGTCGGAGGATACGAATTCATTACGTTTTGTATATACTACTCCTGATTACCTTGATAAAGAAACAGCAAAAGAACTGGCTCCTTATTTGAGGAAAATGCCACTATTGTATGAGTGGAAAGAAGGAAAATTTGTTCTTTCGGAAAAAGATTCATCTATTTCAGAGAAATGAAATTAGAGAAAAGCGATGTATATCAGCAGGGATACATACATTGTTTAAAACGTTCTTATGTTTAAAAACATAGAATTGACATATCTTCATTATTATGGTCTGAAAATAGATAAAAAATAGTTAATTCGTCGTGGCGGTCTGATGGAAAAAAACTATCTTTGAGACAGTTTTTGCGAAACATAACAAGTTTTCGTGATAGTTACATGGAATTTTTATAATGTGGGCTTGTATCGATACGTTTCAGTTTCTAAAGGCCAATGCTTCACTGAGTATAGATACAGGTCGGAAAATAACATAAGAGGAATGATATTAAAATGTATTAAGACCGTCGCTGTAGCAGCTTTAGCTTTTGTTAGCTTAAATGCCTCAGGACAAGATTTGCTGGCGCGTCAAGCTCCAATTGACAGAAAATTAAAAGCTGTTGATTCTTTGGCTTTGGTTCGCCAGATTAAAGCAGAGCAAGCTGTATATCCAGCTTACACTCTTTATCCTAATTGGAGTAACGACCGTGTGCATGCTTATGGTAATACTGTTCAGATTCCAGATAGTTTCCGTATTGATTTGACAGGCTTTTGTATGCCTACTACCCATACTAAAATCACATCTAAATGTGGTCCTCGTTGGCGTCGTATGCACAATGGACTTGATATTAAGGTCTATATTGGCGATACGATTCGTGCTGCTTTTGATGGTCGTGTGCGTATTGTGAAGTATGAGCGTCGTGGGTATGGAAAATACGTGGTCATTCGTCATGATAACGGATTGGAAACTATTTATGGCCATCTTTCTAAACAAATAGTCAAAGAAAATGAATATGTAAAGGCAGGTGATCCTATCGGTTTGGGAGGAAATACCGGACGTTCTACTGGTTCTCATTTGCATTTCGAGACTCGTTTCTTAGGTGAGGTAATTAATCCTGAGTTTATGTTTGATTTCCCAAAACAGGATATTGTTGCGGATAATTATTTGTTTGTTCGTGGGGCCAATCGTTATGATTGGCAGCGTAATCGTGCTTTAGCTGCTGTAAAGGCAGGAAAGTCGGGAGCTGCAGAAGCGGAGAAATCAGCTATTCGTTATCACAAGATTCGTAAGGGAGATACATTAGGTAAAGTATCTCGTTTGTACCATGTATCTATCGATCGTTTGTGTCAGATGAATGGTATTAAACGAACTACAACTTTGCGTATTGGTCAAGTGTTGAGATGCTCTTGAAATAAGGAAATTAATTAATCTGTATACATCTTTAAAATGTCATTCTGAATGATAGGTAAGCTTAATGCTTATGTTTTCTCTTTCAGAATGACATTTTTGTTTTGTGATTTTCACGATTTGAAATGAGAATTTTTGCTGAAAAAACAGTAACTTTGCTGCCTATTCGGAACGTATTATGAAGGAAACAAAACAGCAGTTTGAACATATCATTGCTATTTGCCGTGATTTGTTTGCCAAAAAATTACACGATTATGGGGCTGCATGGCGTATTATGCGTCCGTCGTCCGTTACTGATCAGATTTTTATTAAGGCAAATCGTATTCGTAGTATTGAAGTGAAAGGTGTAGCTTTGATTAACGAAGGCATACGCTCAGAGTTTATTGCTATTGTTAATTATGGTATTATTGGTTTAATTCAGTTGGAGTTAGGCTATTCGGATACAGAAGATCTGACAGAGCAACAAGCACTCGATTTGTATGACAAATATGCCAATCAGGCATTAGAGTTGATGCTTGCCAAAAATCATGACTATGATGAAGCTTGGCGTAGCATGCGCATCACTTCATATACCGATTTAATTCTGATGAAGATATATCGGACCAAGCAGATTGAATCGTTGAGTGGAGCTACGCTGGTGTCTGAAGGTGTAGATGCCAATTATATGGATATGATAAATTATTCAGTTTTCGGATTGATTAAAATAGAATTTGGAGAATAAGCGTTTACATATAGCTGTTTTAGTTTGGACAAATTTTTGCCGGTTTCTGTTAGCACTAGTCTTTATTTTTTCCGGTTTTGTCAAGGCCAATGATCCTTTAGGTACAGTTTACAAGATTACAGATTACTTAGAGGCATGGGGTATAGTCGATCTTGTCCCTAATGCATTGGTCTATTTAGCCTCTATGCTCATGGGGATGGTCGAATTCACCTTGGGTATTTATTTGCTTTTTGGAATTCGTAGTCGTATCGCTTCCTCACTGGTTCTTCTTTTGATGTCAGTGATGACTCCTTTAACGTTATGGCTGGCTATTGAAAATCCAATTTCAGATTGTGGCTGTTTTGGTGACGCTATCGTTTTAACAAACTGGGAAACATTTGGAAAGAATATTGTATTGTTACTTGCTGCTATTTCTGTTTTTAAGTGGAGAAAGCAGATTTTTCAGCTGGTCACAAGCAAAGTCGACTGGTTAGTTGCTTTATACAGTACGGTATTTATTGTTTTCTATACATTTTTCTGCATTAGCAAGTTGCCTGTTTTTGATTTTCGTCCTTATCATGTTGGAGCTGATATACGAAAAGGTATGGAAATACCAAAAGGAGAAAAGCCTACTACCTATGAGACAACTTTTATTTATGCTAAAAATGGAGTAGAGAAGGAGTTTACTATAGATAATTTTCCGGCATCAGATAGTACGTGGGTTTTCGTAGATTCTCGCACTCGTGTAAAAGAGAAAGGATATGAACCTCCTATTCATGATTTCTCTATAGTTTCACAGGAAGATGGAACAGATTTGACTGATGTAATATTGGATGATGAAAATTATACTTTTTTGTTGGTATCTCCTCGATTGTCTACGGCCGATGACAGTAACATTGATTTGATAAATGAGGTATACGATTATAGCTTAGAACATGGTTATCGTTTTTTTTGTGTGACAGCTTCATCAGATGAAGATATTGCTATGTGGCAAGAGTATACTGGAGCAGAATATCCTTTTGCTTTAATGGATGATATCACACTGAAGACTATGATTCGATCTAATCCAGGTTTGATGTTGCTGAAAAAGGGAATTGTCATCAATAAATGGAGTGATGGGGATTTGCCCGATGAGTATCAATTGAACGCATCGCTGGAAAACTTACCGATAGGGCAGTTGAACAGAAAAACAGTAATTCATAAAATTGTAGAGGTTGTGGCATGGTTTGTGGCTCCTCTTTTACTGTTGACTTTATCTGATCTGGCTTGGCTTAATTATCGTAACCAGAAAATGAAGCAGAAAGAAAAAGGCAAAGAGGAAAAAGCAAACTAAGTTTAAGTGAAAGTATATAATAAACCAATTTGATATATTAATTTTAAAATTTAAACGAAATGAGAAAAAACATTGTAGCAGGTAACTGGAAAATGAACAAGAACCTGCAAGAAGGTATTGCTTTGGCAAAAGAATTGAACGCAGCTTTGGCTGCAGACAAACCTAACTGCGACGTAATCATCTGTACTCCGTTCATCCACCTGGCTTCTGTAACTCCTATCGTTGACAAAGCTGTAATCGGTGTAGGTGCAGAAAACTGTGCAGACAAAGTTTCAGGTGCTTATACTGGTGAAGTTTCTGCAGAAATGGTTGCTTCAACAGGTGCAGAATATGTAATCTTGGGTCACTCTGAACGTCGTGCTTACTATCACGAAACAGTAGAAATTTTGGAAGAAAAAGTAAAATTGGCTTTGGCTAACAACTTGAAACCTATCTTCTGTATTGGTGAAGTTTTGGAAGAACGTGAAGCTAACAAGCAGAACGAAGTTGTAGAAGCACAGTTGGCTTCTGTATTCTCTTTGTCTGCTGAAGATTTCGGTAAAGTAATCTTGGCTTACGAACCAGTTTGGGCTATCGGTACAGGTAAGACTGCTACTCCTGCTCAGGCTCAGGAAATCCACGCTCACATCCGTTCTTTGGTTGCTGCTAAATATGGCCAGGAAGTTGCTGAAAATACTTCTATCTTGTACGGTGGTAGCTGCAAACCTTCAAATGCAAAAGAATTGTTTGCTAACCCAGACGTTGACGGTGGTTTGATTGGTGGTGCTGCTTTGAAAGTAGAAGACTTCAAAGGCATTATCGATGCATTTAAATAATTAACCGAATCTTTTTCCCTCCTTCTTCCTCTTTTGGGAAGAGGAAGAAGGAGGATTTTTATTAACTATCTACAAAACCGGTAATGATGAGATACATCTTATTCTTTATATCCTTTCTTTGGGCAGGTATGTTGAGTGCTCAGACTATTGTAGAAAGCCTTGAACAGAAGCGTCCCGGAGAAGGTACGGTAACTATTCATCAGAGTGCGCAGATTAAGGCTTTGATAGGGTTACGTTATGTTCCTTCTACTGCTGCAGGTACTCAGAAGGCTTTGAAAACACGTGGATTTCGTGTACAGGTGTATGCTGGAAACAATTCGCGTATAGCACGTAATGAAGCACATGCGGTAGCGGAAAAGATGAAAGAATTATTTCCGGATATGCCGGTATATACATATTTTCAGTCTCCCCGCTGGCTTTGCCGGGTTGGCGATTTTAAAAGTATAGAAGAAGCGCATGTGGCAATGCGCAAACTGAAAGCAAGTGGAGAGTTTAAAGAAGCTGCAATAGTGCAGGAAATAATTAATATCTCGTTAGAATAATGATTGATACGAATTTACTGAGTTTTCCTGAGGAAAAGGTACAGAAGCTGATGGCACATTATAAGGAGATTCTAGCCTTGTTGGGAGAAGATCCTGAACGTGAAGGATTGTTGAAAACACCGGAACGAGTTGCTAAGGCCATGCTGACTTTGACTCGAGGATATGAAGTTGATCCGAAAGCTGTATTGAGTGCAGCCAAATTTAAGGAAGAATATCGCCAGATGGTAATTGTAAAGGACATTGATTTCTTTTCAATGTGCGAGCATCATATGCTTCCTTTCTATGGAAAAGCTCATGTAGCTTATATTCCAAACGGATATATTACCGGATTAAGCAAGATTGCTCGTGTAGTAGATATCTTTTCGCATCGCCTGCAGGTACAAGAACGTATGACATTGCAGATAAAGGAATGTATACAGGAAACCTTGAACCCTTTGGGAGTGATGGTAGTGGTAGAAGCAAAGCATATGTGTATGCAGATGCGTGGAGTAGAAAAGCAGAATTCTGTAACTACTACTTCTGATTTTACCGGAGCTTTCAATCAGGCCAAGACGCGTGAAGAGTTTATGAATCTGATTCGGAGAGGTTATTAAGCCTCTCTTTTTTTATGCCATCAGATTTGCAACTGAATTGCATAGTATATTCCTTATCTTTGCAAAAAGAGTCAGTCAGATGAACGAAGTTTCTTTTTATATACAACGCTTGGAAAAAAAGCAGATTAAGCCTACTGCTGTGCGTATTTTGGTACTGCGTACCCTGATGGAGAGTTCGTATGCCTTGTCTTTGTCTGAGTTGGAAGAACAGCTGGTTACTGTAGATAAGTCGACTATTTTCCGTACATTAAATTTGTTTTTGGCACATCATTTGGTACACGAGATGGAAGATGGAAGCGGTTCGTCCAAATATGAGGTATGCGAGAATGAAGATTCTTGTAGTATCGAAGATATGCATGTCCATTTTTATTGCGAACGGTGTCATCGTACCTTCTGTTTTAAGAATATCCAGATTCCATTAATCAGCCTTCCCGAAAATTTCCGTATGCAAAGTGTCAATTATATGATAAAAGGTATATGTGACAATTGCATAAAAAAAACAGACCCGACAGAAGATTAACTTCTCTTTCCATCAGGTCTGCTTGCTTATTCTGTTTTACATTTTCTCTGCCAGATACTGGCCGGTATAGGAGGCACCACATTGTGCTACTTCTTCTGGAGTACCGGCAATTACCAGATTACCTCCCTTGTCTCCTCCTTCCGGACCTAAATCTATAATGTAGTCAGCACATTTAATAACATCCATATTATGCTCGATAATCACTACCGTATGTCCCCGGCTGATTAGCGAATCGAAAGCTTCCAACAGTTTCTTGATGTCATGGAAATGAAGTCCGGTTGTGGGTTCATCGAATACGAAAATAGTTGGTTGAGCCTTTTCTATACTGAGGAAATAAGCCAGTTTTACGCGCTGATTCTCTCCCCCTGATAGGGTAGACGATGACTGTCCCAGCTTGATGTAACCTAATCCCACCTCTTGTAATGGAAGGAGTTTCTTTACGATTTTTTTCTGTTTATGCTCTGTAAAGAACTCGATGGCCTGGTTTACAGTCATTTCCAATATATCATAAATGTTTTTGCCTTCATAACACACTTCCAGGGTTTCATTTTTGAACCGTTTTCCGTGGCACGATTCGCATTCCAGTACAAGGTCGGCCATAAACTGCATTTCTACGGTAACGGTACCTTCTCCCTTACACTCTTCACAGCGTCCGCCTTCGGTGTTGAAAGAAAAATAACCGGCTGAATATCCCATTTGTTTGGAAAGAGGCTGTTCGGCAAACAGTTTACGTATTTCATCGTAAGCTTTGATATAGGTTACGGGGTTACTGCGCGAAGATTTTCCGATGGGGTTCTGGTCGACAAACTCAATATCTTTTATCATCGACAGGTCACCTTCCATAGAAATAAATTCTCCCGGACGGTCTGTGGCTTCGCTAAACTCTCTTTTCAGTGCCTTGTAGAAAATATCGCGTACCAGCGTACTTTTACCCGAGCCGCTTACTCCGGTAACTACAGTCATCACGTTCAGCGGAAAGCGTACATCAATGCCTTTCAGGTTGTTTTCGCGGGCTCCTTTTATTTCGATGTAATTATTCCATGAGCGGTGTGTAAGCGGACGGTCGATGGTTTCTTCTCCCAGTAAGTACTTTACAGTATAACTGTTGCTTCCTTTCTGTAAGTCTTTCATATCACCCTGGTATACGATTTCACCTCCCAGGCGTCCGGCTTTCGGACCGATGTCGATGATATAGTCTGCAGCACGGATAATTTCTTCATCGTGCTCTACCACTACTACCGTATTGCCTAATTCCTGCAGCTGACGCAATACTTTCACCAGACGGTCTGTGTCACGGCTGTGCAGACCGATACTGGGTTCGTCTAAGATGTATAGCGAACCTACCAGACTGCTTCCCAATGAGGTAGCCAAGTTGATACGCTGGCTTTCTCCACCCGAAAGTGAGTTACTCAGACGGTTCAGTGTCAGATAGCCTAATCCTACATCGAGCAGGAAGTTGATACGGTTGTTTATTTCATTCAGAAGACGACGTGCGATAGCCGCATCGTGCTCGTTCAACTGTAGGGTGCGGAAGAACTCTTTCAAGTCGTAGATAGGCATCTCTACCAGTTCGGCAATGGAGCGTCCGCCTACTTTTACATAAAAAGCTTCTTTTTTCAACCGGCTTCCCTGACATTCGGGGCAAACCGTTTTTCCTCTATAGCGTGCCAGCATTACACGATACTGGATTTTATATTGATTTTCTTCCAGCATACGGAAGAAAGAGTCGATACAGACTTTCTCTCTCGGACCATGCCACAGATAGTCTTTCTGCTCTTTAGTAAGTTCGTAGTATGGTGTAAATATCGGGAAATCGTGTGCCGGCGCTTCGCGTAGAAACTCTGTCAGCCATTCTCCCATTTTTTCTCCTCTCCAGCACATCACCGCACCATCGTATACACTCAGTGCACGATTGGGGATGACAAGATGCTCGTCTATACCAATAACTTTTCCGAATCCTTCGCAGGTAGGGCAGGCACCAACAGGTGAGTTGAATGAGAACATCTGGTCGGTGGGTTCTTCGAAAGTAATACCGTCCGCTTCAAATTTGGTGCTGAAACGGTGTAGACGGGATTCCTCACCAGCCGGATAGAAACGTAGCATACATGCACCATTACCTTCGAACATAGCAGTTTCTGCAGAATCGGTCAGTCTGCTCACGGCATCTTTGCTGTCGTCGCAACTCATGCGGTCTACCAGCAGATATACAGTATCTTCCTCTTTGTATTGATATTCATCGATGCGAATCATTTCGCCATTGACTTCCAGTCGGGTGAATCCCTGCTTCATGTCAATTTCAATCTGTTCGGCTATCGTACGTCCTTCTCTCGGACAAATAGGAGTCAGTACTGTGTATCGTGTACCTTTAGGGTATGATAACATGCAATTGACAATATCCTCCGGGCTGTCTTTCTTGACTTCCTGTCCGCTTACAGGCGAGAAAGTATGTCCTACGCGGGCAAAAAGCAGACGCAGGTATTCGTATATTTCAGTCGATGTACCGACGGTTGAACGGGGATTGCGGCTGATAACCTTTTGTTCGATGGCAATAGCGGGCGGAATCCCTTTGATGAAGTCACATTCCGGTTTGCTCATTCGTCCCAAGAACTGGCGGGCATACGAAGATAAGCTTTCTACATAGCGACGCTGGCCTTCGGCATACAGGGTATCGAAAGCAAGAGAAGACTTACCGGAACCGGACAGTCCTGTAATGACTACCAGCTTATTTCTTGGAATGTCTACATCAATGTTTTTCAGGTTGTTTACCTTAGCTCCTTTGATGGATATATATTTACTGTCGGACATACTAATAGAATGGTATAAATTGTAATATGCAAAGATACGCAAAGGCGAGTGGAGAGACAAACGAAAAACAGAGTTTTTCAGTTTGGCTATCCCGAGCTGCATTCTGTCTTATTGAAAGATAGCGAAAGGTGAGGGCAGAGGCAAGCGAAAACTAAGTTTTATTGGTTTGCAATCCTTGTATCATTATTTGTATCCGTGCCAATAACTCGTATCAGCAATAGAAGAGGTGTCTTGTTTTTTCCAGACAGGAAAGGCTGTTTTGAATTCACCTTATGGATATCAAGAGAGAAAGGGATTGTTTTAAAATCGGCGTCGTTGAATGTAAAAACGCCGTTGTTGAATGTATAGCCAACGACGTCGGCTACACAACCGACGTCGTTGGCTATAATGTATGAATGAGACTATGATTTTAAGGAATTAGTCTTGGTAATACACTCGTTTTACTCGTTCCGATACGCTGGTCAGAATTTCGTATGGAATAGTATCGAGTATGTCGGAAAGTACAGTGACAGGTAATTCATCGCCAAAGATAATTGCCTTATCTCCCTCTTTGCAGTCGATGTCAGTCACATCAATCATACATACATCCATACAAATATTGCCTACATAAGGAGCTTTCTGACCGTTTACCAGACAATAGCCTTTTCCGTTGCCCAAGTGTCGGTTCAGTCCGTCGGCATAACCTATCGGCAGGGCGGCAATACGTGAATTGCGGTTTAATACTCCTTTGCGGCTGTATCCCACGGTCTCATCAGCTGGCACATCATGTATTTGCAGAATTGTAGTTTTGAGTGTGGTAACGTTGTGCAATATCTGGTTTGTGAATGGATCAATACCGTATAATCCGATACCCAAACGAACCATATCGAACTGAGCTCCAGGGTAACGCTGGATACCTGCCGTATTGCAGATATGACGCAGAATCTTATGGCTGAAACCTGCCTGCAGTTCGGCTGCAGCCTGTTCGAATGTTTCAATCTGGTGGCGTGTAAATGCATCGAAACGCTCGGCGTCACTGCCTACTAAATGTGAAAATACGGAACGGGGAATGACGGCAGACTGTCTTTTCAATCGTTCGATAAGCCGCGGCATATCAGCTGGGTCAAATCCCAAACGGTGCATACCAGTATCAATCTTGATATGAATAGGACAATTGGTTGCCCCTTCACGTTCGGCTGCCTTTATGAGTTCTTCCAATAAGTGGAAACTATACACTTCAGGCTCCAGCCGGTAGTCGAACATGGTTTTGAATGCGGTGACTTCTGGGTTCATGATAATAATGGAACTTCCTATACCGGCTTTTCGCAGATCGGCTCCCTCATCGGCTACGGCTACTGCCAGATAATCTACACGATGGTCTTCCAGTGTTTTGGCAATCTCAAACGAACCTGCCCCGTATGCAGATGCTTTTACCATACACACCATTTTTGTTTCCGGCTTCAACTTATTACGGTAAAAGTTGAGGTTGTCTGTCAGCGCATTCAGGTTGATTTCCAAAATGGTTTCGTGTACTTTCAGTTCCAGTAAGTCTGTTATCTGGTCGAAGTGGAACATACGGGCTCCTTTGATCAGCACCACTTCATTTTTTAGTGTAGAAAGAATACCCGATTCAATTAGTTCGGAAGTGGAACGGAAGAAATTTTTTTCGATTTCAAACCGTGAAGCCGAAGCTGAAATTTCTTCGCCTACTCCAATAATACGGTTTACTCCCCGGCTGTGTACAAGTTCAGCCACTTGTCGGTAAAGCAGTTTGCCGGACTGTCCGGTTTCCAGTATATCGGAAAGTATCAGTGTACGTTTGCGTTCTTTGTCTTCAGTGCGGCGTGCCATAAAGTCGAGAGCAATGTCGAGCGAAGCAAAATCGGAGTTATAACTATCATTGATGAGGATACACCCGTTCTTTCCTTCTTTTACTTCCAGTCGCATGGCGATAGGTTCCAGATGAAGCATACGTTCGGCAATGTCTTCGGGAGATACCATAAGGTATAATGCTACAGCCAGACAGTGCAAGGAGTTCTCAATGGAAGCATCGTCGATAAACGGGATGCGGTATTCTTTGAAAAATCCTAAATAGCGGTATTTGATGGTAGTACCGGTATCATCTTTCTGTATGCTTTCTATAAACAGCGGACGTTCATTGTCTTTGGTAGACCAGGCAATTTCTCGTGCAGTGAACAGTGACTTTGATACACAACTGCTTATTAACTCGTTGTCGCCATTGTATACAATGACATCACAGTCTTTGAACAGTTGCAGTTTTTCCATGCATTTGTCTTGCAGTGAAGTAAAGTTTTCCTGATGTGCACCTCCGATGTTGGTCAGAACTCCAATGGTAGGCTGGATGATAGGTTTCAAGGCTTCCATTTCTCCCATTTCAGAGATGCCGGCCTCGAATATACCTAATTCTGTGTGTTCGTTCATCATCCATACAGAAAGAGGCACTCCAATCTGTGAGTTGTAACTGCGTGGCGAACGGGTAATGATACGTTCCGGACTGAGTATCTGATAAAGCCATTCTTTTACGATGGTTTTACCGTTACTTCCGGTAATTCCCACTACGGGTACCTGAAATTGTTCACGATGGCGGCTGGCCAGGCGTTGCAGAGCTTTGAGCGGACTTCCCACTACCAGAAAGTTGGCATCGGGGTAAGATTCCGGTTCTGTAGTCAAGGTTCCGACAACAAAGTTTCTTACTCCACGTTCGTACAAGTCGGCTATATATTTATGTCCGTCGTTCCTTTTTGTCTTTAGTGCAAAGAACAGCGTTTCTTCCGGAAAGCAAAGCGACCGGCTGTCTGTCAGAATCCAGTCTATATGTGCTGGATGGTTTCCTATGCGTTTGGCTCCTATAACAGAAGCTATTTCTTCAATCGAGTTTGACATAATGCGATTTCATTTTGTACATCTAAGTACGGTAATTTTTCTTTTAACCTTTCTATCTTTAACAGAATTTGACTTAAAAAAATATGATATGCTTCTGAATCCTCATTGAATGGGCGATGTTCCAATCCTTTACGTATTGCATCCCATTCTTTTATTATATGTAAAGTATTCTGACTAAAATAGGTTTGTGTAAAACACTCCCATATATATTCTATGGCCAAAGAAGAGGGGTGCAGCATATCGTCTGCATAAAAGCGGTAATCCCTCAGTTCGTCCATCATGATTTCATAAGAAGGGAAGTAATGGCAATAAGAAAAGAGATTGCACAACTTTTCAATTGCGATAAGCAATACGGCTTTATTGAGCTGGTTGCCATGAAGGCCGTCTTTGGCATGGCGGATGGGACTGACTGTGAATATTATTTGTAGATTGGGATTCAATGAACGGAGATGAGGAAGTAATATTCGGTACTGCTCTACAATTTCCTCTACATTGAGTAAACGGCGTTCGAATAGTTTTTCCGGTAATTTGTGGCAATTGCCTACAATGCTTCCATCTTCTTTCCATTGATATACCCGAGCGGTTCCCCAAGTCATTATCAGCCAGTCGGATTGACGAAGATGAGCGGCTCCTTGTCTTATCCGTTCGTTGATTTTTGACAGGCAAGTTTCTTTTTCTGAACTGGAGAAAGAACCATGATGCATCAGACTATACCACATGCCTTTGTCGAAACGTAAATTTGTCTCTGTATATGTTTTCCCTGTAGTAATCTCTTCGAGTCCTTTTGCTATCGACATGGGATTATACAAAATGCCAAAAGGATTAATGTCGCAGGTAAATTTGTTATCGGACAATTGCTTACCAATGTTTTGTACGAAACAGGAGCCCCACAGCATGAGCTTGTCCGAGTGGCGTATTTCCCATTGACCGGCTGGTAATTCAACTTTTGTTCTAAACTCCATAACTTCAAGATTTATTCCTGTGTTCTAAAAAAGACTTGCAAATGTAAGCACAATACATATATTTATACTATTTTTGTACGATTAATTGAATAATAAAATAGGATGGAATCACCCACTTCTTACGAATTATTAAATAAAATCGATAGTCCGGACGATTTGAGACAATTGCCTGCCGAGGTTTTGCCAGAGGTTTGTGGTGAGCTTCGTCAGAAGATTATCGACGAGTTGTCTCGCAATCCCGGACATTTCGGTTCCAGTCTTGGAGTTGTAGAACTGACTGTGGCCTTACATTATGTGTTTAATACACCTTATGACCGTATTGTATGGGATGTAGGGCATCAGGCTTATGGACATAAAATACTGACTGGACGGCGGGACCGATTTTATACAAACCGTAAGTTGAACGGATTGTGTCCTTTTCCTTCTCCTTCGGAAAGTGAGTATGATACTTTTACCTGTGGTCATGCTTCGAACTCTATTTCGGCAGCTTTGGGAATGGCTGTTGCTGCTGCCAGAAAGGGAGAAGATTCCCGTAAAGTGGTAGCTGTCATTGGAGATGGTTCGATGAGTGGAGGGCTGGCTTTTGAGGGATTGAATAACGCTTCAAGTACTCCTAATAATTTATTGATAATCCTCAACGACAATAATATGGCCATCGACCGGAGTGTGGGTGGTATGAAACAGTATTTGTTGAATCTTCAGACTTCGGAAGGGTATAACCGGTTGCGCTACAACGTTTCACGGATGTTTCATCATTGGGGAATCTTGAATGAGGAGCGCAGAAAAAGTCTCATACGTTTCAACAATAGCTTGAAGTCGGTGATAACCCAGCAGCAGAATATTTTTGAGGGAATGAACATCCGTTATTTCGGCCCGGTAGACGGACACGATGTGCAGGCTTTAATAAAAGTATTGCGCGAAATAAAGGAAATGAAAGGCCCTAAACTGTTGCATGTACATACTGTAAAAGGCAAAGGTTTTAAACCGGCCGAAGAAGCTGCTACATTGTGGCATGCTCCTGGTATCTTTGATAAAGAAACCGGTGAGCGCATTGTGATGGATACTACAGGAATGCCACCCTTGTTTCAGGATGTATTTGGACAGACTTTACTGGAACTGGCTCAGCAGAATGACAAGATTATAGGAGTAACACCGGCGATGCCGACTGGATGTTCCATGAATGTATTGATGAAAGCGATGCCGGACCGTGCTTTCGATGTAGGCATAGCCGAAGGTCATGCTGTTACGTTTTCCGGAGGAATGGCAGAGGAGGGATTATTGCCTTTCTGCAATATTTACTCGTCGTTTATGCAACGTGCCTACGATAATGTGATTCATGATGTGGCTATCCAGAAACTGAATGTAGTGTTGTGTCTGGATCGTGCCGGATTGGTAGGAGAGGATGGAGCTACGCATCATGGTGTGTTCGATATGGCCTACCTTCGTCCTATACCTAATTTGATAATTTCTTCTCCTTATGATGAAAAGGAATTGAGAAGACTGATGTACACAGCTCAGTTGCCTAATCAAGGACCTTTTGTAATCCGCTATCCGCGTGGAAGAGGGGTACTGACCGATTGGAAATGTCCACTTGAAACTGTTGAAATAGGTAAGGGACGTAAGATGAAAGATGGAACCGATATGGCTGTAATCACCATTGGTCCGGTAGGTAATGTGGCTGCCAAGGCTATAGAAGAAGCCGAGAAGAATAATAATTGTTCGATAGCACATTATGATTTGCGATTCCTGAAACCGATAGATGAAGAAATGTTGCACGAGGTGGGCCAACGCTTTAAAAAGGTTGTGACAGTGGAAGACGGAGTCTTGAAAGGAGGCATGGGAAGTGCCGTACTGGAGTTTATGTCTGATAATGGTTATACACCAACGGTGAAACGTTTGGGTATTGAAGATACGTTTATACAGCATGGTGCAGTGAAAGAACTGTATGCAATTTGCGGTATTGACCAGACGGGAATATATAATACATTAATTCAAACGCTGAACTTATGAAAATTATCATTGCTGGGGCAGGAGCAGTAGGTACACATTTGGCCAAACTTTTGTCAGGGGAAAAGCAAGACATTATTCTGATGGATGAGGATGAGGAAAAGTTGAGTAAGGTAGGAAGTAATCTGGACCTGATGACTGTAGACTTGTCCCCGACTTCTATCTCCGGCTTGAAAGAGGCGGGAGTAGCGGGTGCCGATTTGTTTATTGCTGTAACACCTAATGAAAGCCAGAATATGACTGCCTGTATGTTGGCTACCAGTTTGGGAGCCAAGAAAACAGTAGCACGTATAGATAACTATGAGTATCTTTTACCTAAGCACAAGGAGTTTTTTGCTAAATTAGGGGTACATTCTTTGATTTATCCGGAAATGTTGGCAGCAAAGGACATTGTGGATGCAGTCAAGATGAGCTGGATACGCCAGTGGTGGGAATTTGCCGGAGGGGCTTTAGTCTTGATTGGTACTAAGATGCGTGAAACTGCCGAAATTCTTAATGTATCGTTGCACGAACTCGGAGGTAGAAATATTCCTTTTCACATCGTAGCCATAAAAAGAGGAGGAGAGACAATTATCCCGCGAGGTGATGATGTGATTATGCTGAATGATGTGGTATATTTTACTACAACAAAGAAATATATTCCGTATATCCGTAAAATAGCCGGTAAGGAACATTATGCGGATATCCGTAATGTAATGATTATGGGAGGAAGCCGTATTGCTGTGCGTACAGTGCAATATATGCCGGAATATATGCGGACGAAGATTATAGAAAGTGACTTGAACCGTTGTAATCGTCTGACTGAACTTGTGGATGATAAAGTGATGATTATCAACGGAGACGGACGTGATATGGAACTGCTTTTGGAAGAGGGTATCGGGAATACAGAAGCATTTGTTGCACTGACTGGAAACTCGGAAACCAATATCTTGGCTTGTTTGGCTGCTAAACGGATGGGAGTAACCAAGACTGTAGCAGAAGTGGAAAATGTGGATTATATCAGTATGGCAGAAAGCTTGGATATCGGTACGGTGATTAATAAGAAATTTATTGCTGCCAGCCATATTTATCAGATGATGTTGGATGCCGATGTCTCGAATGTAAAGTGTCTGACATTTGCCAATGCCGATGTAGCAGAGTTTGTGGTGAAACCAGGAGCGCGTATTACAAAAGTACAAGTAAAGGATGCCGGTTTACCGAAAGGCGCAACAATCGGTGGATTGATTCGTAACGGCGAAGGTATTCTGGTAACTGGTAATACAAACATTCAGGAGAATGACCATGTAGTGGTGTTCTGTTTGGGAATGATGATTAAGAAACTGGAGAAATTCTTTAATTAATTGGTTTTTCATTCTTTTTCATATGAAAGAGAATGAAAAATCTTTCTTTATCTTTCTCGTAATACGTCATGGTGCTGTGTTTTAAAAGATGAATGAAGATAAGGTAGAATTGTTTTGGAAGATTTTTGTGAAAATGTGTTCGAAAACATATTTTATAGGATGTAATTAACTCTACTCGAAATAAATTCTTATCTTTGCTTCACTTTTAAAAGATGAAATCATGAGAAAGTGGATGAAAGTATTCGTATTATGTCTATGGACCTTGACCATATGTGTGATAGGGAATACTATGTCGTGTATGAATCAGGATGCTGGTGGTATGGAACTTGTAAAAGAACCTGTTGTATCTCAAGAACAGGTGGTTGCACAAGATACATCGCACGATATTCAGTCTTGTATCAATTATCTTCTTTCTTCTCGATATGCCGATTTGTTGCAGCATTCATCTGTATATCATTCTGGTAGTACTAACGATTTTAAGTTTTTGCTGCGTAGTATAAATGTACTTCTTTTCAGGCAGACAGACTCTCTATTCAATAAATTATATAAGTTGACTCATTCTACTCATCCGTATATGGGTGGAAGTATTGATTATTATATCTATACACTGGAACGAATCCTGATCTAAATACTATCTAAGACTTCTCTTTATGTTTTTCTGCAAAGGCGTTTTGTAGAAAAATATTTTGTATCGTATCATTTAAAATCTTAGATATATGTTTTTTACATTTTTAATTGTCGTTATTCTGACGGCTATTGCACTCGTGGTGTTGGCTATGACTACTGCCAAACTTATTGCACCTCGTTCGTTCAATCCGCAGAAAGGCGAACCTTATGAATGTGGTATTCCTACTCGCGGACAGTCTTGGGTACAGTTTAAGGTAGGATATTATTTGTTCGCTATTTTGTTTTTGATGTTCGACATCGAAACGGTATTCTTGTTTCCGTGGGCGGTAGTCGTACACGAGGTTGGGGTTTATGCCCTTGTGAGTGTGATATTCTTTTTGTTGATTTTAATTTTAGGCTTGGCGTATGCTTGGCGGAAAGGAGCACTTGAATGGAAGTAAAGAAACCCGCTATCCGGTCTATGAAGTATGAAGAATTTAAAAACAACGATTATTTGGAGCGTTTGGTAGATGAATTGAACCGTAATGGAGCAGGAGTCGTTGTTGGAACTTTGGATGAACTGATAAACTGGGGACGAAGTAATTCTTTGTGGTCATTGACTTTTGGTACAAGCTGTTGTGCGATTGAATTTATGGCTTTGGGAGCTGCCCGGTATGATATGGCTCGTTTTGGCTTTGAGGTAACCCGTAACTCTCCTCGCCAGGCTGATATGATTATGGTGCTGGGAACTATAACCTATAAGATGGCTCCGGTATTGAAGCGTTTGTACGATCAGATGGCAGAACCAAAATATGTAGTGGCTGTTGGAGGTTGTACTATCAGTGGAGGACCTTTTGTCAAATCTTATCATGTGGTAAATGGAATCGATAAAATTATCCCGGTAGATGTTTTTATACCAGGATGTCCTCCTCGTCCGGAAGCTTTCTATTATGGAATGATGCAGTTGCAGCGTAAAATAAAAGTGGAAAAGTTTTTGGGTGGAGTAAACCGAAAAGAAAAGAAAGAAGAGTAGAGTATAAAGTTCTTCTTTGGTAGGTATTATTTTTTCATTAAAAAAGATTATGGAATTAATAGATAAAATTAAAGCCATAGCTCCTGAAGCTGTATGTAGTGAGACCGGTGAGGCGGTGATTACATTGAAAGTTGATGACTTTCGACGAGTAGCAGAGATGCTGCGTGCAGATAAGGAAGCGCCAATGGATTATCTTCGCGATATAGTGGGGATGGATTGGGGAGAAAAAGGCTTGGGTGCATTGTATTATTTGGAATCGAGCCAGACATATGAACGGGTAGCATTGAAAATATCTACTCTTGACAGAGAGAATGCATTCCTTCCTTCTGTTTGTGACTTGTGGAAGACTGCGGAAATCAAAGAACGTGAAGTGTTCGACTTTTTTGGTATCCGTTTTCTGAACAATCCGGATATGCGCCGTTTGTTCTTACGTGAAGACTGGAAGGGATATCCACTTCGGAAAGATTATGATATGAGCTCCAATCCATTAAATATGGAGAACGAGGAGAATGCAGATGTAACCGATGAGTATTTTCTGAAGCCTGATGGAACGATTTGCGGTCGTAAAAATATTGTATTCGATCAGAAGGATTTCGTGGTGAATATCGGTCCTCAACACCCTTCTACTCATGGGGTGTTACGTCTAAGAACTTCTTTGGAGGGAGAAACAATCAGTAAAGTAGACCCTATTTGCGGATATATCCACCGTGGTATTGAGAAAATGAATGAAAGTCTGACTTACCCTCAGACTTTGGCATTGACAGACCGCTTGGATTATTTGAGCGCTCACCAAAACCGTCATGCACTGTGTATGTGCATTGAACAGGCAATGGGACTGGAGATTCCGGAACGTGTACAATATATCCGTACCATTATGGATGAGCTTCAACGTATCGATTCTCACTTGTTGTTTTACTCTTGTCTGGTAATGGATATGGGAGGATTGACTCCATTCTTCTATGGGTTCCGCGAGAGAGAAATGATTCTGGATATCTTCGAGGAAACCACAGGAGGACGTCTGATACAAAACTACAACGTGATTGGTGGAGTACAGGCCGATTTGCACCCTGATTTCCAAAAGAAGGTAAAAGAGTTTATCGTTCATCTGAGAAGTGTAATCAAAGACTATCATGATATCTTTACCGGTAATGTAATTGCCACTACCCGTTTAAAAGGAGTCGGATTGCTAAGTAAGGAAGATGCTATTTCTTTGGGAGCTACAGGAGGTACCGGACGTGCTTCCGGATGGGCAAACGATGTGCGTAAGCATCATCCTTATGCGATGTATGATAAGGTAGACTTTAAGGAAATTCTTTATACCGAAGGCGATAGCTTTGCTCGGTATATGGTTCGTATGGATGAAATCATGGAATCTTGCCATATTATCGAACAACTTATTGATAATATTCCTGAAGGAGAATTCCGGGTCAAGACAAAACCTATCATCAAGTTGCCGGAAGGAAACTATTCTGCTTCTGTAGAAACCAGTCGTGGAGAGTTTGATGTATTCCTGGAAAGCCACGGTGATAAGAGTCCTTATCGTTTGCATTACCGCAGTACAGGTCTTCCATTGGTACATGCACTTGATACCGTATGTCGGGGTAACAAAATTGCCGACTTGATTGCAATCGGGGGTACATTAGACTATGTAATTCCGGATATTGACAGATAATAAATATAGAGGTAATATAGAATATAATATGAATCAGTCATTTTTAGATTATTATAATCTTCAGCCACTTTTTATGGCAATCCATTCTGCTTTGTGCAGCGTGATGCCCGAAGGTTTGGCTATTTTTCTGGAAGGATTGGTAGTTGGTGTAGTAATTTTGTTGCTGTATGCTGTACTTGCTATTATTCTTATCTATATGGAGCGCAAGGTTTGTGCTGCTTTTCAATGTCGTATTGGCCCTAACCGTGTGGGAGGCCGTGGTGGTTTGCTCCAAGTGCCTGCAGATGTATTCAAGATTCTGACCAAGGAAATTATTGAACTGAAGAATTCAGACCATTTGCTATATAACTTGGCACCGTTTCTGGTAATACTGGCTTCTATCCTTACTTTTTCATGCTTGCCTTGGAATAAAGGAGGAGAAATTCTTCATATGAATATTGGTATCTTCTTCGTATTGGCAGCTTCTTCCATTGGAGTGTTGGGTATATTGCTTGCCGGATGGAGTAGTAACAGTAAATATACCATTATCGGTGCAGTACGAAGCGGAGCGATGATTATCAGTTATGAACTCTCTATCGGTATCACTGTACTGACAATGGTTTTGATGAGCGGTACAATGGATATTCAAGGCATTGTAAGTGGGCAGGAAGACGGATGGAATCTTTTTAAAGGACACATTCCAGCTTTTGCAGCCTTTATTATTTATCTCATTGCCGGTAATGCAGAAGCCAATCGTGCTCCGTTCGACCTTGCTGAGGCAGAGCAGGAGCTGACTGCCGGTTATCATACCGAATACTCCGGTATGCACTTCGGATTCTTCTATCTGGCAGAATACCTGAATCTGTTTATTACAGCCGGTATTGCTACTACCTTGTTTTTAGGTGGATGGATGCCGTTGCATATTGCAGGTTTAGATGGATTCAATGCTGTTATGGATTATATTCCGGGTGTGATATGGTTTGTGGGCAAGACTTTCGTAATAGTCTTCCTGCTGATGTGGATCCGCTGGACATTTCCACGTTTGCGTATCGACCAGGTACTTACACTGGAATGGAAATATCTCATGCCTTTATCCTTGGTAGTATTATTACTTATGGCTGTATGTAAGGTTTTTGGTTTAGTTTTTTAAAGAAGTGATGTATGAATAGTTTTAGCAAATATATAAAAGGATATGCTTCGGGTATAAAAAGTCTGTTGATTGGTATGCGTACCTCTATGAAGGTTTTTCTTCAGCCGAATGTCACAGAGCAATATCCGGAAAATCGTCATACCACTCTTCACATACCAGAGCGTCATCGTGCAAAACTGGTGATGGTACATGATGAAGAGAATCATCATCACTGTGTAGCATGTGGACTTTGTCAGATGGCATGTCCGAACGGAACCATTAAAGTGATTTCCGAAACACGTGAAGATGAAGAGGGAAAGAAAAAGAAAGTGTTGCTCAAGTATGAATACAATTTAGGTTCGTGCATGTTTTGCGAACTGTGTGTCAATGCTTGTCCGCACGGAGCAATCAAGTTTACCAATGATTTCGAGAATGCCGTATTCGAGAAAGATAAACTGCTTCTGACATTGAACAATGAAGGTTCTTCGCTTGCTCCTAAAAAATGATAAGTCACTAAATAGAAGAAATTATGGGAATAACACTACAAGAAATAGTTTTCTATACGGTAGCAGTTATGATTGCCGCATGTTCGGTACTGGCTGTTACTACGGGTAAGATTCTCCGTGCAGCCACTTACTTGCTGTTTGTTTTATTCGGCACTGCCGGTATTTATGGCATTCTTGGATATACATTTTTGGGAGCTGTACAATTGATGGTGTATGCCGGAGGTATTGTGGTACTGTATGTATTCTCCATCCTGCTAACCCGTTCGGATAAGGATATGAAATACAAAATCAGTCGTCCTAAGTTGTGGAGTATGTTGCTGACTTGTATTGTCGGAGCCGGATTGGTACTCTTCTTGGTATTTACCAATGGATTTGCATTGAATATGATACCACAAGGAGTGGAATTACCTGTCCGTGAAATAGGCTTGGCTCTGATTGGTACAGATAAATATCAGTATGTATTACCTTTCGAAGTAACCAGTATACTATTGTTGGCCTGTATGATTGGCGGTATTCTGATTGCACGTAAACATTAAATGAAGGAGGATTTTATTATGGAATTAGAAGTACATGTCATACATTATCTGGTTATCAGCACTATTATGATGTTTTGTGGTATTTACGGATTTTTTACCCGTAAAAACCTTCTGGCATTGCTTATCTCTGTAGAGCTGATGCTGAATGCGACAAATATCAACTTTGCCGTGTTCAACCGATATCTTTTCCCAGGACAACTGGAAGGGCATTTTTTTGCATTGTTCGGCGTTGCGATTGCCGCCGCTGAAACTGCTGTAGCAATTGCTATTATTATTAATGTATATCGGAATATCCGTCAGATACTGACTGATGATATCACCGATTTAAAAGGATAATATAGATGAATATGGAATATACAGTGTTGATTCTTTTACTGCCGGTACTGAGCTTCCTGATATTGGGGCTGACTGGTATGTACATGAAGCATCGGGTAGCCGGACTGATTGGTACGGCATCGCTGGCAGGAGTTACTTTTCTCAGTTATCTCACTGCCTGGAATTATTTTACTGCAGGACGTACTGCCGAAGGCGTATTCCCGACGCTTACTCCTTATAATATAGAATGGTTGCCGTTCACCGGTTCGCTGCATATTGATATGGGTATTTTGCTCGACCCGATCTCTGTGATGATGCTGGTTGTCATCAGTACTGTCAGTCTGATGGTGCATATCTACTCATTCGGTTATATGAAAGGAGAGAGAGGCTTTCAGCGTTATTACGCTTTTCTGAGCTTGTTTACATTCTCCATGCTCGGGTTGGTAGTCGCTACTAATATCTTCCAGATGTATGTGTTCTGGGAATTGGTTGGTGTTTCTTCTTATTTGCTCATCGGTTTTTATTATACCAAGCCGGAAGCCATTGCAGCCAGTAAGAAAGCTTTCATCGTAACCCGTTTCGCCGATTTGGGATTCTTGATTGGTATCCTGATTTACGGTTATTATATGCAGACCTTTACCTTTACTCCGGGACAGGAGCAGTTGATGAAGGCCGGAATGGTATTGCCTTGGGCTTTGGGACTGATGTTTGTAGGTGGAGCTGGAAAAAGTGCTATGTTTCCCTTGCACATCTGGCTTCCCGATGCAATGGAAGGTCCTACCCCTGTCAGTGCCTTGATTCATGCCGCTACCATGGTAGTAGCCGGTGTATATCTGGTAGCCCGCATGTTCCCTCTGTTTATCGGTTTTGCCCCCAACGTGTTACATCTTATTGCGTGGGTAGGAGCCTTTACAGCTTTTTATGCAGCTTCCGTTGCCTGTGCTCAGAGCGATATCAAACGTGTGCTGGCTTTTTCTACCATTTCTCAAATTGGCTTTATGATGGTTGCACTTGGAGTATGTACAGCTGCTCATCCTCACGAAGGAGGATTGGGATATATGGCCAGCATGTTCCATTTGTTTACTCATGCCATGTTTAAGGCCTTGCTGTTCCTGGGAGCCGGATGCATTATCCATGCCGTACACAGCAACGAAATGTCGGTAATGGGCGGTTTGCGAAAATACATGCCCATTACGCATATCACTTTCCTGATAGCTTGTCTGGCCATTGCAGGTATTCCTCCTTTTTCCGGATTCTTCTCGAAAGATGAAATTCTGACAGCCTGTTTCCAGTTTAGTCCGGCAATAGGTTGGGTGATGACTGTGATTGCAGGAATGACAGCCTTTTATATGTTCCGTCTGTATTATTGTATTTTCTGGGGAAAAGAAAACAAGGAACTTCATGCTGCACATGTACCTCATGAAAGTCCGCTTGCCATGACTTTCCCACTGATGTTTCTGGCTGCAGTAACTTTGGTTGCCGGCTTTATACCTTTCGGACATTTTGTTTCTTCCAATGGAGAGTTGTATGATATCCATCTCGATTGGAGTGTAGCTGCTACCAGCATTGTTGTAGCGGTATTGTCCATAGCCTTGGCTACTTGGATGTATGCACGTGAGAAACAACCGGTGGCCGATGCGCTGGCATGTCGTTTTGCAACCCTGCATCGTGCTGCTTACCGCCGTTTCTATATGGATGAACTTTGGCTGTTTGTGACAAAGAAAATCATTTTCCGTTGTATTTCTACTCCACTTGCCTGGTTCGACCGTCACGTCATCGACCAATTCATGAATTTTATGGCATGGGGAGCACAAGCTTCCGGCGAAGAATTACAGCCCATACAGAGTGGCAAGATTCAGAGCTACACCATGTGGTTCCTGATTGGAGTGATTGTATTAACACTTGTCTTATTAATCGGTTAGGAGAGTTGAACAAATGAATATATTAAGTCTTTTTGTATTGATTCCTTTGCTGATGTTGCTGGGACTTTGGATAGCCCGCAATGTCAATCAGGTAAGGGGAGTAATGGTAGTAGGATCCAGTATGTTGCTGGCTTTGGCTGCTTATCTTACCGTATCCTATATCGGATTACGTAATGGTGGAGCTACAGAAGAGATGCTGTTTACCGACAGTATTTCATGGTATGCACCTTTACACATCTGTTATTCGGTAGGAGTAGATGGTATTTCGGTAGTAATGTTGCTTTTGAGTGCCATCATTGTATTTACCGGAACTTTTGCATCGTGGAAACTGAAACCTATGACCAAAGAATATTTCCTTTGGTTTACCTTATTGAGCACCGGAGTATTCGGATTCTTCATTTCTACCGATTTGTTTACCATGTTCATGTTCTACGAGGTAGCTCTGATTCCGATGTATCTTCTGATTGGTGTCTGGGGAAGTGGTAAGAAAGAATATGCCGCCATGAAGCTGACCTTGATGCTGATGGGAGGTTCTGCTTTCCTTCTGATCGGTATTTTAGGTATTTTCTACGGAGCCGGAGGAGAGACTATGAATATTCTTGAAATCGTAAAACTGCAAATTCCTACCGAAATGCAGCGTATCTTCTTCCCGATGGTTTTCCTGGGATTCGGAGTATTGGGAGCCTTGTTCCCTTTCCATACATGGAGTCCTGATGGTCATGCTTCTGCTCCGACGGCAGTTAGTATGCTTCATGCCGGTGTATTGATGAAGCTGGGAGGTTACGGATGTTTCCGTATCGCCATGTATCTGATGCCTACCGGAGCAGCAATCTGGGGTGACTTCTTCCTGATACTGACAACCATTTCTGTGGTATACGGAGCTTTCAGTGCAGTTGTACAGACCGACTTGAAATACATCAATGCCTATTCTTCTGTAAGCCATTGCGGATTGGTATTGTTTGCCTTGCTGATGATGACAAAAGTCAGTGCAACGGGAGCCATTCTTCAGATGTTGAGTCACGGATTGATGACGGCACTGTTTTTCGCATTGATTGGTATGATTTACGGACGTACTCATACACGCGATATCCGCCAGCTTTCCGGCTTGATGAAGATTATGCCGTTCCTGGCTGTAGGATATGTCATTGCTGGTCTGGCTAACTTGGGATTGCCCGGATTGAGCGGTTTTGTAGCCGAAATGACTGTCTTTGTGGGTTCGTTCCAACATGCCGACTTGTTCCATCGTGTTTGCACCATAATAGCTACAATGAGTATTGTCATTACTGCAGTCTATATATTGCGTGTGGTTGGCAAGATTCTGTATGGAACTTGTACCAATCCGGAACATCTGAAACTGACAGATGCTACTTGGGATGAACGTTTTGCTGTCATCTGTCTGATTCTGGCTGTAGCCGGTTTAGGACTGGCTCCATACTGGGTAAGTCATGTCATTAGTGGCAGTGTTGAACCGATTATTTCACAGTTAATACATTGATTATGGATATAACAGCTATATTTTCTATGCAGGCTGAATTGAGTCTGGTATTGGTAATTGTCATTATGCTACTGGCAGATTTGATTATCAAAGCCCCCAATCATAAAGCTTTGCAGGCACTGGCTTGCGGATTGACTGCTATTCAGTTGTTGGTGAACATTGTTCCGTCGGGTGCCGAAGCATTTGGCGGAATGTATCAGAGTACTCCCATGGCATCGGTAGTAAAGACTATTCTTACTGCTGCTACGCTTTTGGTCTTTATGCAAGCCGAACGCTGGCTGGAACGTGAAGATACCCGTTTTAAGGCAGGAGAGTTTTACTTGCTTACCTTGAGCACACTGTTGGGTATGTTTTATATGATAAGTGCCGGAAACTTCCTGATGTTCTATATCGGTCTGGAACTTGCCAGTATTCCGATGGCTTGTCTGGTGGCTTTCGATAAATATCGCCATCACAGTGCTGAAGCCGGTGCCAAGTTTATTCTGAATGCCATGTTCTCTTCGGGTATTATGCTTTATGGTATTTCTTTGTTGTATGGAACATGCGGTACAGTGTATTTTACCGATATGGTTTCTGCATTGGGCGGTACTCCGCTTCAGGTTGCGGCAATGGTCTTTTTCTTCGCCGGTTTAGGATTCAAGTTAAGTCTTGTTCCTTTCCACATGTGGACTCCCGATACTTATCAGGGAGCGCCGACTCCGGTCAGTGCTTATCTGTCTGTAGTTTCAAAAGGAGCAGCAGCATTCTCTTTGATGACTATCCTGATGAAGGTATTCGGTCCGATGGTAAAAGACTGGAGTCTGATGCTTAGCGTGGTGATTGTGCTTACAATTACTGTAGCTAACTTGTTTGCTATCCTTCAGAGTGACTTGAAACGATTCATGGCCTACAGTAGTATTTCTCAGGCCGGATACATCGTATTGGCGGTACTGGCTGGTTCTGCACAAGGTATGGCTTCACTGGTTTACTATATCGCTGTGTATGTAGTAGCCAATCTGGCCGTGTTCGGTGTCATCAGTGCAGTAGAACAACAGACCGGAGGGGAAACTGCACGTGATACATACAACGGTTTCTACCGTACTAATCCCCGTTTGAGTTTTGTCATGACACTGGCGCTTTTCTCATTGGCTGGTATTCCGCCGTTTGCCGGATTCTTCTCCAAGTTCTTTGTGTTTGCATCTGCATTCCATGCAGGACATTGGCTGGTAGTTTTCCTAGCTTTGGTCAATACCATTATTTCTCTGTATTATTATCTGCTGATAGTAAAAGCCATGTATATTACTCCGAGCGAAACGCCGGTAGCTACCTTTAAAAGTAGTCCGTTGATGCGTGTCAGTCTGCTGGTCTGCCTGGCCGGAGTGGTGTTGTTAGGTATATGCAGCAGTGTATATAGTCTTTTCGACGGACTGGCTTCTTTATAATCTTGCAGCTTGATTAATCTGATAATACGCAGGGCGTACAGGCCGATGTAGTGGTCTGTACGCTTTTTTTATGCCTTGACAAAATGTCAATCCTTTTTTGAAATCGGAGGTGGAAAAAGCAAAGTGGCAAAATGTCAAATCAGAGGCTTCTGTATGCTTTTGTTTGTACTCCGGTAGAGGACGGACAGAAAAGAAACCTGTTTTTTGAAGGGTATAGAAAGTGGAAAAGATAGGAAATAGTCCTATTCCTTGTTAAAGGATGATGAACAATTCATTGTTTCTTTCTTTATGATGTAATCTTTGTGATAAATTGTCTTTTTTGACACTTGGAAGTTGAAGCTTTACGGGATAGGGTTTGTAGTGGCAAATGTGAATAAATGTATAAAAATGGGATTCAAGGACAGGAAAAAAGTGAATCAGGGAGTCTTTTCTTGCGTGATTGGTTGCGTTGCCCAATGATACAAGGACCGTTTGCCATCGATACTTGAATCATCAGGTGTTTTTACTTGTATCATTTGCCTGTGTGACTGATGTCGGAATTGTGTTGTACAGCATAAATATTTCTTTTTTTAGAGTATAAAATCTCTCTTCTGTACATCGTGAAGAGAGATTTTATACAAAGAGTGAGTTATCTGTACGTGCGATTTTTGCAAATAGAGAAAGTAAAAATCTTGTTTTGAAAGAAATATGATATTTTCATTCTCCGGTTTCAGCAGAGCAGAACGGAAGGTCTTGAAATGTTTTTAAAACAAGAAGCCTGCGCGTATTCCCCATCGTTCAGTATAGCGTGCATTCCAGTAACCTTGTACAAAGATGTCGTGCTTTTTGAATACCCGGTACAGCAATCCTGCTCCTGCCAGTGCAGAAGCTCCGGTGTCACTGGCTTCTCCTATTTCGAATGCAAACTGTGCATCCACTTGTACAAAGGGGCGTAAGGCTTGTTGTCCGAAGATATATCGTCCACCCAGTTTGAAAGCGATGCATTGAGCTTTGAAGTCACCGTATACGAGGGCATCCGGACTGTTTGCATAGGACTGTCCGGAACCTGCATAGACTACTTCTCCCAAAAAAGCGAGTGAAGGAGAGAGACGGGGAGAAATGAAAGAAAACTGTACACCTATTTCGTATCCGCTGAGGTACTTGCTATAGTCGTGGACAATGTTTCCTGCATATCCTCCGAAGACTCCCCATTGCTTGCGTGTAGGAGACGGGTCGTTTACTTCGTAAGTCACACAGTTTTGGTCGGTACAGACGGCATTGTTGTAGTCGACTACTGCTCTGATCATGTCCTTATGGTTGAATTGTAGATTTTCGCTTCTCTTCTCGGCTTCATCCCATTGGCGCATCACGTAGCGTGTAATTCCCTTATATCGGAGGTCGGTACCTTCATAATTGGTATTTTTCCCGCTTACTTTCACCTTTTGGTTATTGATGGCAGTCAGGGTACCCGTTTCTTCATCGTAGAAGAAATAATATTGTACGAAAGTCGTGGGATAGTAGTAGAGTGTAAGTCTTCCTTTTACAAGACATTCAAGGAATAGCAGTTTAGGTTCCTGATCGAGTGTTACTTGCTGGGAGTAATAGTGCTTTCCGTTGATGAAATGGTAGGAATGAAGTTCGGCAGGAGAAAAGTGCTGTTCTTCACTCTGTGGATTTTCCCGGAAGATACAGCTCTTGCTGTTCTGTTCATCGGTTCGGAGCATGATTTCTCCTTGAATGGTATCCTTGCTTGCCGTGATAATATAGCCTGAATGAAAGCGTGTTTCCTGTGCTTTAAGACAAACGGAAAGAAGCAGAAAGAGTCCTAAAAATAAATATTTCATAGTGGTTGTGTATAAGATTGATGCAAAGTAAACGATTTTTTTATTGTCTAAAATAATAAATTGTAGGAAAAGTGTAATAAGTATAGTCTATGTTGATTATTAATATTAAACAGACAGAATTGGGAAAGTGGTAATATTGCATTATGTTAAATAAATTGTATTTTTGCGTGCGATAAAAACAAAAATCCAATATTTTGCGTTAGGGTTTTGGGTTAAAATAGGTATTAATTAAATTATTTTTATGAACAGATTATCAACAAACAAAGTGTTGTTTGGCCTATGGGCTTTGTCATTGTTCGGTATGGTTTCGTGTGTGGACAATGATTACGATTTGAGTAAGGATATTGATATGAGTGTAACTGTTGGGGGAAATGATTTGACAATTCCAGCCAGTGATACAAAAGACATTACACTCGAAAAAATCTTTGATTTGGAAGAAGGAAGTGCTGTTCAGGCCGATTCTGAAGGCAACTACTCTCTTTTGCAGCACGGAGAAGGATCGGATACAAAGGTATCTATCGAAAAAGTAGTGATAGATGGAAGTGAAATTAGTGCTGAGGCTCAGGAAAAATGGATTAACTTCAGTGTCAGTGCTCCGGGTACGTTGCAGGCAGAAATAGAAACAAATAATACAGTAAGCTTAAATAAAACCGATTTGACTCAAGAGGTGGTATCTTTGTCTTCTTCCAAGATTAATATGCCTGCTTGGATAAGTATAGGTGTAATCTATGATAAGCCTGTTGTGTTGAAGAAGGGAGCTACTCTTACTTTTCCTTCTTATTATACTGTTTCCACAGATGATTCTCGTTGTATCTTGAATGGGAAGAGCCAGATTGTGTTTAATCAGGATGTTCAGTTCTCCAAGCAGAATCCTTTGACTATTCGTCTGAATATTACAGAGGTCAGATTTGCAGATATGGAAAAAGGGGAAGGATTGCTTGCTCCTGGCCATTTGGTCATTGAAGACGATGTGATAATAAAGGGTACTGCCTTGATAGAAGGAGGAGAGGCTGTATCGGTAGGTATTACTACCGAATACCGTGTAGAACGCATCGAACTGTTGCAGGTAACAGGTATGGTCGATCCGGATATCAACGTGACTATTGCTCCTGTTAAAATTGAGAATTTACCCGATTTCCTGAAGGATGAAACTGTGAGAATTGATATGACAGATCCGAGAATCTTCCTGACTGTGAGCAATAATTCACCGGTTAGTGTTGATTTCAGTGCAGTATTAAAGTCATATAAAGGAGGTTCCAATATTGCTTCTGTTGTGATTGGAGGTACTTCTTCTCCAATAAAAATTCCTGCGGGTAAGGAAAATTATGTGATTTGTCTGCATAGACAGCAGGGTAATGTAAATGGTGCAGATGAAAGCGTAACTGTTGCCAATCTGAATGATTTGATTCAGGTGATTCCGGATGAAATTCGTATGGAGAGCATTGAAGCCCGTGCTGTACAAGAGGAAATCGTGCTGAATCTGGGTGAGGAATATACTGTAAAAACAGATTATGAAATCAATGCTCCGCTGCAGTTCAACGAAGGAACGGCTATTGTGTACAATGATTCGTTTGACGGATGGCAGGGAGATTTGAAGGATATTTATATAAAAGAACTTGTGGTAAGTATGGATGCTACCAATACCATTCCTTTGGAAATGCAGATGGCAGTGGATGCTGTAGATACAGAAGGACAGGTGTTGGATGATGTAACAGCCGTTGTATCTGAGAATATTCAGGCAGGTACACCTGAAAATCCGGTTGTAACTTCACTGAATATTACACTGAAGACTTCTAATCCGGAAGCTTTCCAGAAACTGGACGGTTTGAAATACTCAGTATCAGCACACTCTTCTGCACAAACAGCAGGACAGGTATTGAACAAAGAGCAGCGCCTCCGTTTGGATAAAATGGTTATCAAGGTAAAAGGTGGTGTAACAGTGGATTTGAATTAACGGAGGCTTTAACTTATTCAACAAGTATTTATATATGAAGAGAAACAATATATTGGCATATTTTATTGCAGCGGCAGGAATCTTCTTTTGTGGTACAGCTTCGGCGCAGGCATTGCATTCCGGCTATTTTCTTGAAGGGTATACATACCGTCATCTGATGAATCCTGCGTTTGAACCGGAACGTAACTATGTATCTATACCGGGAATCGGTAATATCAATATGGGTACACAGAGTAATGTGGGATTGAATACATTCCTTTACCCGTATGGAAATGGAAAGCTTACAACTTTTATGAACAGCGCTGTCAGCAGTGATGAGTTCTTGGGAAAGCTGAAAGATAATAACCGTATTAATATGAATATGAACCTGACCTTGCTGTCGGTAGGTTTCCGTGCATGGGGAGGTTTCAATACGTTCGATGTCAGTTTACGTTCTAATACTTCTTTGAACTTACCGCGTGGATTGTTCGAGTTCATGAAGGTAGGTATGGATGGTACTAATCCGGTGTATGAAATGGATGGACTGGGTATTTCATCGAACAACTATGCCGAAATTGCTTTGGGACATTCTCATCAGATTAATGAAAGATTACGTATCGGTGCTAAGGTTAAAGCTTTGCTGGGCCTGGGTAATGCCAGCATTAAGATGACTGATATGAAAGTACAGATGGCAGAGAATCAGTGGATGGTACAGGCAAACGGAGAATTGAATGCTTCTGTAAAGGGCTTGACATTACCTACAAAAGGAGAGAGTGGAAAAACATTGAACAATCCGTCGGAAGCAACTTTGATTGATTGGGATAATATGGATATTGATTCTCCGGGATTGAGTGGATATGGTATGGCTGTGGATTTGGGAGCTACTTATAAATTGCTTGATAATCTGACTTTGTCTGCTGCATTGCTCGACCTGGGATTTATCTCATGGAGCAATACCATTAAGGGTGCTACCAGTAACGAACCATGGTTGTTCGACGGTTTTCATAATATAGCAATGGGATCTGATGATCCTAATGGAGATAAACCGTTGGAGGATCAGTTGGAAGATTTGGGTAAGGATGTGGAAAACTATGCCAGCTTTCATCGCACAGAAACAGGGGGAAAGGCAACCAAAATGTTGGGAGCTACATTGAATATCGGTGCAGACTATGCGTTCCCGTTATATGATAAATTACATTTTGGCTTCTTGTCTTCTACCCGTATCAATGGACCTTATTCCTGGAGTGAAGGCCGTTTGTCGGCTAATGTATCACCGGTGAAATGGTTTGATGCAGGAGTAAACTATGGTCTTTCTACTTTTGGCTCTTCTTTCGGATGGATTCTGAACTTCCATCCTTGTGGATTCAACTTCTTCGTAGGTATGGATCATACACTGACAAAAGTGACTCCGCAGTATATTCCGGTAGGAAATGCCAATACCAATGTAAGCTTAGGTTTCAACATTACCTTTGGAAAGCGTAAATAAAGATAGCTGAAACTGTCAGAAATAGAAGAAGCGGTATGAAGATGATGTTCGGACATCATTTTTATACCGCTTCTTTATTTTGTTTTAAAGTGTAAATACCATACGTTCTGGTGTACTTTCCTGTTCGTTGTAGGTGAATCCTTCCCATTCGAATCCTTTTAAATCTTCGGGATTCTCGATACGGTTTTTCAGAATGTATCTTGTCATTTCTCCCCGGCACATCTTGGCGTATATGACTACGGTAGTCAGTTTACCGTTTTTATGTACAAGAAATTCGGGAGTGACAACCCGTACTTCCTGGCAGACTCGTTTCCAGTCGAAAAGGTCTTTCATCTCGGCACTTGCCAGATTGACCAATATTCCCTGTTCTTTTTTTATTTCTTTGATAAAATGCTCGGTCAGTAACGGTTTCCAATAGTCGAACATCGAAAGGTTTCCATTTTCCGGCAGACGTACGTCACCTTCCAAGCGGTAATTCTTGATTGTATCCAGAGGACGGAGCAGTCCGTAGAGAAACGAGGTAATGCGAAGATGCTCTTGTGCATAGGCTAATTCCTCGAGTGTGAAGTCCTTGGGGTTAATACGCTTGAACACAATACCGGTATACGACAGCAATGCAGGCAGCGGCTTGTTGTCGGCAGAATGGAAATTCTGGTATCTCAGGTAGTTTTCTGAGGCAAGCTTGTGATTGATTTTCAACAAGCGCTCCAGTTCTTCTACCGTAAACTGTGACAAGTGCATGGCATTTTCGTTGGCATGGTTTTCGAAAGCAGGATGTGTAGTAAACGGAACCTGCTGTTTGCTTTTGCCGGTCATGGTCTTGGCACATGAAATAAAAGTCATCATATGTATTTGTATCTTTGGTATAAAACAAAGATAGTAAATAAGGTGTAATGTCAGTTTTTTCTTTGGATACTTTATATAAAAAGAGCCGGCTGCATCGGATATGTATCGATGCAGCCGGCTTTATTATGGAAGGCTGTAAGAATTATTTATATTCCTGCCAGCTCTTAATTTGGATATCTTCTTGTTTCATTTGGCAGAACGCTTCGATGAAGGCTTTTGCCAGACGGGCGTTGGTCATCAACGGAATATTATGGTCGATGGCACCACGGCGGATGCGGTAACCGTTGGTCAGCTCACGTTTGCTGTGGTTCTTCGGAATATTCACAATGAGATCGAATTTATGTTCAGATATCATCTTCATTACGTTGTTTTCTGCATTCGGACGTTCATCGGGCCAGAACACCGGTGTAGTAGGTATACCGTGTGCATTGAGGAAGGTAGCAGTACCTGCTGTAGCGTAGATGTGATAGCCTTTCTTGCTTAGCATGTGACTGGCATCCAGCAAATCTACCTTCGATTTAGTTGCTCCGGAAGACAAAAGAACTGATTGGTTTGGAATCTTGTAACCTGTCGCAATCAATGCATTCAGCAAGGCTTCGTTGAAGTCATCGCCCAAGCAACCTACTTCTCCGGTAGACGACATGTCTACGCCCAATACCGGGTCGGCATTCTGCAGACGGGCAAACGAGAATTGAGAAGCTTTTACACCAATACGGTCGATGTCGAAAGCCGATTTATCCGGTTGACTGTACGGAGCGTCCAGCATGATGCGGGTAGCAGTTTCGATGAAGTTGCGTTTCAGAACCTTCGATACGAATGGGAAACTGCGTGAAGCGCGTAAGTTACATTCTATTACTTTAACTTCATTCTTGCGGGCAAGGAACTGGATGTTGAACGGACCGGAGATGTTCAATTCTTTTGCAATCTGACGACTGATTCTCTTGATTTGGCGTGCAGTAGAGAAATAAATCTGCTGTGCCGGGAAGACCAGTGTAGCATCACCTGAATGAACACCTGCATATTCAATGTGTTCTGAAATAGCATATTCTACCACTTCTCCGTTCTGGGCTACTGCGTCGAATTCTATTTCTTTGGTATTCTGCATGAACTGTGATACCACAACCGGATATTCCTTCGATACTTCGCTGGCCATTTGCAGGAAGCGCTGGAGTTCTTCTTCGTCGTAGCATACGTTCATGGCAGCACCACTCAGTACGTAAGACGGACGAACCAATACCGGATAACCCACTTTAGCCACAAATGCTTTTACATCGTCCAGACTGGTCAGTTCTTGCCAAGCAGGCTGGTCAATTCCAAGCTGGTCGAGCATTGCAGAGAACTTGTTGCGGTTTTCGGCACGGTCGATAGAGATTGGTGAAGTACCCAGAATAGGAACAGACTGGCGGTATAACTTCATGGCAAGATTATTCGGAATCTGTCCTCCCACAGAAACAATCACACCACGTGGTTGTTCAAGGTCGATGACATCGAGTACACGTTCGAATGAAAGTTCGTCAAAGTACAGGCGGTCGCACATATCGTAGTCGGTAGATACAGTTTCAGGATTGTAGTTAATCATGATAGATTTGTATCCCAACTTACGTGCTGTCTGTATTGCATTTACTGAACACCAGTCGAATTCAACAGAGGAACCGATACGATAAGCTCCTGAACCAAGTACGACAACCGATTTTTCATTCTTGTAATAATTTACATCGTAACCTTCTACTGCATAAGTCATGTACAGATAGTTGGTCAGTTCCGGATGCTCGGAAGCAACGGTATTGATACGTTTTACAGCTGGCAAGATACCCAGTTTTTTACGGTATTCACGAACGGCCAGATTTTCTTTTTCCATGTTGCCACTCTTTGGTTTCAGTACGAAGCGGGCAATCTGGAAATCAGAGAATCCCAACACCTTGGCTTCACGCAATACTTCTGCAGGAAGTTCTTCCAAAGAGTTGTACGACAATAATTTGCTCTTGTAATCAACAATGTTTTTCAGCTTACCGATAAACCATGGGTCAATCTTTGTCAGTTCGAAGATACGGTCAATGCTGTATCCTTCTTCCAAAGCCTGTGCAATGGCAAAGATACGGAGGTCGGTTGGGTTAGCCAGTTCATCGTCAAGGTTTTCGAAGCGAGTATGGTCGTTGCCTACAAAACCGTGCATGCCTTGACCAATCATACGTAAGCCTTTCTGGATGATTTCTTCGAACGAGCGTCCGATAGACATGATTTCACCTACCGATTTCATGCTTGAACCGATGCGGCGAGATACACCGGCAAATTTTGTCAAATCCCAACGAGGTATTTTACAGATGAGATAGTCCAGTGAAGGAGCTACATAAGCAGAGTTGGGTGTACCCATTTCACCGATTTCATCGAGGGTATATCCCAAACCGATTTTAGCAGCAACGAAAGCCAATGGATAACCGGTTGCTTTTGAAGCCAGTGCAGAAGAACGGCTCAGACGAGCGTTTACTTCAATTACACGGTAGTCGTTTGTGTCGGCATTGAATGCATACTGAATGTTACATTCGCCCACAATACCCAAATGGCGGATACATTTCTTCGACAATTCCTGCAACATTTCAACCTGAGCTTCGGTCAGTGAGCAGGTTGGAGCCACTACGATAGACTCACCTGTATGGATACCCAGCGGGTCGAAGTTTTCCATGCTGGCTACAGTAAAGCAATGGTCGTTGGCATCGCGAATCACTTCGAATTCGATTTCTTTCCAGCCTTTCAGCGATTCTTCTACCAGAATCTGTGGAGAGAAAGTAAAGGCACTTTCTGCCAGTTCAATGAATTTCTCTTCATTCGGACAGATACCACTTCCCAATCCTCCTAAGGCATAAGCCGAACGGATCATCACCGGATAACCTATCTTGCGTGCAGCCTGCAGTGCATCTTCCATGTTTTCTACTGCCTGGCTCACGGGAGTCTTCATTTCAATTTCATCGAGCTTTTTGACAAAAAGGTCACGGTCTTCGGTATACATAATAGCTTCTACTGAAGTTCCCAATACCTGTACACCATATTTGTCGAGTAATCCTTTTTGATAAAGTTCAGTACCGCAGTTCAATGCAGTTTGTCCTCCAAAGGCCAACAGAATGCCGTCCGGGCGTTCTTTTTTAATAATCTCTTCTACGAAGTAGGGAGTTACCGGAAGGAAGTATACTTGGTCTGCAATACCTTCCGAAGTCTGTATGGTAGCGATGTTTGGATTTACCAATACCGAACGTATGCCTTCTTCTCTTAAGGCTTTTAATGCTTGTGAACCGGAGTAGTCGAATTCTCCTGCTTGTCCGATTTTAAGTGCTCCAGATCCTAAGACGAGTACTTTTTTAAGTTCTTTCTTCATTGTGTTTATATAGATTTATGGGTTGTTTCGTTTCTGCTATTTATCTCGTCAGTATTTGCAAAGAAACAATTTATTTTGAAGAAAACAAAGTATTTACGTATCTTTGCGGTAATTAAAGAAAGATAGGATTGATAAATCAAACATTTAGCAGATAATGAAGAAAGAGAAAATTATATTGACGGGAGACCGTCCGACTGGAAAACTGCATATCGGACATTATGTAGGTTCGTTGCGTCGTCGTGTTGAGTTGCAGAACTCAGGTCTTTACGACAAGATATTTATATTCGAAGCCGACGGTCAGGCTTTGACAGATAATATTGATAACCCGGAGAAGGTGCGTCAGAATGTAATAGAAGTGGCGCTCGACTATCTGGCTGTAGGATTGGATCCTCAGAAGTCTACTATCTTTATCCAGTCTCAGATACCGGAGTTGTATGAATTGAGCTTTTATTTCATGGACTTGGTTACCGTATCTCGTCTTCAGCGCAATCCGACAGTGAAGACTGAAATACAGATGCGTAACTTCGAAACCAGTATTCCGGTAGGTTTCTTTACTTATCCAATCAGTCAGGCAGCCGATATTGCAGCTTTCAAGGCTACTACCGTACCGGTAGGCGAAGACCAGGAACCGATGATTGAACAGACTCGTGAAATTGTACGCCGTTTCAATCATATTTATAGAGAAACACTCGTAGAACCGGAAATCTTATTACCCGATAATGCAGCCTGCTTGCGTTTGCCGGGTACAGACGGTAAGGCTAAGATGAGTAAATCGCTTGGCAACTGTATTTATCTTTCGGATACTGCCGATGAAGTAGAAAAGAAAGTAAAGAGCATGTATACCGATCCTACACACATTAAAGTAAGTGATCCGGGTAAACTGGAAGGAAACTGTGTGTTTACTTATCTGGATGCATTCTGTCGTCCGGAACATTTCGGCCGTTACTTGCCGGAATATCCTAACTTGGATGAACTCAAGGCGCACTATACTCGTGGTGGTTTGGGTGACATGAAGGTGAAGAAGTTCCTGGCTGCCATCATGCAGGAAGAATTGACTCCGATACGCGAACGCCGTAAAGAGTTTGCAAAAGATATTCCTGCTGTGTACGATATGCTGAAGAAAGGTTGTGAAGTAGCGCGTGAAGCTGCAGCACAAACTATGAGTGAAGTACGTCAGGCTATGAAAATCAATTATTTTGATGATGCAGCTTTGATTGAAGAACAGGCAAAACGTTTTGCTCAGGAATAATTTCCATATCAGACAGATACAATTAGTCTTTATATTAAAACGGAATCACCCTTACCGCAGAAAACTGTGATAAGGGTGATTTCGTTTTAGATGTATTTTAGAATAAGACCTTTATGTCAGTAGATGACCGTATTTTTTGCGTAACCATCGGTTGAAGAAGAAGAGCAACACCAAAGCACCAGCTATGGGAAGGTAAAAGTCCAGTGAGATGTGCTCCAAAAGATGCGATGTGGAAGTACGCAGTGCATTCAGCATGGTTTTTCCATAAAGCCATCCGATACAGCCGATTGCCGCTATCACCGTCAGTATTAATGCTATCCGCATTCGGAGTTCCATCTGTTTCTCTTTTAAGCGGGCCTCTTCCTCTATCCGTAGCATCATACGGTATGTAAAATTGCTGGACAGCCGGTAAGTAGGTTGTTGCTGCAAAGCTTTTTTTATTCCTTTGTCTTTTTCAGTCATATCTCTTAGTCTTTTGTTTTCATTAATACATATAGTTTTTTTCGCAAGCGATGTAGTTTGACTTTAATGTTTCCTTCGCTTTGATTCAGTATATGTGCAATCTCCGCAATGGTTTTTTCTTCTTCATAGAATAAAGTCAATAAAGCTCTTTCATCGGGAGGAAGCAGTTCCAGTATATTCCGTAATTTCTCCAGATTCTCTTCTGTCTCATCGTCCAAGGCCTCGTCTATTTCTGTTTCCGAGACGGTATTCCATAATTTATCGTCGAAAGTCAGTACCTCCGTCTGCTTTTTTCTTAAGGCAGACAGTGCTGTGTTGTAGGCTATGCGATAAATCCAGGTGGAGAAGCTGCTGTTTCCATTGAACGAAGACAGATGCTCGAAAGCCTTCATGAAAGTATCCTGAGTCAGCTCTTCTGCATCTTCCTCCGAACCTACCATGCGGACTATGAGGGAAAAGACCTGCGTGCCGTAGGTATCGAGGAAATAGGCAAACTCTCCTGTCTTTCCTGCCAGTATTTGGGTAATAATATGTAGTTCGTCTGTTTTCATTTGTCTTTTTAGACGCAGAAGCAAAATAAAAGGTTACAAGCGGAAGAAAATATTTTTATCTTGTAACCTCTTTCTGTTTTTTGCGTCTAAAGGGGCAAAGAAACAAAAAAATGTAGAACTAAAATATGATATTATGGAAGAATTGATGGTAGTAGCCAATGTGGCAATTGTATTTGGAGTAATTTATAAATTGTTTGAATTGTTTGCAGGACGTCGTGAACGCATTCTGATGATTGAAAAACTGGCAGATAAGTTGGACGCCGAATCGTTGAAAGAAGGAAAGTTGCCGGCTTTTCATTTGCCAGCTTCTAGTTCCGGATTACGTTTGGGATGTTTGCTGGTAGGACTTGGCTTAGGCTTATTGGCAGGTTATGCTTTGGTTGTCGGTACTCAGCCGGAGTATTTCTCCGATTCTTATTCTTCGCGTGTAGGTGAGACCGTATCGATTATTTACGGAGCTTGTGTCTTGTTGGGTGGAGGCGCCGGACTGATTGTGTCATTTCTGATTGAAGTGGCAAGGGCTAAGAAAAGCAAATAAGATTAACCCGTTGGCGGAATTCCGCCAACGGGTATGTATATCTTTATTCTTATACATAATCTTATGTAATAAAATAGTATTTATGGGAAATTTGAAGCTAACACTACTTCCGGTAGTGTTTTTTTTGTGCACTTATTCTCTTTTAGCTCAAAATATTTTAAGTGGTAGCATAACGGATGAGTCTGGTGAACCTATTTGGGGTGCTACAGTACAGGTCTTGTCGGTAGATTCAATACATGTCGGAGGTACGATAACTGATGGGATGGGTAAATTTCGGATAGAAAGCTTGAAAACGGGTGATTATGTATTGGCGGTAAGCAGTGTTGGATTCATTAAAATTTTTCTACGTTTCGAAATGCCCGATAAATCCTATACTCTTCCTACTATGGCGTTGAAAGCGGACAATATCATGCTGGAAGGAGTGACTGTGACCGGAAGTTCATTCATTCAAAAGAAAGACCATTTGCTCGTTCTTCCAAACAAAACTCAAGTGAAGCATTCCTTTTCCGGTTACGACCTGTTGTACAACCTGATGATACCGGGATTGACTGTAGACAGGAAGAACAAGACTGTGTCGTCTATGACTGGAAGTGCTACTCTCTATATCAACGGAGTGGAAGCCGATGCGCGTGAAGTACAGAACTTGCGGCCTAAGGACATTGAGCGGGTGGAGTATTACGTACTTCCCACGAACGGAAAGTTTGCCGGTGACGCAGCTTCCGTGAATTATATTACCAAGACCTATAGTACCGGTGGATATGTTACGCTGGATGGCAGTCAGAATGTCGGCTATTTGAAAGGGGATTACAATTTTGGTGCTAAACTTTCCTGCGGTAATACCAACTATGCTTTTTGGAGCGGATATACAATGAGCGGTTACGATGGGGTAACGACTGGAAAACGAGAAGATTTGTCTTTCCCCGATTATGTCATCGGCAGACAATCGGAACAGAGCGGAACCGATTATTGCAATAATCAACAATATGCTCAGTTGAAAGTGAGTAATGACAACAAGAAACGCAGTCTTTCCGCTTCCGTTTCGGTGGTTCGTGACGCTACACCGCACGACAAACAGTGGGGTATTTTGGATTACGAAGGTTACGATATTCATCATACGGAATCTGCCGGCAGCAAAGAAAGTGAAAGTATGCGTTCGTCGGTAAATCTGAACGGGATCTTCTACCTGAATCCTGCGCATCAGCTTAAAGTCCGCCTGAATGGCGGCTATACACAGAATGGTTATAGGCGGACTTACAGTGAGGAAGGTTTACAATCTCTTTCGGATGTGAACGAGGATTTGTATGCTTTCGATGCTCAGGTTGCTCATTTGTTCCAGCCTGATGCCGCCAATTCTTTGTATAGTCGGGTTACTCATTTCCATAATATTACTTCATCGCTCTATGGTGGTGACCATGCTTCGTGGCAGCATTTGTGGAAGGGAGAAACGCTCTTTCAATTCGATTACACACACCAGTTTGGTAAAAAATGGATACTGATGCTCAGTCCCGGTGCATCGTGTCTTACCTATAAACTACACGGTCAGGAGTTGTCAAACGCATGGAATTTACGTGTCAATTCGTGGGTGCGTTATGTACCAGACTCCAAACAATGGGCGGGTGCCGGTTTTTCGTTTGGGAATAATCAGCCAGATATCAGTTACCTGAATACTTCCAGTCAGACTGTGGATTTGTATCAGATAAAGCGCGGAAATCCTTATTTGGACAATACCGCCTTATACAATTGGTTTGCAATGTATGCGGGGCAACTTCATACTTTGCTAGGTTTGCAGTGTCGGGCATGGTATACGATGAACAGGCATAGCGTGTCGTCCGCTTATTTTATAGAGGGGGACAAACTGATAAGCAGTTACGTTTCGGACCATTCGTTCAATACTGCTAATGTGGAATTGTCGGTATCTAGCCGTATATCGGAAAATTTGCAGACGAATGTTGGTGTGAAATATGGATATATGTATGTACCCGGCAAGTCTGGTTTGTCGCAGGACAATTTATCTGCTTCGATTGATGTAAACTATTTTATCCGGTCTTTCTCTGTGAACTTATATGCCCGGAGTGCCGAAAAGTTACTTGACGAGCAGACGTTAGTATTCAGAAAAATGCCTGTATCCTACGGACTTTCTGTCCGCTATAGCGGACAGAACTGGATGGCTGAAGCTGGTACGGAAAATCCGTTTACCAAACATGTCCATTACCGGGAATATGCCGATTATGGAGTTTATCGGTACAATCAAGTGAGCACAAGCCGTATATACCAGCAAACTGCTTATGTAAAATTAGCTTATACTTTCGATTTTGGTAAGAAAACCTCTCGTGAATCCAATAATATAGATAGAAGTATTAACAGTGCAATATTGAAAATAGAATAAAGAAATGATTCGTTGGCAGAATTCCGCCAACAGGTAAGGTTATATAGAGAATGAAGCAGTTGCTTCAAATCTTGATGTGATAGTATTATAACTCTCTTATTACTTACATTTTGTTTTACTCTGTAATCGGCGACGTCGTATATACAAACAGCGTCGTCGATTGTGTATTCGATGTCGTTGGTTGTGGGAACAACGTCGCCGGTTATCTTACTCTGCCTGTATGGATAACTTTTTATATGATTCGCTATGGTCTGATTATCTGGTATCCACCAAAAAATGTTATCTTTGCGGTGCAAATACAATAGGATGGATAAGAAATGGCGATATAATGATTTTTCCGGCTTCTTGGCTCGTATGTTTCCTTTCAAGGTACAGAAGATTTCTGTAAATGCCGGTTTTACCTGTCCCAATAGAGATGGCTCGAAAGGATATGGCGGGTGTTCCTATTGTAATAACCAAACTTTTAATCCGGCTTATTGCCGTACGGAGAAAAGCGTATCACAGCAGTTGGAGGAGGGGAAAGCATTCTTTGCACGCAAGTATCCGGAGATGAAATATCTTGCTTATTTTCAGGCGTACACCAATACTTATGCCGAACTGGAGGAGTTGAAACGTATGTACGAAGAGGCTTTGTCTGTAGAAGGAGTAGTGGGTATTGTGATTGGTACTCGTCCGGATTGTATGCCCGATTCTTTGCTTGATTATCTGGTTGAACTGAATAAGCGGACCTTTCTGTTGGTGGAATATGGCATCGAAAGTACGAATGATGAAACATTACGTCGCATCAATAGAGGACACGATTTTGCCTGTACAGCCGATGCGGTACGTCGTACGGCTTCGAGAGGGATATTGACAGGAGGGCATGTCATATTGGGACTTCCCGGAGAAGGTAAAGAAGAGCTGATGGCACAGGCTGAGGCTTTGTCGGAGCTTCCGCTTACTACCCTGAAGTTGCATCAGCTTCAATTAATCCGGGGAACGCGGATGGCGCTGGAATATGCCAAAGAGCCTGATTCATTTCATCTGTATTCGGCAGACGAGTACATCGATTTGGTAATCGACTATATTGAGCATTTACGTTCCGATATAGTGCTGGAACGCTTTGTATCGCAGTCGCCCAAAGAGTTGCTTATCGCACCAGACTGGGGATTGAAGAATCATGAATTTACAAATAAAGTAAAGAAGCGTTTGGTGGAACGCGATGCATGGCAGGGAAAGTTTTGTAGTAAAAATAATATAACGTATTAATTTAGTAAGTAAAAAACAATGAAACTGAAAGGTAATGTACATTATGTTGGTGTAAACGACCGTAACAAACATTTGTTTGAAAATCTGTGGCCGTTGCCCTATGGCGTATCTTATAACTCTTATTTGATTGCAGACGAAGAAAAAGTGGTTCTGGTAGATACGGTAGACGTTTGTTATTTTGAACTGTATCTGAAGAAAATCCGCAATGTGATTGGAGACAGAAAGATTGATTACCTGATTATTAATCACATGGAACCGGATCATTCGGGTTCTTTGGCTTTGATCAAGCAGCATTATCCCGATATTGTATTGGTAGGTAACAAGAAAACTTTCGATATGGTGGAAGGTTACTATGGGGTAACCGGTGAGCGTTTGGTGGTAGCCGACGGTGATTCTTTGAACGTAGGACATCATAAACTGAACTTCTATCTGATTCCGATGGTGCACTGGCCGGAAACAATGGTTACATTCGATTCTACTGAAGGAATCTTGTTTGCGGGTGATGCCTTTGGCTGCTTTGGTGCATTGAACGGCGGATGTATCGATAAGGATATCAATACAGATATTTATTGGAACGAAATGCGTCGTTACTACTCAAACATTGTGGGTAAATTCGGAAATCCGGTACAGAAGGCTTTGCAGAAATGTAGCGGTCTTGATATCAAGATGATTTGTTCTACTCACGGTCCGGTATGGGAAGAAAATATTGCCAAGGTAGTAGACATGTACGATAAGATGAGCCGTTATGAAGCAGAAGAAGGAGTAGTGATTGCTTACGGTACTATGTATGGCAATACAGAAGAAATGGCTGAGACCATTGCCGAAGAACTGAGCGCACAGGGCATCCGTAATATTGTAATGTATAATGTGTCACATACACATCATTCGTTTATTCTGTCGGATATCTTCAAGTATAAAGGATTGATTGTAGGCTGTACTACATACAATATGAATCTTTATCCTGAGATGGAAGCTTTGCTGAGTAAGGTAGCTGCACGTGAGATGAAGAACCGTTATATGGGATATTTCGGCTCGTTTACATGGGCTAGTGCTGCAGTGAAGAAGTTGTGTGAATACAGTCAGAAATTGAATTTCGAATTGGTGGGTGAACCTGTAGAAATGAAGCAGAGTATGAAGGCGGATAGCTGTCAGAAGGCTAAAGAATTGGCTAGAGCAATGGCAGAGCGCTTGAAAGCCGACCGTTAAGATGATATATTAACCGGACAGAATGTACATTGTACATTCTGTCGGAAATGAATTCTCCCTTTATGCTATTGGCTGATGTAGCCAAAAGATAAAGGGAGAATTTGTATATAAACGAATCTAAAAGAGCAGCTTTATTTTGATAAACTGAAGCGCAATCCGAATTGCAGGTTGAAGTTGAACGGGTGTTGCTTGCGTATAGTTTCTACATCGCTTCCATCATCAAAGTAATAAGCCATACCAGGTTCAATGTAGATACCGAATCGTTTGACTATATTTACCTGTGCTCCTACAGCAGCCATTACCGACCATTGCAGAGGAGATATATCCAGCGATCTCGTCTCTTTTTCTATGCTGTTGGTATCGTATGCATAAGTAACTTCCTGTTCCCCCGATACACATTTCTCTACCATTCCTCCGGCAGAAGCATAGAAGTTGAATAGCTTGTTTTGCCAGATGGTACGGTGTATTTTCAGAGGGATACCAATATAATGTAGTTTTTGTTCTTCTTCTACGTACGATTGGGATCCCGAATGAAGTTCGGAAGACAGTAAAGTATAATTCAATCCACTTTCAATGGCCCAGTCGTCATTCAGATTCCATTTTACAGAAGCTCCTATTGTAACAGGAGTGCGATGACGTATATCGGTTTGAGTGACTTGTTCTCTGTTATTCAATAAAACCTGACTATAAGCAGCTTCTACCCGATTGGTCGGATTGAGTGTTTCGAGCGACATGACCCGTGTATCCAAACGTCCAAAGCCTCCGAAAGAGGAAGAGGTGGAATAAGGAGTGTTCCCTGCAGTTACACCCACAGACCATTTCTGTTTATTGGAAGCCTTGGATTGTGCGTATGCCAGATATTGATTTCTCTGCATTTGCCTTTTATCAGCTTCCATACGCTGCTGGCGAAGTTGCTTGGTGTCTTCTGTATTTTCTTTTTCTGCTTTCGTGATGTTATTTTCTTCTGTTTTTTCACTTTCTTCTTTTATGATAGCAGGTGCCGGAATTTTTTCTTCAACCGGCAAAGTAGCATAGGTTTGTGGTGATACTTCGTCTGTTGTTTTCTTTATTTGTCCTTGAGCAAGGTACTCATGCGCTTCGGAAGGTGTAACTTCTTTTACCGTGACCTGAGGAAGTGAACTTTCATTTACGGTATGAGGTTGTACTTCCTGTGATGCGACAGGTATCTGTTGTATATATTGTGCCGAAGGAGAAGACCAGAACCAAACTGTCAATGAAGAAACAGCCAGTACCAGTACTGCTGCTGCAGCTGTTGTTTGCCATCTGCGCCACATTGGAATAACCTTGGGAGCAGGCAATTCTTTTTCCAGCTCTTCCCATAGATGAGAGGGAAGCGGTTCGGAATAGTCTTCCAAGCTTTTACGTATATCCTGAATCCATTTGTCCTCTTTCTTCATTGTGCTATTTGTTTTCTATATTCGTTAATTCTTTTTTGCAATAAACTTTTGGCACGGTAGAACTGTGACGATGAGGTATGTTCTGCAATGCCTAATAAAGAAGCTATTTCTTTGTGACTCTTGTTCTCGAAAATATATAAGTTTAATACCATTCGGTATCCTTCCGGTAATTCTCTGATAAATTTCATGAGAACAGAGGGAGGAATTTCGTTTATTGAATTTTCGTTTTCATTGGTTTCCTGATCGGGTACTTCTTCCATCAATACCTCTTGCTGCATCTGGGTATTGCGTTTCCTGAGAAACCCCAGTGCTTCATTTACCATTACTTTGGATAGCCAGGCCTTTAAGGACCCTTCGCCCTGATAGGTAAATTGTCCAATTGATTGAAAGATGCGTAAAAATCCGTCGTGCAGAATATCTTCTGCACTTTCTCTATCGCCGGAATAACGGAGACAAATAGCCATCAGCTGACCGCCGTAACGCTCATAAAGAAGCTTGCGGGCTTTGTTATCTGCTCGCTTACATTGTAACGCCAACTCTTCTTCTGTCATATCCGGTTTTATTCTCTGTTTTTATTTTTAAAATGAAGATGAGGTAAATTTACTGCATCTGATTCATTACTTTTTTTTATTAATGTATTTTAACAAACGGGCATGCAGTGAACTTTCTTTTCTTGTATTTAAGAGATGAAACTAAAAAAGAAAGTGTATAATGAAACTTCTAAAACAAATGCATTGCATGTCCCTTGTATTAGGGAGTATTTTCCTTTCATCTTGTTTGAATGATGATGAGCCGGAAGGATTTTATTCTACGTTGGGTACAGTTACGGAAGTGGGCACTAATCTGACTTTTGAATCGGACTCTTACGGCTTGTTAAAGCCTACTAATCCGAACTGGTTTATTGTTGAAAAAGCAGACTCAGTCGGGCAACGTGTATTGTCTGGA